>PMXQ01000012.1 GCA_003171065.1 Chloroflexota bacterium
CCTTGACGGCGGCGACATCGCCGCGAACCACCGCGGTCACATAGCCGCCGCCGGTCTTCTCGTAGCCGACCAGCTCGACCTTGGCCGCCTTGACCATCGCGTCGGCGGCCTCGACCACTGCCGCGAACCCGCGGGCTTCGATCATCCCAAGCGCTTCTGCCATCGACCCTGTCTCCTTCTGGTTCGGCCGTCCGACCGTTCGGTCGCCGCCGCTTCTCTTACGCCTTGGCTTCGCGTCCTTCGAGTCCATCGATCGCCGACAGCGCCGCGCGCCAGCCGACGTCGATGTCGCGTTCCTCGCCGCCCAGGTAGATACGGCCCATGGAGCCGAAGGACCGAACTTCGAGGATGTTGATGTGAGCCGCCTTCTCCGCCTCGTTGGCCGCGAGCGCGGCATACGCGGCGGGTTCGAGCTCCAGCACGTAGAGCGTCTGGCCGGGGATGAGCATCTGGCCGTGACGCGTCCGGTTGATCAGCTGAGCCTGGTGATCGTCGATCCGGCGGATGATCTGCGACGAGAGGACGTGCGGCTTGATCCGGTCCGTCTCGGCCAGGCCGATGTCGGCGAGGATCGCGGCGCCGGCGGCGCGGACCTCGGCCTGCGACGGCGAGTGGATCTCGAGCATGCCGTAGTAGCGCTCGATGATCTGCATGCCGGGCTTGACGGTCGTGGTCTTGAGGGCGATGTCGGTCAGCCGGTTGATCTCGATGCCGGGCGAGATCTCGATCTCGAGCGAGGCATCGCCCGCGAGCGGCAGGAATCCCTGGGCGACCGTCCCCAGGAAGGCCGCGTACTGAGCCTGGAGGCTATCCAGGAAGACGTAGGCCCGAAGGTCAATATTGCCCATGTGCGCCCTTCTCTCCCGTGACGATCTTGACGCCGGCGGATGCCCCGATCCGGGTCGCCCCGGCTGCGATCATGTCCTGGACGTCCTCGGCAGTTCGGATGCCGCCCGAGGCCTTGACGCCCATCTTCGGGCCGACGGTCTCGCGCATGAGTGCGACGTCGAAAACGGTTGCTCCGCCCTTGGCGTACCCGGTGGACGTCTTGACGAAGTCCGCCTTGGCCTGCTGGGCGAGGCGGCAGGCGATCACTTTCTCTTCGTCGGTCAGCAGGCCGGTCTCGATGATCACCTTGCATAGCGCGCCCGCCTCGTGGCAGGCGTCGGCGACGCGGGCGATGTCCTCGCGGACCTGGGCCTGCAAACCGCTCTTTAGCGCCCCGATGTTGATGACCATGTCGATCTCGCGGGCGCCGTCCCGGATGGCCCGGCGGGCCTCGAAGGCCTTGATCTCCGTCGGCGTCGCACCGAACGGGAAGCCCACAACCGAGGCGACGCCGACGTCGGAATCGCGCAGATTGTCCGCCGCTCGGCGAACCCAGGTCGGGTTGACGCAGACCGCGGCGAACCGGAACTCGGCTGCCTCAGCGCAGAGCTTGTCGATGTCGGCGACCACCGCGTCGGGTCGAAGCAGCGTGTGGTCGATGTAGCGGGCGAGGTCGGTCGGGACGTCGGCCGCCTGGCCGTGGTACTCGACGCGTGACGCACCTCCCGCCACCACATCGCGAACCTTCGTCGCGCACTGCGCGGCGCACGCGCCGCTGCAGCTGGCGCACATCCCGTCCGGGCTGCTCTGGGCGCCAGGGCCGGCCGGCGCGCCCAGAGACGCGAGCACTTCGCGGGTAATCGCCTCGACGAGCTGGTCTCGGGTGTTCATCGCCTCCGTCATCTTCGAACCTCACCGGTGGGTGCCATGTACTGGCGCTCGATAGCTGTGATCTTCTCGACCCGCGCGGCATGGCGGCCCGGGGCCCAGTCTGTGCCGAGCCATGCCCGCACGATCTCAATGGCAAGACCCTCACCGATGAAGCGGGCGCCCAGGGTGAGGACGTTGGCGTGGTTGTGCTCGCGGCTGTTCCGCGCGCTTGAGAGGTCGTGGCAGAGGGCGGCCCGGATGCCCGGTACCTTGTTGGCGACCATACACGAACCGATTCCCGCGCCATCGAGGATGATTCCCCAGCGGCAGGTTCCGTCGGCCACCAGGCGGGCGACGGCATGCGCGATATCGGGGTAGTCCACGGGATCGGTGCCGTGCGCCCCGCAGTCGTGGACAGCGAAGCCGGTCTCGGTCAGCATCTGCCCGACCCGATCCTTGAGCTCGGAGCCGCCGTGATCGGCCCCGATGGCAATGGCGACGGGTTCCGAACCGGATGGAGCGGCTCCGGCGGCTGGACCAGCCGCCGCCGAAGTTGCGCCGGGGACCGCTGCGGCTGGTCCGGGCGCGCTTGCCGATCCTATCGTTCCATCGGCGGCGAGCCTGGCGTCCACGATCCGGCGCACGACCTCGCGCACCTGGTCGGCGGACGGGGATGCCGTACCGCGCGCGTTATGCATGGTCGAGCACCCATGCTGCCGTCGCCTCGTCGGTCACGATCACGTTGACGCACCGGGCCCGGAGAGCGGCAAGCGCGATCGGGCCACGTCCCGGGCCGGCGGCAACGCCGACGGACAGGGTCTTCGCACCGAGCTCCCCGAGGGGCAGCCCGATCGTCCGCCGGTCGAGCGAGGGGAGGGCGATGCGACCGTCGAGCGACAGGAACCGTCCCAGGACGTCGCCCACGGCTCCGGCGTCGGTGAGTGCCGTGAGGTCCGCCTCGCCGATGTTGCCGGACGCGATGTGGACGCTGTCGGGGCCGAGCACCCCCATGCCGAAGACGGCGGTCTGCGCGGCACGGGCGGCGGCTAGCGTCTCGCCGACCGACGGGTCTTGCTCGAGCGCCTCGCGAAGCTCCGGGGAGCCGACTATCGCCGGAGCGGCCATCAGCCGGATCGCGGCCCCGGTCGTGCGCCCGAACTGCTCCACGACCTCCTGGGCGCGCGTCGGGCGGGCGGAGCGGGACATCGCGCCGTTGAGCTGAACGATCTCGGAAGCAGCCGTCCAGCCCGGGCGGAGGTGCGCGGCGAGCCCGAGCATCGTGCGCCCCCACGAGACACCGATCGCACCGATCGGCCGCAGCGAGGTCAGGTGTGCGGCGGCGGCCGCGCCGACCCGCTCTCGGGCGAGGAGATCCTCGTCAGTCGGGGAGGCGGCCGGCGGCACGTCGACGACGACCGCACTTCGCAGGCCGAACCGGCCGACGAGGCCGTCCTCGAGCTGCACCAACCGCACGTCGGGATGGACGATCTCGATCCGGACGGCCGACTCCCGCAGGGCGCGGTCCAGGAGGCGGCCGACCTTGAACCGGCTGACGCCCAACCGCTCGCCGACCTGGTCCTGGGTCAGGTTCAGCCGGTAGTAGAGCTGGGCCGCGC
>PMXQ01000037.1 GCA_003171065.1 Chloroflexota bacterium
GCGGCAGGACGGAGGCTCGGGGCCCCGGCGCGCCACACTCATCGTCGCCGGCCCGTCGAACGAGCCCTATGGACAGATACCGCGAAATCGCCCTCACGACGATACGAACAACGGTGCTGGTAGTCCTGGCGGCGCTGCTTATCCTTGTGTTGCTGCCGGTGGCAGTCGCCGCGCAAGCGGCTGCGGAATAGCCGATTCTCTGGCGACGATTCGGCGTGGTGGCCGGATCGCTCGACTTGTCGGGTGGCCTGGTGAGCTGGTCTCCCGACATGCAAGGCCCGTCGCCTCGGCGGCGGGCCTTGCTGCGTCCCGGGCGTGACGAGCGGACCGCGGCCGCGCGGTCGATGGCCCTAGATGCCTTCGGGCCAGTCGGCCTCGATGGGGAGCGTCTTCTCGGACGGAGCCTGCGGCGGAGCGGGCGCCTGTGGCGGAGCGGGGGTCTCGGGCCGCTGCGACACCCCGTAGCGCGGGAGCGCGTTCGATGAGGGACGGAGCACGCGCTCCGGAGCCGGCGGCGCGTCCGTGGCCAGCGGCGCCGCAGACGCGTCCTCACCAGCGAGCCCGTCCTGGGTGTGGCCAGCGAGGACGCATGGTCGGCGCCGCCGCGGTTCATCGACCTGCAGGCTTCGCAAAACCAGGTCAACGTAGATGTCTATCCCCACGCCTCGCGGCAAGAGCCGTCCGGCCGGGCAGGTCGCCATCGACATGGAGGCCTGTGCCGAGAGCCCGAACCACGAAGCCGAGATGCCCAACTACGCCAAGGCCGCGGCCCTGCAGACCGACGTCGACGCGACCTCGTAGCCTCAGAGACGCCGTGATCCGCGAAGCCCCCCGGATCGCATCTCATACGGATACCGAGCGGAGGGCGGCCGGCGAAGAGGGACCGGCGACGCCGCGAGACTATCAGGGAGGCTACGAGATGGGCAGACTAAGTCTCGTTCGGTTGGCAACGCTGGCGTCAGTGGCCGCGCTCGCGATTGGCGCCTGCGGGGGCGGGACGGGCACTGCTACTCCGTCATCCGTGAAGCCCACCGTTGCGCCGTCGGTCGCACCGACAGAGCGGCCGCCGGTAGTAATCCTCCCCCTCTATCCTACCGCCCACATCGTCGTTCAATGGTTCGTCGGCCTCGGCCCGGGCACCAACCCGGACCAGATGGCCCTGGAGCAGCAGGTCGTGAGCGATTTCAACGCGCTGCAGGACAAGCGAACAGACGGCATCGAGCCGACCCTGCTCTCGTTCCAAGTCGTCCAAAACAACCTCGCGACCGACATCCTCAAGACCGAGATCGCGGCGAACCAACCGCCCGACCTGATCGGTCCGCTGAGGATCGAGGACATGGCCGGCCTTTCCGGCACGTTCCTGGACATGACGCCGCTGATCCAGGCCACCGGCTACGACATGTCGCAGTACCCGCCTGCCGTGCTCAACACAATGCGGGACCCGCGGACCGGCGCCCTGCTCGGCCTTCCCTACGCGGTCTACCCCTCCTACATCTTCTACAACAAGGACCTCTTCGACGCGGCCGGCCTCAGCTACCCACCGACCAAGGTCGGCGACAAGTACACGCTCGATGGCAAACAGGTCGACTGGAACTGGGACACAGTCCGCACCCTCGCCATGCGCCTCTCGTTCGACGAGACGGGCCGCATCGCGGATCAGCCCAGCTTCGATCCGACGAGCCAGGTCCAGTTCGGCTTCGAGTTCCAGGACACCGAGGGCCGCGCTCTCGGGTCCGCCTTCGGCAGTGGCTCATTCGTCGCCCCGGACGGGCGGACCGCCCAGTCCCCCGATGCCTGGAAGGCCGCCTGGAGCTGGTACTACAACGGCATCTGGACCGACCACTTCATCGCCACCGATGCCGAGCGCAACTCCGACCTGCTGGCCTGGGGCAACCCGATCGCCTCTGGCCACGTGGCCATGGGCTACATGTCGCAGCGATACACCTGCTGCATGCTCGGCGACACGAGCCTAGCGAATGCCCTGGGCAAGCACTGGGACATCGCCCCCATGCCGGCCAACAGCGCCGGCGTGACCACCGCCCCGGTCGATATGGACACCTTCGCCATCTACAAGAACTCGCCAGCGCCGGATCGAGCCTTCGAGGCCATGACCTACATCATGAACCGCATGGACCTGCTGGCCGCCTATGGCGGCACTCCGGCCACCGGCGACCGGCTCAAGTTCTTCCACGACAACGTCGATCCGCAGCTGGCCAGGCAGTTCCCCGGCAATAAGGTCAACTGGCAGGTCGCCGTCGACATGGAGGCCTATGCCGAGGTCCCCAACCACCAGGCCGAGCTGTCCAACAACACCAAGGCCGTCGCCGACTACAACAGGGTCTTCTCCACTCTGGCAGCGACCAAAAGCCTTAACATGAACGCGGTTTTCAGGAGGGTGACGACGGCGCTGCAGGCCGACTTCAACGCGGCCACGTAGCGTTGGAAGACGCCATGATCCGCCGCTCCCGTCGGCGTCGTGGTCTGGGTCTAGGCGACAATTAGTCGTAGAACCAATGCGATCAGCGCCACTGTCGAGCTAGACGCGGCGGCTCGTGGCCCCGGCGCAGCCGCCCGACTGGCCGCACGTCTGCGGGATCGTCGGCGACCCGCGGAGCGGGAGCGAAACGAAGCCGGCCAGCCGACGCTTACTGGTGCTTACGGGCGGCTTATCTATCCGGGTTGGGCTGTTCGGGGACGACAGGCAGGCGCCCGAATTCCAGTACTCCTGCATTCCCTCTCCTGTGCCCCTCGGAGGCCTCGACGCGCGACGCCGCGGCGCTCTCCTCGACGACGAGCAATGTTACCGGCCTGGCAGCGTTGGAGGAGCTATCCTGAGCGCTTGCCGGGGTCAGTCGTACAGGCGCTCCAGGTGCCAGGAGCCGTCGACTCGATCGAGGTAGATGAGAGCCAGCCAGCGTGGACCCGCCACCTTGAAGTAGTCGCGGGCGATCGGCTGGCTCCACCAGCTCTCCTCCACGCGCCAGCGATTGCAGACCTCGACCGGCTCGCGGCGGCCGTTCCAGCGGAAAGCAACGAGTGTGCCGCTCGAGTCCAGCTCGGCCTCGATCGGGGGATGCTCGCGCAGCAGCCGGGTCATCGGCGGCGCTCGCGATCAGCGGCGGGGGTTCCGGTGCCAACGGGGCGGCGCCACGTCCAGCGCATCTCGGCGAGCGGCGCCTCCGGATCGCCGATCTCCATCCAGCCGACCCGGCGCTCACCGAAGCGGAGCCCGAGCCGGACCAGCTGCCAGCCGAGTCTCCCCGTCCTTCCGGTCTGCGGTGTGAACAGGGTCAGCTGGGTGCCGGCCGCCGGCGCCACTTCGCCCAGCTCCAGCTCCAGGCTCGCGACCGGCGCCGGCGGAGGAGACGCCTCGATCCGGGCCAGGAGCAGCCGCTCCACGGCAAGACCCTCCGACGTGGGTTCGGGCAGGCGCTGGTCGATGACCAGCGCCGGCGGCGTCTCCCCGGCCACGAAGGTGCCGTCCAGCCCGAGGGTCAGCCGGGCTCGGCCGGCGGCCGCGCCGCGCGCCACCAGCTGATCCCCGAACGCGGCCGCCAATCTGTGCAGGACGAAACGCATGGCTTCGATGTCCGTCACGGGCGGCTCTATGGGGAGTGCCAGCGCCATGCGCTCGGGGGCGCGGCGCGGCCGGAACGGCTCCGTCTCCAGGCCCCGGGCCCGCGCATGGATCCGCTCCCCCTGCGGCCCGAACCGGGCCACGACCGCGGAGAGCGGCAGCTCGGCCACCTGGCCGATCCGGCGCAACCCGAACCGATCCAGGCGAGCGCGCACCTCCGGATCGCGGCTCAGCGTGGCGGCGGGGAGTGGCGCCAGGAAGTCCGCGTCCGCGCCCCGCTCCACGACGTGCAGCCGAACGCCGTCACCGGCGCCCGCCGCGGCGCCGCCCGCCGCGGTCCCGCCCGTCGCCGCCACTCCCGCCGCGGTCCTGCCCGCCGCGGTCCCGCCCGGCGCCGCCACTCCCGCCATCCCCCTGCCCGCGAGCGATGCGGCCACGGCTGCCACGAAACGCGTCCCGCCGACGCCCGCTAGAGGCGGCCCCGGCAGAACCTCCGCGAGCGCCTCCCCGATCCGGCTCGCGATCAGCGGCTCCGGCCCCCACAGCCGCTCCAGTCCGTCGAGCTGTACCTCCGCCCGCCCGAAGCCCGGCATGGTCGGGTCCGCCTCGGCAGCCACGCCCGGGCTGAAGCCGGCCAGTCGATCGAGCGCCGCCTCAAAGGCAGCGCCGTCAGCCTCCGGGCTCGGATCGAGGAATCGCGCTTCCGGCGCCAGTCGATGAGCCGCACCGAGCGGCATGCCCGGCCGGACCCCAAGCTCCAGCGCCGACCTGCTGGCGTCCAGCACCGTCCCGTTCGTCCACGGCATGCCTCCCAGCACGATCGGCTCCGCCTCGAAGGGTCCGCAGGACCGGGCTCGTGCCAGGCGAATGAGAAGGTGGGGCCAGTAGAGATGGAGGAGTCGCATCGGCGGGAACCGGGAGTGAGAGATTGAGAAGGGGCGGCGACGGCCGGGCCGCCGAAGAGCCGGCGACCGGCCGCGAGCCCCCGGGCGGCGCGGCCCCAAAGTGCGCGGCGGCGGCCGGAGCGGCGGCGGCCAGCGGTACGGCAACGCGCGGCCCGCCTCGGGGCCTCATCTCTCTGAGCAGCTCGTCCCGAGCCAGGCACGCGTCCCGCGGTCCACCCTCCGCGTACAAGATTCGAACTTCCGCCGCCCGGCCCGGCGGCCCGTACCGATCCCGCGAGACGCGCACCTCGGTCCGCTGTCCTACGACGTCATGGCCGAGCCTGATCCATGCCCGCCGGCTCAGCTCCAGGCGGAGCGCGGCGATCTGGGCAAGTGCGCCGGTGATGGGAGCGGGCAGATTCGCCGGCTCGAGCACCAGCAGCTGGACCTCGGCTCGACGTGCCAGCGCCGCCAATCGGTGCAGCCGCTCGCCAAGAGCAGCCGCGGACAGACCCGCGCGATCGCTCGTCAAGGACGGCAGGTCTAGCAGCAGCAGGTCCACGGTTCGGTCCTGGAGAAGCATCGCCGCCATCGACAGCGCCTCCTCGATGGTGTCCGGCGTGAGGACGACCAGCCATTCGAGCGCAACGCCCCGGGCTGCCGCTTCGACCGGGTCGAGGCTCCGCGCGAGGTCCAGGTAGGCGGCTATCCCGCCGGCGGCCTGGACCTGGGCGACGGCCCGCAGCGCAAGGGTGGTCTTGCCGCTCGTTCCGTCCCCCTGGAGGGCGGTGGTCGAGGTCCGCGACAATCCACCCAGACCGAGGATGGCATCCAGAGCGCGAAAGCCGGTGGGTATAGCCCGCTCGTCCGCGGGGACCGGCGCAATCGCCGGCTCGTCTTCCGGAATGGGCCGCGGCGCCACCGCAAGAGCCCCCAGAACCTCCCCGCCCCAGCGCGGAGCTGCACCGCCCCAGCGATCCCGGAGAGTCGCGAGAGCAGCCTGAACGCTGGGGGAAGGGGTGACCATGGGACCACCCATACTAGAACAGTTGTTCTAATAGTCAAGCCCCGAGCCTCCGTCCTGCCGC
>PMXQ01000140.1 GCA_003171065.1 Chloroflexota bacterium
GCGTTGGTTCTGAAGACTGCCGGCTCCCAGTGGGTCCGGGCCACCGACAAGACGACGGCCTCGATCACCGGATCCCAGACGGTGACCGTCGTCTGATCGGACAGGGGCTGGGGCGGGCGGCTGCACGGCCGGGTGTCGGCCCGACCAGGGCAGCGAGCCTACTTCCCAAACAAAGCGTCAAGGACTCGGACCCGCGCCCCGAGCCGCAGGATCGAATTGGCGCAGATGCGTCCGGCCGGCCACGTCAGCGCACCCGCGGCCGTAAGCGTCAAAGCCAGGGCCAGTAGCACCTGCCAGGCCGGCGCATCACCGGTCGCCATTCGGACCGGCATGAGCACGGGAGCAAAAGGCGGCAGCAGCGACAGAACCGTACCCGGCACGCCACTCGGGTCGGACACCACGACGAAGACCAGCAGGTAGCCCAGGACGAGGAAGATCGTGATCGGGGCGGTCACGTCGCCGATCTCCTCCTGGCGCGAGACGAGAGATGACGCCGCGGCGAAGGCCATGGCGTACAGATAGAAGCCGAGGACGAACCAGAGCAGGTCGCCGGCGATAGCGCTCGCACCCAGGGCCGGGATGGTCAGGACGTGCGTGCGTGCGACCAGGACGAAGCCGGCTGCCCCGACGATGGCGAGCTGGAGCAGGCCGACGAGGCCGATGCCGACGATCTTGCCCGCGAGCAGCTGGGTCGGGCGGACCGTCGCCAGCACGATCTCGACCATCTGTGTGGTCTTCTCCTCGACCACACCCTGGGTCACGAGGCTCCCGTAGAGCCCCAGGGATATGGCCTCTCGCCCGGACGCCTCCGTGGGCCTCCGCGCCTCGTCCTGCGGCCGACGGGAGCCGCGTCGCACGGAGGAGGTCGACCCTGTGGCCAGCGGCGGCGGCCCGGGACTGCATCTGAAGTGCGGTCGCGCTTCGCTGCCGACACGCCGGATCCTTGGCGCTGGGCTCGCGATCTGCTGCGCTTCAACGTGCCGGTGGCGCCGGCGACCGACCACGGCCCGAAGGCTTCATGAATCGACGGGGCGTTTGCTAGCTCGACGCAAGAAGCCGGTTGCTGTCCGCGTCCCTGGCGCGGGCTCGGGAAGCCGATCTCGCGCTCGGGAACTGGCGCGCCCGGCAGGCTCCGGGCGCGTGCAGATATCAAGCGGCATCTGGTCAGGAACGACCGGGCGTCGTAACGTGTCGCCAGGTCGGCACGTCTGTCCCGCGGCGAGGACTTGCGACCCGGTGCACATTGCTCACGCGCCCTGTGGTTTCATGATGCTGGTCGATCGACACGGATAGAGGGAACGATCATGGCAACGGATGAGCTGGACCTGGTCGACGAGATCTTCGGCCCGGGTCCGGGCGAGCCTGCCGATCGGCAGGCGTCGCCCGAATCCATCGGGTGGGCGTCGACCTCGCCGGCAGGTTCCTCCGTCGCCGTCGGGCCCAGGGTCGGACCCGACCTGCGCGGCCCGCTCACACGGCCGGCATCGGCCCGCGCTCGACTCCTCGGGTTGGCAAGGCTTGCCCTTGCATTTGCCATCGCCCTGATCGCGACCCTCATCCTCGTTACGGCAGCGGCCCTGGTTGCCTTGAATGCGTACTCGAACCGGGTCGTCCCCGGCGTCCGGGTCGGTTCGGTCGACGTGTCGGGCCTCAGCCGCGATCAGGTGATCGCCAGGCTGCAGACCGACTACGCGTACCTAGGCCAGGGCGAGATCACGGTCACGACGCCGGTCGGCGTATCAACGATCACGTATCAGGCAGCGGGCCGCGAACCCGATGTCGAATTCATGGCCGGCGCGGCGATGCGGGTCGGGCACACGGGCAATCCGATCGACGACGCCGTCTTCATGCTCCGATCCGCGATCAACGGCGAGTCCGTCCCGATCGTGGTACGCGTCGACCCGATGGCCGTGGCGACCCAGGTCCGTCAACTGGTCGGCGCGACCCGGGTGTCTCCGCAGGACGCGCAGGCTGCGGCCGAGAGCGGTAGCTTCGGCTTTGCGGCGGCGACGACCGGGCACATCATCGACGAGGAGGCCGTTTCCAGCGCGATCGTCGACGGCCTGGCGCAGCCGGACGCGCCGGCGGCTTTCCAGGCGGGCGGCGCTCTCGTGACGCTCGACCCACAGGTGAGCGACGCGGATGCCGAGGCCGCGGTCGCCGAGGCCGAACGGATGGCCGTCGACGTCACACTGACCTGGGGCGGCGACACGCAGGCCCAGAGCCCGAGCCCGAGCCCGAGTCGGACCACGATCCCGGCCGCGACCTACACCATCGACGCGGCCACGGTTCGCGGCTCGATCGTTTTCGGCACCAAGCCCGATGGCAGCTACGGTCCCTCCATCGGTCCGGCAGCGATACAGGCATATCTGTCCGAGCTCGCGCCGAAGGTCGCCACCACACCGGTAGAACCGTCGGTCGTCTTCGACAAATCGGGTAAGCCGACCGGCGTGAAGAACGGCAAGGACGGCGAAGGCATCGACGTGGCCGCGACTTCGCAGGCCATCGTCGCGTACCTGGGCAGCCTTGCCTCGGGCGGGAACCCGGGTCCCACCGTTGCCATCGTTCAGGCCCCGATCTCCCCTCGCATCACGCCCGAGAGCCTGAGCGGCATGGTCGTCATCGGCAGCTGGACGACCATCTTCTACCCGGGCATAACCAACGGCTACGGCGTGAACATCCGCGTCCCGGCCAATACCCTCAACGGCCAGATCGTCGCCCCGGGCCAGCGGTTCAGTTTCCTGGCGGCCATAGGCCCGGTTGACCGGGC
>PMXQ01000081.1:0-2031 GCA_003171065.1 Chloroflexota bacterium
AGACCCTGGACGACCTGAGCCTCGACGAAGAGCGAGTTGCCATCGCTGACGAGCGACGGGTCGGCCAGAGCAATGTCGCCGTTGAGGGCGTAGACCATGGTGCCGCCTTCGACGGCGGTGGCGACCGGCGTGGCCGCCGCGGTCGCCTGCGAGGTGGCCGCGCTCGTCGGAGCGGTCGTCGGCGTAGTGCCCGTGGGCCCGGACGTCGCCGGGACCGGCGTGGCGCTGCTGCTGCAGGCCGCCGCCGCGAGAACGGCGATGGCCAGCAACGAGCCTAACTTCTTCCTCATGTCCTCTCCTTCCCTATACAAGGTTGCCAGGGCGGTGGCGGCGCCGGGTGGCGCCGTGGGCCCGTCCGTCCTCATCTCCATGCCGCAACGTGAGTCGCGACTATAGGCCAAGTCAAGCACCGTCTGCGGTTCGCCGCCTCCTCCGGACGGTGTGGCAATTCTCTACTAGTCGGGCAGTTCTGTGGCGGCCTCGATCACGGACTGTGTCGAAGCCACTTCCTGGGCGGCCTGCTTGGTGACCTGCTCGGCGAAATGGCAAGCGGCCATCTGTCCACCACCCATGTCCCGAAGGGGCGGATCGATCGTCGAGCATTGTTCCGGGTTGCCGAGCTTCTCGCGGAGCCAGCAGCGGGTGTGGAAGCGGCATCCCGAAGGCGGGTTGGCCGGCGACGGCACGTCGCCCCTGAGAACTAGCCGCTTCTTGCGCACACGAGGATCCGGCACCGGAATGGCCGACAGCAGGGCCACCGAGTACGGGTGCAGAGGCTTCTCGTACAGGGCGTCCGTGGTGGCGACCTCGACAAGCTTGCCGAGGTACATCACCCCGATCCGATCGCAGAAGTACTGCACCACGGACAGGTTATGGGCAATAAAGAGATAGGTCAGGTTGAACTCGGACCGAAGATCTGACAGCAGATTCAGGATCTGCGACTGGATCGACACGTCCAGCGCGGAAACTGGTTCGTCGCAGACCACGAAATCCGGCGCCAGCGCAAGCGCGCGAGCGATGCCGATACGCTGCCTCTGGCCGCCGGAGAATTCATGGGGGTAGCGCCGCGCGTAGTCGCGCCGAAGACCCACGGCCTCCAGGTAGTCACCGACCCGCTTGTCGCGAATAGTCCGCGTCCGCCAGCCGTTGTCCGCGTCGGCCTGGGCCAGCAGGCCCTCTCCGATGATGTCGCTGATGGGCATCCGCGGGTTGAGCGATCCGTACGGATCCTGGAAGATGAGCTGCATGCGCCGCCGCATACGCTTGAGCGCCGGGCCCCGCATGGCCAGCATGTCCTGACCGTCCATCGTGACCGACCCTGCGGTAGCTTTCTCCAGGCGCAGGATGGTGCGGCCCAGAGTCGTCTTGCCGCAGCCGGACTCTCCCACCAGCCCGAAGGTCTGCCCGCGGTTGATCGTGAGGCTCACACCGTCGACCGCGTAGACGCTGCCCACGCGCCGTCGCAGGATCCCGCCGTAGATCGGGTAGTACGTCTTGACGTCGCGCGCCTCGATCAGGGGCTTGCCCACCGCCGGGGCGACGGCTGCCGCGGCCGGAGCGGAGCGCGCGGGCTGGTTGTCGGACATTGTGGTTTGGGCCGTCTCTTCCATCTCGGCCTCAGCCGATCACGCCGCGGACGGAAGCCGCGGCGGCCTGCTCGAATTGGCCTCGCCGGGAGGCGCCCTCCGGCATCTGCAGGAAGCAGCGGGACTGGCTCTTGCGGCCGGGCACGGCCACCAGCTCCGGCTCGCCCATTCGGCACCGGTCCCAGGCGTACCGGCAGCGTGGCTCGAACTTGCAACCGGGGGGCATCCGGAACGGGTTCGGAACCACACCCTTGATCACGTCCAGCTCCTGTCCTCGCTTGTGGAGAGCGGGAATCGAGCTGAGCAGGCCCTGCGTGTACGGATGCGTTGGGCCCAGCAGGACATCCTCGACAGAACCGGTCTCGACGATGCGACCGGCGTACATGACGGCGACGTTCTGGACCGTCTCGGCAACGACTGCCAGGTCGTGCGTGATCAGCAGAAG
>PMXQ01000081.1:2146-6342 GCA_003171065.1 Chloroflexota bacterium
GACATGCTGGTGAAGCAGGATCGCCTCGGAGATCTGGTCGCCGATCGTGAAGACCGGGTTGAGGCTGGTCATCGGCTCCTGGAAGATCATCGCGATGTCCGCGCCGCGGACTCGCCGCATCGCGTCCTGCTCCAGCTGCAGCAGGTCGCGGCCGTCGAACCAGATCTGCCCGCTCACGATCTCGCCGGGCGGCATGTCCAGCAGCTGCATGATGGTCAGCGCGGTGACGCTCTTGCCACAGCCCGACTCTCCCACCAGACCCAGCGTCTCGCCTCGTTTGAGCGAAAAGCTGACGCCGTCGACGGCCTTGACGGTGCCGTCCATGACGTGGAAGTAGGTGTGCAGATCGCGGATCTCGAGGAGGATGTCTTCGTCCGTTGGCGGGCCAAAGTGAGACCCTCTCGCGTTCGGGTCTTCCGTCAACACCTTCTGCTTCATACCTTGGCCCTCGGGTCGAGAGCGTCCTGGAGGCCGTCGCCCATGAAGTTGATGCCCAGGACGATGACGACGATAGCCAAACCCGGGAAGACGGCCCACCACCAGTTGCCGGCGCCGATGGCCTCCTGGGCCCCGCTCAGGATGTTCCCGAGAGTTGGTGTGGACGGGTCGACGCCAAAGCCGAGGAAGCTCACGAAAGCCTCGGTGATGATGAAGCCCGCGACACTCAGCGTGGACACCACGATGATCGGCGACATCGCATTGGGCAGCAGATGACGAAAGATGATGCGCATCCGGCCCACGCCGACCACCCTGGCGGCATCGACGTAATCTGCTTCACGCAGGCTCAGCATCACGCTGCGGACAAGTCGAGAGGTCTGCAGCCACCCGAGCAGGGCGAAGATCAACATAACTGTGAACCAGTTGCCGGAGCCCAGGAACTCCGAAGCGATCAGGATCAGGTAGATCAACGGCAGCGCCAGGAGCGCATCCACGATGCGCATCAGGATCGTATCCAGCCAGCCCCCGATGTAGCCGGAGAGGCTGCCAACGATCGTTCCGATGATCGTAGAGATTACTGTCGCCCCGACGCTTATGAGCAGCGACAGCCCGATGCCGTTCACGACGAGCGTGAAGACGTCGTACTGCAGCTGCTGCGTCTCGCCGAACGGGTGGAAGTACGGATAGATCATCGGCGGCCGGCCGTTGTTGACCACCTGGTCCAGCGGCACGAGGGCATTCTTGTTGAACGGCATCACGATCGGACCGAGGATACCTACGGCCACCATCGTGAAGAACAGACTGGCCCCGAAGAGCGCCATGCGGTGCCGTTTGAACCGGCGCCAAGACAGCTGCCACTGGTTGAGCGACTCCAGCTGGACGTCGTAGTCTGGATGCCCGGTCAGGACTTCTTCGAGAGCCGCCGGAGAATCGACAATGAGGGCCTGGTGATCGTCAACATCAGCCATAGCTGATCCTCGGGTCGACGATCGCGTAGACCACATCGGCCAGCAGGTTGGATGCGACCACGAGAACGGCCGTGATGACGGAGATGCCCATCACTACCGGGTAGTCGTACTGGCCGATCGATGTGATGAACTGAGCGCCCATTCCCGGCCAGCTGAACACCGTCTCGGTCGCGATCGCGCCCGCGAACAGGAACGGGATCTCCAGCCCGATGTTCGTCACGACGGGCAGCAGGGCATTGCGCAAGGCGTGGCGAAACACGACCCGCCGCTCGGATACTCCCTTGGCCCGCGCCGTTCGCACGAAGTCCTGGCGCAGCGCGTCGATCATCGCGGCGCGGATGAACCTGGAGTCGCCCGCCACGCTGACCGCAACCAGCGTGACAACCGGCAGCGTGAGATGCCGGACGAGGTCCCCGATGGTGAAGAGCGGATCCCTGAACAGAGCGTCCCACCACGCCTGGGACGCAAATATCTGTCCGTTGCGGGAGTCCCACATACCTCCCGCCGGGAACCAGCCCAGTTGCGCCGAGAAGATGATGATTAGCAGCAGCCCCAGCCAGAACGTCGGGAACGAGTACGCGACATAGTTGAAGACCGTGATGGCGCCATCCACCTTGGAGTAGCGCTTCACCGCGGCCGTCACGCCGGTGATGAAAGCCAACACCATCCACAGCACGAGGGATGTGCCCGCGAGAACGAGAGTCCTTGGAAAGCGCTCGGCGATTACGTCCATTACCGGCGTTCCGGTGGTGCTGGAGATGCCCATGTCGAGATGCAGTACGCCGTTGTCGCCGCCGCCCAAGAACCCGGGCAGGAAGTTAGGCAGCCCGTGGTTGCTAATGAAGACGCCGAGCCCCTGCCCATCCGGGTTGCAGACGCCGACCCAGCGGCAGTACTGGACGAACCAGGGCTGGTCCAGGCCCCACCGATGCTTGAAAGCCTCCAAGGCCGCCGCAGTTATCTTGGGGTTCTGTTCAAACCGAGCTGTCGGACCACCCGGAGACAGCAGCACGATGCCGTAGATCACCACGGAGATGACGAAGAGAGTCGGGATTGCGCCGATCAGGCGCCGAATGATGTACCTGGTCAACTCATCGTCCCAGATGCGCGGTGTGGGATTGCGACGATGGAACGCCGCAATCCCACACCGTTGTACCTCAGTTCAGATGCAGGAGGCTGCCGGAGCTAGCTCCTCCACCAGTCCTCGATGTTCCAGGTGTTAGTCGCACTCGTCGCATTGTTCACGACGTTGACCATGTTGGTGCCCTTGAGCACCACCGTCTTCCAGTAGTAGAGCGGAATCTCCGGGAAGGCGTTGTCCGGGTTGACGTAGATGTCCTGGTAGGTGGCCATGTCAGCGAGGATCTTGGTCGTGTCCACAGTGCCGTTCATGTCTTGCAAAGCCGCGTCCAGAGCCGGGATGCTCACGCGGATCTCGTTCTGACCGCTGTGATCGCCCAGGCTAGGATCGAACTTGGAGTCGTAGAGCAGGTACCAGCCGTCCGGGTCTGGGCTGGAGAGCCAGGCAAACTCGGCGACATCGTAGTTGCCGTGCGTGAGGTTGCACGGAGTGTTCGCCGGGGCTTCAGTCCATCCAGGGAACATGCCGCCCCCGGTCGATGGAACGGGGTGGACGTCGAGCAGGACCCCGATCTGCTTCAGCTGGGTAGCCAGCAGTGTCAGGGTATTGATTCGATATGTGCGCGACGCGCTGGTGCAGCCCAGCACTTCGACCTTCGTGCCGTTGGGAGCGACCCTGATCCCATCGGAGCCGGTCTTGAACCCGGCCGCGTCAAGGATCGAGTTGGCCTTGGCCACGTCGTAGGTCGGGCACGTTTCAGCCTTGTAGTACCAGAGCAAGGGCGAGATGTTGTCGCACGTCGGGGAAGCTGAGCCGCCGAGGATGCGGGTGACGATGTCGTCCTTGTTGTAGGCATAGTGCAGAGCCGACATCAGGGCCTTGGCGCCGGCCGCACCGAACTTCGTGGTCAGGTCGGCGTAGTTCCAGGAGTTCTGCTCGTAGGTGGTGCCGTTGATGGCATCGATCGAGGCCTGCGGAATGCCGAGCGTCGCCAGTGTCGCCAGGTCGTTATGGTTGAAGTCCATAGCCACGTCGACCTCGCCGTTCTTGAAGCCGGCCTCCTCAGCCGTGGCGCTTCCGTAGACCTTGTAGACCATGGAGTCGAACGGTGGCGTGGCCTTCTTGATGGTCGTCCAGAACTGGGTGTTGGGCACGAAGTCGATCTCGGCGCCTGCCGCCCAGTTGGTCGGAATGTAGGGGCCGCTGTACACGCCAGACGCAATGCTAGTCTGGGCGTAGAGCTTGGTGGATGCATCAGCGACCGCGACGGTCGAGATGTAGTGCTTGGGCAGAACCGGCGCCCACAGGCCGAGGTAGCCTTCGTACTGCGTCTTGAAATGGGCGACGCAGTTAGTCCCGGTTCCGCCGTCGACGCTGGTGATGTCCTCCCACCCAACGGTGCCCACGACGTTGCCGACCTGGCCGGGGTCCATCTGCCACTGGACCTGGTAGGCCAGGTCATCGCAGGTGATGGGCTGGCCGTCGGACCAGTTCGCGCCCGGGCGGAGGTTGATCGTGACATCCATCCCGCCGGAGCTGGTCAGCTTGACGCCGCCGTTCGAGACCGTCGGGACGTTCGTCGCCAGCTGGCCGTAGTACTTGTAGTCGGCGGTGACGTTCCAGAGGCTCCAAAGGGAGGGGCCGAAGGCCTCAACGTCAGCAGCAGAGGTGTCGTACTCTCCGTACCAGACAGAGACAGGCTCCTGCCA
>PMXQ01000079.1 GCA_003171065.1 Chloroflexota bacterium
AGCCAGTGGGTCCGTGCCACCGACAAGACGACCGCCTCGATCACCGGAGCCCAGACGGTGACCGTCACCTGATCGGACGGGGCGGGGCGCGGTTGGCTTGTTCGGTGACGATCGGCGTTTGCAGTTCAGGCTGCCTTGGCCGGGTCGAGACTATCTCAGGCCGAGCACGACGCTGCCATAGTCCCGAGCAAGTGTGCGCTTCGATCACCGGGCATTCCGCTCGGAGCATGCAAGAGGGCCCAAGAGTGTGCCGGGGGACCGAACCGAAGCATCGCGGCGGACGGGCTCGACTGCGGTTGCCGCTGAGGCCGCGGCGTCAAGCGACAAGGCTGCGGCGTCAGGCGACAAGGTTGTTGATCAGTCCGGCGGCGAAACTCGCGTGACCGTGCCGGGCTGGGCCCCGCGAACCGCCGCGTCAACGGCGGCCGCGCTGCGGGCTATCTCCGCAAGGCGGCTGCCGGGGACCAGGACAAGGGCGATGCCGCTGGCGCGGATGTTCTGCTGCTCCGGCATGTTGCGATCCGCAGTCACGAGAACATCGAATCCGGCCGCGGTCGCCCGACGGATGAGCTCGCCGTTCTTCAGCCCCGTGTATCCGGCATCCTTGACGGTGACGACCTGATGGTCCGGAAGCAAGTCGGCCACGCCGACCGGAAGCATCTCGTCGAGCAGAACCTTCACGCCGGGACGGGGTCGCGCGTAGCCCGGGCCTTGGCCGCCTCGAGCACCCCGACCGCTTGTTCGCGACTTACAGTTGGGAACTGGCGCAAATACTCGTCGAGCGGTTCGCCCGCCTCGAGATAGTCGAACAGCGTCTCCACCGGCACGCGAGTGCCCGCGAAGACGGCGGCTCCCCAGGCTCGGTCTCTCGATCGCGACACCAGCCTCTTCGTCTTTGGCATCTCACCACCCAGTCACACGCTAGCCTGCTGCGGCCTCACTTCCAAGGGTAGTCCTGAGTTGGGCCAACAGTCCAACGCCCTACGTGTGCGAGTCGTCCGTCCCGCCGGTCCTGGGAGTCAGGTTCAGCGAGCAGACCAGGTCTGGCTACTTCGACCTCCTGGATGCAGTCCTCAGCAAGCTACTCTGGCTGTCTTCCAGGTGTGACTGGACACGCGTCGCGGATCAGCTCGGCGAACGGAACCGGGTCCGTGACGGGCGCGACGTGGCGGAGGCCCGGAAGGACGACGCGGCGCGAGCCGGGGATGGCCGCGGCGATGGCGTCGGCGATCGGGGCGTAGAAGTCGTCCGAGGCGCCGCCGGTCGCGAGCACGACCGGGCAGGCGATGCGCGACAGCCCGGCGAGATCGAGGTCGTTCATCGACGTGTCGGCCAGGGCGCCCGAACCCTCGGCCTCCAGCGAGGCGCGCTGGGCGGGACCGAGGCTGTCCCACGCATCGTCGCCGGCGACCGCGCGGACGAACAGCTGGGCCGCCGCGGCGGGGCCGCCCGCGGCATGCGCGGCGGCGACGGCATCGGCCACATGACCGAGCCGCGCCAGCAGCGCCGGGGAGGCGACCGCGAGATAGGGCGGCTCGTAGGCCACGACCGCGGCCGCCCGTTCCGGATGACGGGCGGCGAACTCGAGGGCCAGGAGCGCGCCGAAGCTGTGGCCGAAGATGACGGGACGCTCCACGGCGGCGGCGTCGAGGACGGCCAGAAGATCGGCGACGTGGCGAGCGATCGAGACCGGAGCCGGGATCTCCATCGCGCTCGCGCCACTCCCCCGCCGATCCGGCAACAGGACGCGGACGTCGGGCCGCACCTGACCGGCGAGTCGCAGCAGCTGGCGGGAGGTCGAAAGGGTCGCGTGGAGAAGGACGACGGTGGGCGCGCCCGGCGGCCCGGACAGGTCGCGCATGGCGAGCGGTTGGCCGTCGTCGGCTTCGACTCTCGTCGTCCCAGCCAGCGAGTGGCGGCGGCTGGCCGCGCCGACCTTATCGGCCGCACCGGCCTCGCCGGCGGGGCCGACCAGCGCCGGCAGCGAGCGCCGGAGCAGCTTGCCGGACGGCGATCTGGGGATTGCCGCGGCTTCGACGATCCGGGCCGGCACCTTGAACGAGGCCAGCCGTTCGCGGGCGAACGCCCGAAGCGCTTCCGGGTCTTCGTGGGCGCCAGGGCGGAACGCCACGACGGCGACGGGGACGGAGCCCCACTCCTCATCTGAGACACCGAAGACGCCGACGTCGGCGACGGCCGGATGGCTCGCCAGCACGGCTTCGATCTCGGCGGGAGCGACGTTCTCGCCGCCCGAGATGATGATCTCGTCGCGGCGGGCCAAGACTCGGAGCCAGCCTTCGGAGTCGAGTCTTCCGAGATCGCCGGTGTGCAGCCAGCCTTCCGAGTCGAGGGCTGCGGCGGACGCTTCGGGGTCGTTCTCGTAGCCGTCGAAGACCATGGCGCCGCGAATCAGGATCTCGCCTTCCGCGCCGGGTGTGGTGGCGGGCGTGGCCGCGGCGCCGTCGGGAGCCTCTATTCGAAGCTCGACGCCGGGCAGCGGTCGTCCGGCTGACCAGGGGCGGCGACCGGCATCGCCGAGCGGCATGGCGACCACGCCCGACGCCGTCTCGGTCATGCCGTAGCTGGGGACGATCGGCCAGCCGGCGACGAGCGCCCGGGACACCAGCGACTCGGGGATCGGACCGCCGCCCAGGAGAATGGCGCGGAGCTCGGCGGGCGGCGCCGCTCCCTCGGGCGCATCGAGAAGGCGGACGAGCTGCGGAGTCACGAGCGAGATATGGCTGACGCTTACGCCCGCCGACCGGGCGGCTCGGAGGCTGGGTACGATCGGCTCGTCGTCGGTCGAGCGGGGCACCACGACCGGAACGCCGGCCCGTGCGGCCCGCACCAGTATCCCGATGCCTGAGACGTGGGCGAGGTTCAGCGAGAGCAGCCAGCCGGTCGCGGGCGGCAGCGCCGCGGACCATGCCATCGCGCTGGCATCGAGCTGCGCCGCTCCCAGCCGGACGAGCTTCGGCCGGCCGGTGGTTCCGGAGGTGGGGACAATGAGCGCCGGTGTGCCGTGCCACGCGGCGCGGCGAGGGGGAGGCGATGCGCCGGAGTCGAGCAGATCCTCGAGAGCCAGCGGCGCGACCCCCTCGATAGCGGGCGGAGTGGCGCGCGGCGCGACCATCGCGCGAAGGCGCGCACCGGCGGCGATGGCGGCGATCTCCGGCCTCGCCAGCCGCGGCCCGATCGGCACCGCGACGACGCCCGCCCTCGCCATCCCGTGGAACGCCGCCACGACTCCGGCCGAGGACACGGCGAGCAGCCCGACGTGGTCGCCCCGCTCGATTCGGGCCGCGGCCAGCCCCGCCGCGACTGCGTCCGCCCGGCGGTCCAGCTCCGACCACGACCAGCGGAGGTCGCCGTCGAGGATTGCGAGGTCGTCGGGTCGCAGGCGGGCGTTGGCGCGCGCGGCCTCGGCGAACGGCGGCGCGGCGGTCACGGCCGGCGCCCCTGCCACTCGACCGCGTAGCGCCGAAGCGCCTCCTCGTCCAGGGCGATCCCGAGCCCCGGTCCTTCGGGCACGATCATGCGGCCATGCACCACCCGCGGGGCGCGGATCAAGAGATGGGCTTCGAGCAGTTCCGCGGTCGCAAGCCCGTGCGCCGGCGGGACCGTGGCGCCGCCCCCGACCGCCGGCAGGCCGGCAGCGACCGCGAGAGCGGCGGCGATGCCGACGCCGGTCTCGAAGAGAGTGGACACGACGACGGGCACGCCCGCCGCGGCGGCGAGTGCCGCGATCTCCCAGGCCGCGACCGGGCCGCCGACCCGTGCCGGCTTGATGACCAGTACGTCGGCGGCCCGAGCCGCGAGCAACTGGCGCGCGGCAGCCACCGAACCCACCGCCTCGTCCGCGGCGATCGGCACGAGCGACCCCTCGCGGACCACTGCCAGATCGGACGGGTCGCCCGCGGCGATCGGCTGCTCCACGTACTCGAGCCGGAACGAGGCAACCGCCGCGATGCGCTCCCGGGCAGTGGCCACGTCCCAGGCCCCGTTGATGTCCAGTCGCAGGCGGACCTCCGGCCCGACCGCTTCCCTCACGGCGGCCACGCGTTCGACCAGCGCGGCGGTGTCACGCTCCGGGCCGGCCTTGAGCTTGAGCGTTCCGAAGCCCGCAGCGACGGACGCCCGCGCCGCCGCGGCGGTCTCTCTCACCTCGAGGAAACCGATCGTGGCATTGACCGGAACGGAGCGAGGGGCGCCGCCGGGAGCCGCCAACGCCTGGAGCCGCAGGTCAAGAAGCGCCGAGTCCAGGCCGCACCGCAGCGCCCGGCCGGCCACACCGGCCGCCTCGAGCTCGGCAGCGGACGGCAATCCATGGCCGCCGCACACCAGGTCGACCGTCTCGCGCACCAACTGGGCCAGCTCGGCCGCCGCCCCTTCCCCCGCGTCGAGGTCCAGCGCCGCCTCACCCAGCCCGACCGCGCCCGCGGCGTCGAAGAGCCGCACGATCCACGACTCGCGGTGGCTCCAGCGCCCGACCGACGTTACGACCGGCCGCCTGAACGGCACGCGAACCCGGATCGCCTCCGCCGCGATCACGTCGCCGCTCACGCGCCGACCCGAACCGCGAGCCCAATCGCAAACAGCACGCCATAGGCGAGCGACAGCCTGGCAGTGCCCTTGAGCACGGGGTTCAGCCGCCGTCGATCCGACGCCGGCCCGACCGCCCGGACCTCGCGCACCAGCGGCGGAACCATGAGCCCGGAGAGCAGCGGCAGAAGAACCGCCGGCCCGGCGAGTCGCGCGACGAGCAGCGCCACCGGGATCGCCGCCCCAACGAGCAGCGTCGCGTAGTACTCGGCCTTCGCGAATCCCTCGCCCAAAGTGACCGCCAGGGTCCGCTTGCCCGAGGCCCGATCGGTCGGGATGTCGCGCAGGTTGTTGACGATCAGGACCCCCGTGATGAGCGCCCCCATCGGGACGGCCGCGAGCAGGTACACCGCCTCGACCCGACCGGCCTGCAAGTACGCCGTGACGCCGGTCGCCACGAGGCCGAAGAAGACGAAAACGAAGACTTCGCCCAGGCCGCGGTAGCCGTACGGCCACGGTCCGCCGGTGTAGGCCAGGGCGGAAAGGACGGCGAGCGCGCCCACGACCAGCATGGCGACTCCCCCGACATAGGCGAGGTACAGCCCGAAGACCGCGGACGCGGCGATGACGGTGCCGATCCCGACCTCGAGCCGGCGCTCGGTCATCAGGCCTGCCGCGGCGACGCGGGTCGGTCCCATCCGATCCGGCGTGTCGGCGCCGCGCCGGAAGTCGGCCAGGTCGTTGGCCAGGTTGGCCGCGATCTGGAGCAGCAGCCCCACGGCCAGACAGGCCGCCGCGGCGCCCGGCCGAAACGCCACGCCGGAGCCAATCGCCGCGCCCAGCCCGACCAGCACCGGCCCGACCGCGGCCGGCAGCGTCGCCGGTCGAATCGCCAGCAGCCAGACTCGAATGCTCGAAGGCGCGCGGTGGATCGGCGGCGCCGAGGGCCGAGCGGAAGAGGAGGCAGCGTCGCTCATGTGCCGGGCCTCAGGGTCGCCGGGGGAAACGCTTGAAGTCGGGCTTGCGCTTCTCGAGAAAGGCCTTCGAGCCCTCGTGTGCTTCGTCGGTCGTGTAGTAGAGGCCGGTCGCGTTGCCGGCGAATTCCTGCAGACCGGCCAGGCCGTCGGTGGCGACCAGGAAGGCCGACTTGAGGAAGCGGATCGCCGTCGGGCTCATGGCCAGGATCTCGTCCGCCCAGACGACGCCCTCGTCGAGCAGCCGATCCTGGGGCACGACGGCGTTGACGAGGCCCATCTGGAGCGCCTGCGCGGCGTCGTAGCGGCGGCACAGGAACCAGATCTCCTTGGCCTTCTTGTCGCCGACGAGCCGGGCCAGGAGCCCGATCCCGAAGCCGGCGTCGAAGCTGCCCACCTGGGGGCCGACCTGGCCGAAGATCGCGTTGTCCGACGCGATCGAGAGATCGCAGACGATGTGGAGCACGTGCCCGCCGCCGATCGCGAAGCCGTTCACCAGGGCGATGACCGGCACGGGCAGCGACCGGATCTGGCGCTGCAAGTCGAGGATGTTCAGGCGGGCCAGCCCATCGTCGCCCACGTAGCCGCCGCGACCCTTGACCCGCAGGTCCCCGCCCGAGCAGAAGGCCTTGTCGCCGGCGCCGGTCAGGAGGACGCAGCCGATCGAACCATCGTCTCGAATGCGACGAAAGGCGTCGATCAGCTCGGCCACGGTCTCGGGCCGGAAGGCGTTGCGCACCTCCGGCCGGTCGATGGTGACGAGGGCGATCCCGGTGCCCGAATGCTCGTAGCGGATGTCGCGGTACTCCACGACCGGCGTCCACGTGATCTTCGTGCCGTTCGTCATGTCGATTCCCTTTCGCTGGCGTGGAGTGGGGTCGGGCGAGCGATGAACTCGAGGAGCAGTGAGGCGACGCGGTCGGGAGCCTCGCGATGCGGGGCGTGGCCGACGCCTTCCATGATGGCCAGGCGCGCGCCGGGAATCCCCGCTGCAATCCCTCGGGCCCGCTCCGAACCGGCCTCGTCGAGCGCCCCGGCCAGCACGATGGTCGGCGCGTTCACGCTGGAGAGGCGGCCGTGGAGCGGCTCCATCGCGCCCTGACCGGCCCCGCGAAGCGACGCAGCGAGGCCGCCCGGACGGTTGCGCAGCCGCGCGGCGTGGAGGCGGGCACGGGCCTCGTCCCCGAGCGCCCGTTCGGGGACGAAGAGCGGCAGATTCTCCCACCGGTCCACGAAGGCTTCGATCCCCTCGCGGTCGAGAAGCCGCGCCAGCTGTTCGTCGGTGTCGCGCCGCGCGGCGCGGTCGGCAGGACCCACGATTCCCGCGGAGGGGCTCTCGAGCATCAACCTGGCAACCACGCCCGACGAGGCGACCGCCATCCGGAGCGCGACCCGCGCGCCGAGTGAGTAGCCGACCACGGCTGCAGGGGCGGCCCCAAGCCGGCGGAGGATGGCGGCCAGGTCCGCGGCCTGGCGTTCGATGGCGTGACGGGCCGGTTCGGCCGGTGAGTCGGACTCGCCGTGGCCGAGGAGATCGACCGTGATCGTTGTCGTCTTCTTGCCCAATGCGGGCAGGAACGGCGCCCAGTCGGAGCCGCGGCCGGTGAAGCCGTGAATCAACAGCAGCGGCGGGCCGACGCCACCGGTCCGCACCTCGTAGCTCGCGCCGTCGACATGGATGTGGCTCATCCGGCCCGCTCCCGCTCGCCGGCGAGCGCGGCCAGGGCCGACGCCACTGCCGCGGCCGCGGTCTGGTGAAGCTCGGCGTTGCGCGCCCGATCCGTTCGCAGCTCGACGACGCGCAAGCCCGGCCGGCCCAACTCGGCTTCGATGACCGCCCGCAGGTCCGCGTAGCCGCCACCTCCCGCGACGCCGCGCCTGAACCCGAATCCCTCGACGATCGGCCCGAGCTCGATCCCGTGCGGCGTCCCGAACAGTTCCTCGTAGTGGGCCGGGAGGCCGGCGCCGCGCGCCTCCGTCCGCGCCTGGGGCAGCAGCGAGAAGATCCCGCCGCCGTCGTTGTTCACCAGGACGACCAGGAGATTCGTCTCGTGCAGCCGGGCCGTGACCAGCGCGCCGAGATCGTGCAGGAACGACACGTCGCCGACGACGAGGACGACCGGGCCCTGGGAGACGGCGGCCGAGCCAAGCGCCGTCGAGGTCACGCCGTCGATCCCGTTCGCCCCGCGATTGCCGAGCACGCGGATGGCCCGTTCGCCCGTGGGTAGCCAGGCGTCCAGGTCGCGCACGGGCATCGAATTGCCGGCCCACAGCAGCCCTCCCGCCGGAAGGAGCTCGCCCAGTGCCCTGAAAGGTGCGCCCTCGAATGGCTCGTCCAGCCCGTCGAGCCAGGAGTCGAGAACACGGCTGGCGGCCTGCTCGGCGGCGAGCCAGGCCCGGGCCCAGCGGCTGCGCGGTTCCGCGCCCGGCTGCTTGCCCGCCGCCATCGCGCCCTCGACCGCATCGGCCAGCGCCCCGGCCGCCGACGCCGCATCAGCGTGAACGAACGTGGCCGGGACGACTGCCGCCTCGCGCCAGCCGCCGTCTCCGTCGACCACGAACAGCTCGGGACGGGCCGCCTCCATCAACTCCGTGACCGGCTTGGAGGTCGGCATCGCCCCGAAACGAATGACGATCTCCGGCCGGTGGGCGTCGATCCACGGACCCGGCCGAGCGATGTGATCGGCGTGGGCGAGGACGAGCGACCGATCGTGCGGACCGCAGCGCAGGCCGGAGAGCGGGTCGGCCAGGATCGGATAGCCGGTCGCGGCGGCGAGGCGGACGATCGGCTCGTTGACGCCAGGGTCGTCGAGCGGGCCGGCAACGATGAGTCCGCGATCCGCGGCGGCCAGCCGCCGGGCGATCGCGGCGACCTGGTCGCGGTCCAGCGTACGTCGTCCGGTCACGGCGGCCGCAAACGGCGCCCCGACGGCGGCGGGCTCGCGCTCGTCGATCAGACCGTCGATCGCGCCGAGGTCGTCCGTCGGGATGAGCGGCTCGCGCAGGGGCAGGTTGAGGTGGACCGGCCCCGCCGGCCCTTCGACCGCCGTGGCAACCGCTCGCCCGGCCACCGACCGGACGTGGGCCATCGTGTCCGGCGCCTCGTCCATCAGGGCAAGTTCCGCGAACCACTTCGCGTGGCGGCCGTAGAGGTGGTCCTGGTCGATCGTCTGCGGCGCGCCGCGATCCCGCAGCTCCGCCGGTCGATCCGCGGTGAGAACCACGAGCGGCACCCGCCCCAGCGACGCCTCCACGACGGCCGGCGCGAAGTTGACGGCGGCCGTCCCGGAGGTCCCGAGGAGGACGGCGGCTCGCCGCGTCGTGCGGGCAATGCCGAGAGCGAAGAACCCGGCCGAACGCTCGTCGATGAGGACACGCACTCGAATCCTGTCATGGGCGCGAAGCGCGAGCGCCAGCGGCGTGGAGCGGGAACCGGGACAGACGACCGCGTCGCGAACCCCGGCCCGGGCCAGCTCCTCGACGAAGGCGCGCAGCTGGCTCGGCCGGCCGCCACCCGTGCTCATGGCTCGTCTCCCGCGCTCACGGCTCGTCTCCCGCCCGGCCCAGTGCCGCCGCGACTGCGCGCATCTTGATCCTCGATTCCTCCCATTCGCGATCGGGATCCGAGTCGGCGACGATCCCGCACCCGGCGTAGAGCGTGACGCGGCGATCCTCAACCAGGCCACAGCGGAGGGCGACCATCAGCTCGCCGTCGCCGTCGGCGCTCAGCCATCCGACCGGGCCGGCGTACCAGCCCCGATCGAATCCTTCGTGTTCGTCGATCATCGCCAGGGCCAGGTCGCGCGGCTCGCCGCCGACGGCCGGAGTGGGATGCAGCCGGCCGGCGAGGGTCAGCAACCCTTCCTGGACCCGCAGCGTCCCGGCGACCTCGGTCACGAGGTGCTGGACGTGGCGCAGGACGAGCACGCCCGGCTCGGGGGCGATCTCGAGCCGGTCCGAGATCGGCGCGAGCTGGCGGCGGATCGCACGGACGACGACGGCGTGCTCCTCCCGCTCCTTCTCCGACGCCAGCAGCTCGGCCGCGAGGGCGGCGTCTTCCGCGGGATCGGCGCCGCGCCGGATCGAGCCGGCGACGGCAGCGGTGCGATAGGTCCGACCCTCGGCGCGGACGAGCCGCTCCGGAGTGGCGCCGATGAACTGCGCCTTCCCGCGCCGGACGGCGAAGACGGTGCTCTCGGGTGCGCTGGCGGCGAGGCGGCGAAGGGCATTCGGCACGTCGAGCGCGGCGGGCGAAGACATGTCGACGCGGCGGGCGAAGACGACCTTGTCGAGCCGGCCGCGACCGACGGCGCCCGTGGCGAGACCGACGATGTGGCGCCACTGCTGAACGGTCGGCCACTCCCCGTCGATCGCGAG
>PMXQ01000043.1 GCA_003171065.1 Chloroflexota bacterium
GACGACGTCACGATCCAGGTCCTGACGCAGTGCCGCCGCGAGCTGATCGAGCGGACGTACGAGTGTCTGCGCGGGGCGAAGCGGGCGATCGTCCACTTCTACAACTCCACCTCGGTCCTGCAGCGACGCGTCGTCTTCAGGCTGGACAAGGAAGGCGTTACGAAGATCGCCGTCGACGCCGCCCGCATCTGCCTGGAGCAGGAGGCCCGCCTGCCAGGCACGGACATCCGATATGAATACTCACCCGAGAGCTTCACCGGCACGGAGCTCGACTACGCGGCCGACGTCTGCGCCGCGGTCATGGACGTGCTCCAGCCGACGCCGCAGCGCAGGATCATCCTGAACCTGCCGGCCACCGTCGAGATGTACACGCCGAACATCTACGGCGACGCCATCGAGTGGTTCCACCGCAACGTCCCGCGCCGCGACTCGATCATCCTCTCGCTGCACCCGCACAATGACCGCGGCACGGCCGTGGCCGCGGCCGAGTTCGGCCTGATGGCCGGCGCGGACCGGATCGAGGGCACGCTCTTCGGCAACGGCGAGCGGACCGGCAACGTGGACGTCGTCAACCTGGCCGGGAACATGTTCAGCCAGGGCGTGGACCCGAAGCTCGACATCAGCGACATCGACGCCCTGCGCCGCGTGGCCGAGCACTGCAACCGCCTGTCCGTGGAGCCGCGCCATCCGTATGTCGGCGACCTGGTCTACACGTCCTTCTCGGGCTCGCACCAGGACGCCATCAAGAAGGGCATGGAGGCGCTCCCACCCGACTACGACATCTGGGAGGTGCCCTACCTGCCGATCGACCCCAAGCATGTCGGCCGCAGCTACGAGGCCGTCATCCGGGTCAACAGCCAGTCCGGCAAGGGCGGCGTCGCCTACATCATGAAGGCCGAGCACGGCATGGACCTGCCGCGCCGCCTCCAGATCGAGTTCAGCCGCTGCATCAAGGTGATCACCGAGGGCAGCGGCACGGAGATCACACCCGAAGAGATGTGGGACGCGTTCGCGGCCGAGTACCTGCCGGCGGTCACCCGGACCAGGCTCGACGGCTACGAGACCTCCTCGGACGCGGACGGCGTCGTCGTTCGCGCCAACCTGATATCGGGGTCGGTCACTCACACCGTCTCCGGCCACGGCAACGGCCCGATCTCAGCCCTGGTCCACGCCCTCCGCCGGGACCTCGGCGTGGAGGTGGAGGTGCTCGACTACGCCGAGCATGCCCTCGGCGCGGGCGAGGAAGCCACGGCCGTCGCCTATGTCGAGGTCCGCTCGCACAAGGACGTTCGGTGGGGCGTGGGCATGGACCCGAACATCACGACGGCCTCGATGAAGGCGCTCGTCGGCGCGCTCGAACGGCTGGGCGTCGACCTGGCGCAGGCGCCCGAACTGGTGGCGGACGCGGACTAGCACATCGGCGGCCACCACGGGCTCGGCGGGTCGCGGCGGGTCGCAGGGGCCGGAGTCCGGCATTTGCCTTCTGGTCCAACTTGCCTGGAGCGAGAGTTGGCCATCCGATTGCGGCCCCTCGGCGCGTGGTCAAGCTTGCGTCCGATGGCAGGAGCGCGGGAGTCACGCTCGGGCGGGCCCTCGATGAGCGGGCAATGACCGGGTGGGGGCGGCAGGGAGCGGTCCGATCTGCTCCAACCTCCATGTGGGGCAACTCTGACCAGATGCCCCCTCATGGCGAGGCGGACCCGCCCGGTGCGGCGGGTATCGTCGCCAGAACCACACGTCCCGTCCGGAAGGTGTCGCGTAGATGCGTCCGCGGTCCGAATGGCCCGCCGTGAAAGCCTAGCCATCAGCTAGGATATCGGGGTGACCGTCATCGGCAGCCTCCGAACCATCGCCGGTGCGATCCGCTCCCCGGCGATCGCGCGCTGGCTGAAGGTCGTAGGGCCGGCCTGGGTCGTGATGCTCGCCGACGTGGATGCTCCCAGCGTGATCACGGCCGGACAGGGCGGGACGGTTTCCGGCTATGCCCTGCTGCTCCCGCTCTTCGCCCTGGTCCCGGTCCTCTTCCTGGTCCAGGAGATGACCGCCCGGCTGGCTCTTGCGACCGGCAAGGGCCACGCCGAGCTGGTCCGGGTCCGCTACGGGCCGCGCTGGGCGGTCGTCTCGGTGGCGGGCATGGCGGTCATCAACTTCGTGGCCTACGTCGCCGAGTTCGCCGGCATCGCCCTGGGGGCGGCGATCCTCGGCATTCCGGCGCCCGTGGCCATCGTCGGGGCGCTGGCTCTGCACGCCGGGATGGTTCTCACCGGCGGCTATTCGGTCTTCGAGCGGTTCGCGCTGGCGCTTTCGCTGGCGCTGTTCAGCTTCGTCGTCCTGGCGATCGTCGGGCATCCGAACCTGGCCCACCTGGTGTCGGACCTGAACCCGGTCCCGAGCGACGTGCCGCACGACTACTTCGCCCTGGTGGTGGCGATGGCCGGCGCCTCGATCATGCCGTGGATGCTCTTCTACCAGCAGTCCGCCAGCGTCGACAAGCAGCTGACTCGGGAGGACCTGAAAGGCTCCCGTGTCGAGACGCTGGTCGGCGCGTTGGCCAGCCAGGCGTTGATGGCGGCCATCGTGATCGCGGCCGCAGCGGCGATGGAGTCTGCGCCGGCGGCGTCGGCCTCGGCAAGCCTTTCCGCGCTGCCCGAAGGGCTGGCTCGCCTGGCGACGGGCGGGACGGGCTGGCTCATCGCCATCGGCCTCATGGGCTCGGGCCTGCTCGCGCTGGTGGTGGTTTCGCTCTCGGCGGCGTGGGGAGTGGGGGAGCTGATGGGCTGGCCCCACAGCCTCAACCTCAAGCCGAGTGAGGCTCGCAAGTTCTACGCCGTGTACTTCGCCGAGGTTCTTCCGGCCGCGGTCGTGGCGCTCGTCTCCGCAGATCTGGTGCGGCTGTGCGTCGGGGCGATGGTCTTCAACGTCGTCGTCCTGGCGCTGCCGCTTGCTTTCCTGGTCCAACTGACCAGCGACCGCGGGCTGCTCGGCGATCTGGCCAACTCCCGTCAGCAGGCCGCGGTGCTGTGGGCAGTGACTCTGGTGCTGCTCGCGTCGGGCATCGTCGGAATGGTCCAGTACCTGACCTAGGTGACGGCGACGGCAGCCCGGCCGCAGGGGTTGACCCGATTGCCGGGAAGTTCGGATGGCGACCGGGGGAGCTAGCCAGGCGGATTTCCGACTGGCCCGGCGGGAGGTCAGCGGCGTCGGCGCCGGGGAGGATCAGATTGGGGCGATCTAGTTGGGGCGATCCACCGGTACGGTCGGCGGTGCAGAGCGGGCGAGGAGGCCGGTCGCTCCCGGACCACGCTGCCCACGGCGACACAACCCTCTTTGTCTGCAGCTGGTTCGGCCCTGCCGGTGGGGCTCGATACGGACGCTGTCGCGAACACGCTGGACGGACTGGGCCGGTCGACGAGAGCCCAGGCAGAGGCCGATTCGGCGCTGGCCGGAAGTGGGCCTCCATCCGAAGGCCGGAGCGCAGCGGGAACCGACAGCCAGCTGGCAGGCGGGCGACCACTCGGGAGGCTGGCCCCGCTTTGCCATTGAGCCCGATCAACTCCCTACAGCGGCCACGTCCTCGCAGGTCAGCTGACGGCTATGCCGGTCTTGACCCCCGTGATTGTGGCTGTGACCGTGTCGGTTGCGCGGACCCATTGGGTGCCGGCGGTCTTGAGCTTGACACCGAGCGAGAACGTGTGGACGCCCGCGTCAGCCGCCTTGAAGGTGTAGTTGGCCGGCAGGACCGCTTTAGCGTCGGAACTCGTGAAGTGGATCGTGCCGGTGTATCCGGTGGCGGTATTGCCGTATGCGTCCTTCGCAGTGATTGTCACGGTGTGGGCCTGGCCCGCGACGAAGGAGCTCGTGAGGCCGACGACGAGGGTCTTGGCGGCGGCGGCGGCGACGGCTATGCCGGTCTTGACCCCCGTGATTGTGGCTGTGACCGTGTCGGTTGCGCGGACCCATTGGGTGCCGGCGGTCTTGAGCTTGACACCGAGCGAGAACGTGTGGACGCCCGCGTCAGCCGCCTTGAAGGTGTAGTTGGCCGGCAGGACCGCTTTAGCGTCGGAACTCGTGAAGTGGATCGTGCCCCCGTATCCGCCCGCGACGTAGCCATGAACGTCCCTTGCAGTGACTGTCACGGTGTGGGCGCCACCCGCGACGTAGGAGCTCGTGAGACTGATGCCGAGGTGCGTGGCGGCGGATAGCGAGTAGGCATACAGCTTGTAGTCTTCAGACCCCACGTAGACAACGCCGTTGGCGACCGCGGGCGAGGAGTCGATGTTCCCGCCGGTCGCGGCGGTCCAGAGAGGCTGACAGGTCTTGGTGGGAAAGCTGCCGGTGCAGCTGCTGGCCCCGGCCGCGTCAAACGCATACATCTTGCCGTCTTCGGACCCGACGTAGACCACGCCGTTGGCGACCGCGGGCGAGGAGTCGATGTTCCCGCCGGTCGTGGCGGTCCAGAGCGGCGAGCAGGTCCCGCCGCCGCTGCTGCAGCCGACGGCGTAGGCATACAGCTTGTGGTCGAAGGACCCCACGTAGATCACGCCGTTGGCTACCGCAGGCGTAGAGGCGATCCAGCTGCCGGTAACACCAGTCCAGAGCGGCGAGCAGGTCCCGCCGCCGCTGTTGCAGCCGACGGCGTAGGCATACAGACGGAAGTCGTTGGACCCAACGTAGACCACGCCGCCGGAGATCGCGGGCGAGGAGAACTCGATGGAGCCGCTGGAGGCCTTCCAGAGCGGCGAGCAGGTCTTGGGGACGCCGCCACAGCCGGTCACGCCGTTTGCGTCGAAGGCGTACATATAGCCGTCCATGGATCCGATGTAGACCACGCCGCTGAAGAAGGCGGGCGAGGAGAGGATCATCCCGCCGGTCGAGGCGGTCCAGAGCGGCAGGCAGGTTCCACCGCCGCTGGCGCAGCCAACTCCGAAGGCATACATCAGGTGGCTCTCGGAGCCGACAAAGACCTTGCTATTGGCGATCGTCGGCGCGCCCGTGATGGCTGCCCCCGTGGCGGCAACCCAGAGCGGCAGGCAGGTCCTGAGAGGAGCGACGCCGCTGCAACGAGTAACCCCATTCGCGTCGAAGGCATACAGCGTGCCAGTGTCGTTCCCGACGTAGACCACGCCTCCGGCGACCGCCGGCGAAGACTCGATGCTTCCGTCGGTGCTGGCCGTCCAGAGCGGCTTGCAGGTCGCACCATTGCTGGCGCAGCCCACGGCGTAGGCATACAACTTAAAATCCGCGGACCCGACGTACACCACGCCGTTGGCGACCACGGGCGAAGAGTCGACGGATGACCCGGTGGCTCCGGTCCACGCCGTGCGCAGGGTGTGCGCGTTTGCCACCGACAGGGTCGCCTCCTCCGTGTTGTAGCCCACGTGGGTCACGCCGTTGTGGAACTGCGTCCAGTCTCCACTTGGCACGCCCAAGGCCGCCACAGGCACGGTGAGTGGCGCGACCACGACAAGCAACAGACTCGAGAGCAGGAGCGCAGCCGGGGCGATGCCCAAGAGCCGGATCAACGACGTGCGCGAAGCGGGCAAGCCGCGAGGCGAGTGAACTGCTGCTGTCACGAGTGTCTTCATTGGGCCCCGCTTTCGTGTGAGTGCGCTCAGCGATTGGCTGCGAGCGACCACCCAGGTCTGCGGGACCTGGCAACCCAAACCAGGCCGCCTGCTGCTCGTCCGGAGAGCCTGTCAGACTGTGCGGATGAGCAGAACTAGGTTAACGAAAATTATAACTTCCTAACTACTCGATCCGCTGGATGGAACGCTGCCCGCGCCGGTCCGCAACGGGACCTTCAGATGAACCGGCCATCACGCGGGCGACTCTTGCGCACCCGGCCCGGTCGGACGACACTATGTCCGCTGGACGACCGCTGGACCAGAAGCGGAACCGGCTCGTCAGCTCCAGGTTCGCTGCCGGGGGAGAACCCTACGGCGCGACTGCGGAAGGGCCGGAAACCATGGATCGCACACGAGTTGTGATCATGGGAGCCGCTGGTCGCGACTTCCACGATTTCAACACGGCCTATCGGAACGACCCGAGCGTCGAGGTCGTGGCGTTCACGGCCGCGACCCAGATCCCGGGGATCGCCGGGCGCAACTACCCGCCGGAGCTGGCCGGGCCTCTGTATCCGAGCGGCATTCCGATCGTCGCCGAGGTGGACCTCGAGCGAGTCATTGCCGAGAAGTCGGTCGATCTCGTGGTCTTCGCCTACAGCGACGTGACGCACGAGCACGTCATGCACACGGCCAGCCGGGCCCTTGCCTGCGGCGCCGACTTCGCGCTGCTCGGTCCGGCGCGGACCATGCTGGCCAGCACGAAGCCGGTGGTTGCGACCGGGGCGACCCGCACCGGAGCCGGCAAGAGCCAGACGACGCGGTACATCGCCGCCCTGCTCGAGCAGCTCGGACTGCGCGTCGTCGTCGCTCGCCACCCGATGCCCTATGGCGATCTTCTCGCCCAGCGGGTCCAGCGCTACGCCACCTACGCGGACCTGGACCGCTACGAGACCACGATCGAGGAGCGCGAGGAGTACGAGCCGCACCTCGATGCCGGCCGCGTTCTCTACGCCGGCGTGGACTACGAGGCGATCCTGCGCCAGGCCGAGGCCGAGGCCGACGTCGTCATGTGGGACGGCGGCAACAACGACTTCCCATTCTTCAAGCCGGACCTGTTCGTGGTCGTCGCCGATCCGCTGCGGGCCGGTCACGAGCTCCACTACCACCCCGGCGAGACGAACATCCGGCTGGCCGACGTCGTCGTGATCAACAAGGTGGACTCGGCCTCGCCCGAGCAGGTCGCGGAAGTGAAGGCCGACATCGCGGCGATGAATCCGCGCGCCAAGGTGATCCTGGCGCGGTCGGCGCTTACGCTGCAAGGCGGCGAGATCAAGGGCAAGAAGGTGGCGGTCGTCGAAGACGGGCCGACGCTGACTCACGGCGGCATGACATTCGGAGCGGGAGTCGTAGCCGCGCGGCGCTTCGGCGCCGGCGAGCTCGTCGACCCGGTGCCCTACGCCGTCGGCGAACTGGCGGCCACGCTGCACAAGTATCCGGCCCTCGAGCATCTCATCCCGGCGATGGGCTACGGCCAGGGTCAGATGCACGAGCTCGAGACCACGTTGAACGCGATGCCGGCCGATCTGATCCTCTCGGCCACGCCGATCGACCTCACCCGCGTCCTCAAGCTCCAGAAGCCGGTCGTTCGGGTCCGCTACGAGCTGGAGGAGATGACCGCCGAACCGGGCCAGGCAGCGCAGCCGAAACTGATCGACCTGATGAGCGGTATCGTGGAAAAGGCTCGCGCCGGCTCGACGCCGGCGGCTCATCGCTGAGGGAGGCACCCCGATGGCCCGGCACTTGCTGACTCTGGATTCCCTGGGGCGGGACGGGATCCGCCAGACCCTCGACCTGGCCGCCCGCATCAAGAGCCGCGGCGGGATGACCCGCGATGTCCTGGCCGGGGGCCGCGTCGGCCTCCTGTTCGACAAGCCGTCGACGCGGACCCGCGTCAGCTTCGAGGCGGCCATATGGGGCCTCGGAATGCTGCCGATCGCGCTTCGCTCCGACGAGCTTCAGATCGGCCGCGGCGAGACCATCGCCGACACGGCGCGCGTACTGTCGCGCTACCTCTCGGCCTTCGTGATCCGAACCTTCGAGCAGGCCAGGGTCGAAGAGCTGGCCCGCTACGCCACGATCCCGATCGTCAACGCCCTGACCGACGACCACCATCCGTGCCAGGCCCTGGCGGACGTGATGACCCTCGAAGACGAGTTCGGTTCGCTGGCCGGCGTCCGCCTGGCGTTCATCGGCGACGGCAACAACGTCTGCCACTCGCTCATCCAGGGGGCGGGGCACATGGGCTTCACGCTCGCGATCTCCACGCCGCCCGGCTACGAGCCCAAAGCGGAAATCGTGGCCGCGGCGCAGGCCAACTGCCGCGTCAACGGCGGCGGCATCGAGCTGGGCCACGATGTCCGAGCAGCCGTACGCGGCGCCGACGCCGTCTACACGGACGTCTGGGCCAGCATGGGCCAGGAAAAGGAACGCGAAGAGCGGGCCCGCGTCTTCGCCGGGTATTGCGTGGACGGGGCGTTGATGGCGCTGGCGGCGCCGCGGGCGATCTTCCTGCACTGCCTGCCGGCTCACCGCGGCGACGAAGTCACCGACGAGGTGATGGATGGACCGCAGTCGCGCGTCTGGGACGAGGCCGAGAACCGCTGGTACACCGAGCAGGCGCTGCTGTACCTGCTCATCACCGGCGACGTGGACGGGGAGCGTTTAGGGTGACTCGCCTCGCCATCGCCCTGGGCGGCAACGCCCTGATCAGGCGAGGCGAAGCCGGATCTACCGAGGTCCAGCGCCACAACCTGGTGGCGGCTGCACGCGGTCTCGTCACGCTCGCCGAAGGCAGCCGGGCGGAGATCGTGATCACCCACGGCAACGGCCCGCAGGTCGGCTTCCTGGCGATCGGCGCGGAGATGGCCGCCTCGGTGGTCCCGGCCCCGCCACTCGACGTCCTGGGCGCGGAGTCGCAGGGCCAGATCGGCTATCTGCTGGCCAACGCCCTCAACGACGCGTTTCTCGAGCGCGGCAAGCGGCGCGAGATCGCCGTGGTCGTCACTCGCACCGTCGTCCCGGCCGACGATCCGGCGTTCGCCAACCCCACCAAGCCGGTCGGCCCGATCTACGACGAGGAGACGGCCCGCGAGCACGCCCGAACGCGCGGCTGGAGCATCGCCCCCGACGGCAAGAGCTGGCGCCGGGTGGTTCCCTCGCCGCCACCGATCCGGATCGTCGAGGCGAGCGCGATCCGCACCCTCGTGGAGGCAGGCGTGCTCGTCGTGGCGTCGGGGGGTGGGGGAGTGCCCGTCGTGGAGGGGGCCGACGGGCGGTATCTGGGCGTCGAGGCGGTGATCGACAAGGATCTCGCGGCGGTCGTGCTGGCCCGGTCGGTGGAAGCGGACGGCCTGCTGCTCTTGAGCGACGTCGACGCCGTGTATCGCCGCTGGGGGACGCCTCGCCAGGAGGCGATCCTGCGCCTCTCCGTGGACGAGGCGATGGAGGGTCTGGCCACCGGAGCGTGGCCGGCGGGCTCGATGGCGCCCAAGGTCCGCGCCTGCGCCCAGTTCGTCCAGGGCGGAGGCCGCTTCGCCGCCATCGGCGCACTCGAGAACGCGGTGGCGATCGTCAAGGGCGCGTCGGGGACCTGGTTCGGCACGGACGCGGTTGGGTTGCCGCGGCGGGCGGCGTAGTCGAGCGGCGCGACCGGCCGTGTCCATATGGCGAGAGTTCGTCTGCCGAGAATCGCAGTCGCAATCGCTCTCGACCGAGGCGCCCTGGCCTGCCAGATTGAACGATGCGACGACCCGATTCGTTGTTCGATGTACAGCGATGGATCGATCGCCGAGGTGGAGACTTGATAGCAGACGCCGCAGTCCTGGCACTCAACGACGACGATATCGCTGAGCTGCTGGTCTCGCGGACACCCGAAGCGCACCGGCTGGCGACCTGGATCCTGCGCGATCCGATCGCGGCAGAGGATGCCGTCCAGGAGGCGGCGCTGGCTGCCTGGGATGCCCGCAAGAAGCTTCGCCATTCGGACAACCCGACGGGCTGGTTCAACACGATCGTGGTGAACGTCTGTCGGGACGAGCTCCGCCGCCGGAGTCGACGGCAGACGCCGCGGCCGCCGTTCGGCTCGGCGATCGGCGATTCGCCCGAGCGGCTGGCCGTCCGTGACGAGATCGGACGGGCGATCGCGCGTCTCACCGCGGACGAACAGCTCGTCATCGGCCTCCGCTTCGGTCGCGACCTGACCGTGCCTCAGATCGCCGCGCAGACCCGGCTGCCCGAAGGCACGGTCAAGTCGAGGCTTCACCATTCGCTCGAACACCTGCGCTCCGCGCTGGCCGCCGAGCGTCGCGTCGAGGAATCCGGACGATGAACGACAGCGACCTCCACGAGGGCCTTCACGACTACTACGAGTCGATCACGCCGGCCAGTTCGCATCGCGCGACGACAAGGGTCGCCGCGGCGATCAGAGAGAAGCGGGAGCGGAGGAAGGCTCCAGGCCTGTGGCGGCAGGTGGCAGCCATCGCGGTCGCGGGCGCGGTAGTGGTGGCGCTGGCGCTGATGCCGTTCGCGCTCCCGACAATGTTTTCACCGGCTGCCACCTCGTCGCCGACGGCCTCCGCCGTCGCGTCGCCCTCAATGCCGCTCTCCACCGTGTCGCCGGCGCCGTCGCCGCTCGCGTCGCCCACGCAGATCGGCGACTGGAAGGTGCTTGCCGCTTCCGACACGGTCGAGGCGTTCTGGTCGCCGGACGGGAACTGGCTGGCGGTTCAGGACGGCGTCACGAACGGAACGCCGGCGCAGCAACACCTGCGCCTCTTCGACAGAAGCGGCAACCTGGTCCGTTCTCTCGACGGCGACAGCATCGTCTGGCTTGACGCAACCCAATTCGTGCTCTCGCGTGGCAATTCGAGCTTCCTGGGATCTGTGGCCTCTGCTGACCTGACCCCGATCGCGACGGACATCGGTGAGGGCGACCTGTCGAACAGCCACGGCGCGGTTGCTGTTGCCACTCTCGCCTCTGACCAGGCAAAGGACAGCTTCGTGGTCTGGACGCAGGCCGGAACCAGCCGGGTCCTGCCCGGCGACCCCTCGGCTTGGTCCCCGGACGGAGCCAAACTCGCCGTGTGGCACTACGTCAAGCCGGTAGGGCCGCAGGGCACCGGGAGCCAGCCACCCGGTTGGCTCGAGGTTCTCAGCTGGCCCGATCTACGTGCAGTGGTGTCGATCAAGAGCGCTTCCTTCAGTCGATGGATGACCTTCGATCCGTCGGGTCGCTATCTCCTGGCGGGCCCGGGCCACACGATCGTCGACACCACCACTGGTCAGCTGATTGGACCGACGGTAACCGAACTTGGATCTCCGGTCTGGGATAGCGCGAGCAACCTTGTGGCTCCCGCTCTGGATGGCTCGGTGACCACTTACCCGATCTCGGGAGGTCCGGGTGTGACCCAGGCCGGAGTCGGCGACACCGCCGTCGCCTCGACCGACGGATCGACGATCCTGCTGTACTTCGCGTCCTCCCAGGACAATCGGCCGATCACACTGCTCCGCAACGGCGCGTCGCGAACGATCGCCGTGCCGGGACCGGTCCCGTACGGAATCGCTTTGTCGCCGGACGGGTCGGGCGTCGTCATCACCTGCCAGGTCGAGGACAAGGTCCTCGGTGAAGTGCAAGAGGCCCTGCTGCTCGTCGGCTAGGCAGAACCAGCGTCCCGGCGGGCTTCTGGTGCGCCGCCGTCACCACAGCTACCGTGTCGGGGGCGTCAGAATGCCCAGGTTCGAAGCAGCGGATCATGCAATCTACCCTCTCGCCCCGGCCGAGCTGGCCCAACCGTAGGGTCCGAGCCACCGGGTCCCCGGTCCGCCCATCGGTTTCTGCGGCCGCGCTGCCCAACTGGTCACTCGTAGGCGCTGGCCTGCAGGTCGTATAGCTCGGCGTAGAGGCCGCGGTTGCGCATCAGCTGGGCGTGCGGCCCGGCCTCCACGACCCGGCCATCGGCCACGACCACGATCAGATCCGCCGGCAAGTCCAGTCTCAGGGGTGACGGAGGGCACCACTTATGTGACGCCCGAGCCCTCCCACAGCGTCGGGCGCGCTCGGATCGGGTAGGAACAACAGGCACAAGCCTGTTACCTTCGGCTAGACTGGAGTGGTACCTTCGTTCCAAAAGGAGGCCACAGCGTAGTGCCGCGATCAGCCGTCGCCGTCTACCTGCCCGAGGACGAGTTCCCGGCGGTCAATGCGGAGCTGGCGGACGCCGGATTCGAAGCCATTGCGGTCTCCACTGCCGGTGAGCTCGAAGCGCTGCTCGAAAGCCGGCTCGACGTGGGCCTTGCGATACTGGATGGCGAGAGCGACTTCGACGCGACCATCGAGATGTACTCCCTTCTTCACGACGGGGAGCGCAACGTCGCGTCGTTGATGATCGTTTCGTCCACGGCCGTCGATCGGCTCAGCCTCGCCGGCCGCGCCCGCATTAACGGCGAGTTCGTCAACCGACCCTACTCGGCCGCCTCGTTGCGCTGGCGCGTGGAGGCGATGCTCATTCGGGCCGAGACGATGCTCATTCGGGCCGAGGCCCTGGGCGACGATGCCCGCGCCGCCATCCTCGAGGGCGAGGTGGGTGTTTCGTCTTCGGCCGTGGCTCACCGCGGCCAGATCATCGTGGTCTTCAACCCAAAGGGCGGCGTCGGCAAGACCACGATCGCCATCAACACCGCGGCGGTCCTCCAGATGCGCAGGAACCAGCGCGTGCTGCTGATCGACTGCGACACCGTGACGGGCCATATCGTCACTTCGTTGGGCATGGACGAGATCCCCACAGTCGTGGATGTCTGGGGCGCGGACCTGGAAACGAGGGGCAACCACTCTCTGGCGGAGATCTCTTCGGCTCACAGCAGCGGCGTCAAGGTGCTGACGATGTCCCGGTCGCCGCTACACACCGAAGTCCTCGAGCCAAAGCGCGTCGCCCAGGCGATCAGCGCCGCCCGCGACGTCTTTGACTGGATCATCGTGGACATGCACCCCGACTATGGGCCGCTCAACCAGGGCATCTTCACCATGGCCGACCAGATCCTCGTTCCAGTCACGCCGGAAGTCCCGACCATTCGTGCGGCGGTGCAGTTCCGCGAGGTTGCGGTCGATCTCGAGATTCGCGATCGCCTGGCCCTGGTCGTCAACCGCTCGAACAGCGGCGTCTCGGCGAGCGACGTCGAGAAGGTCGTCGGGTTCGGGGCCATTGCCAGGATCCGGTCTGCCGGCATGCTCTTCGTCCACGCGGCCAACAGCCATCGCTCCGCGGTCGAAGCGTTCCCGAAGGCCAGGGTGGTCGGCGACATCGAGGCTCTGGCGGACAGGCTGATCGCAATCAGGGACGATCCGGGCGGGACGGAGCGCTTCCCGCGATGGTTCGTGCGCCCCGTCCGCGACCTGCTGAACAGGCTGACCTCGCAGTCCGCCGGTCGGTCCAGCCAGCCGGTTCACACGCGCTGAGGCCGCCGCCGGCCGGGACGGCGATAGCGCCGCCGCTGTCGACAGCGCCGCCGACCCGGTGATGGCGCCGGCCGCAGCGTTACTGCTTCGGTCGGAAGCTCAGCCTGGCGGTGAACATGTCCGCATACTGCGCCCTGACCGCGGTTGCCTGCCCGCGTTCGACGTCGAGCTCGCTCGCGATCTCGTCGAGAGTCGCGCTTTCCATGGCGGTGATCGCGCCGTCCGCTGCCGCGACCTGGAAGCAGGCCCGGAGCAGCACGAGTCGCTGGTCGGGGCTCGAATCCTCGCGGAACTCGCGCGTCACCAGATAGTCGCTCGTCCCGCCGGCGGTCCGCTCCTGGAGCTTGGCCATCTCCGCGACCAGGACGGCCTGGGATTGATCGAGCCCGGATTCGACGAGCACGCTCTCGATGGCCTGCGTTTCGACGTCGGTGATCTCCATGTCGGCATTGGCGGCCCTGGCCAGGACGTACGCCATGCCGGCCAGAAGCCGTGCCTTCTCGGGCGGCAGCGACTCCAGGCGGGCCACGATCCTGCGCACTGCCTCGGTTTCGTTGTCCGTCGGTAAGCGCTCGGGGGCCGAGCGGCCGGCAGCCGGATGGCCTCCGAGGAACCGCATGAAGGACATTGACTCCTCCTTACCCGCCTCGCTCAGGCGTGAGTGAACGTCAGGCGTGAGTGAAGGTCAGGCGTGAGTGAACGTCAGGCGTGAGTGAAGGTCAGGCGTGAGTGAACGTCAGGCGTGAGTGAACAGTAGATGGAGTTCCATGATCCCGTTGTTGTCGACCGACAGGACCGAGAAGCTGGTGGGTCCGCTGAACCCGTAGTCCGCGAACACGACCGGCATGGTCCCCGTCACGGCGATCACGCCGCCCTGGCGCACCGCCGCCAGGGTGATGCTCACGCTCTTGGTAACGCCGTGGAGAGTAAGGGCGCCGTTCGCGACCACCGACACCGTCTGGCCCTCCGCGGGCAGCATGCCGAGGTTGATCGGCCCGGTCGTCGTGAACGTGGCGGTCGGGAACTGGTTGGTGTCGATCGCCTGGCTGCGCAGCTGGTTGTCGCGGTTCGGATCGCTGCTCTTCAAGCCCGTCAGGTCGGCGGTGATCGAGACGTTGTCGACCACGGCGCCGGTCAGGGTCATCGAGCCCGTCACCAGTGGCGTGCGTCCGACGGCCGTGTTCGCACCGACGCCCACGAGCTGCTCCTGGACCCGATAACCCACCCAGGAGGCGGAGAAGTCGGTCATGGAGCCGAGGCTGGTGTTGACGTTCCAGGTGCCGTCCAGCGAGGCGGGCGCGGGCACTCCGGCGCCTGATGGAACCACGGGCGCGCTGGAGGCCACGGCCGCCGGGCCGGCCGGGCTCAGGAACAGGTACCACACGCCGTAGCCGCCGACGGCAATGGCGGCGACTACCACGATGGCTATGACTGCGATCAGGAGATTGCGAGTGGTGTGCGTTTGCCTCGCCGGTGCCGGCAGGGTGGGGGAGTTGGGAGCGGTCATCTGAGGCCTCCGCGGCGCTGCGCACGCGCCTGAGGTCCGCGGACGCGGACCAGGTTCGACCGTAGGCTAGCTTGCTGAGATTCTACTGAAAAGGACCTGCATGGCTTACCTGCCGCGACGACGCTCCCGGTCCCCACGGCCACGCTTGGCCCGTCGGAATGGCCGGTCGAGGGCCGCTGATGTCGATCAAACGGCGCCGGCCGCGAAACCAGCTCGCCAGGTAGGGCCGCCCACGGCGGTCAAGCGCCGCAGACGACCGATCCGCGAGCCCAGGGCGGCGTCAAGCGCCTCCGTGGCGCTCGACCGAGGAGATCACCAGGAATACGCCGAAGACGATAATGGCGATCGCCCATGCGAGGTTCAGGTCGAGCCCCGGGTCGATCGTGTGCCAGGCGAGGACGCCGCCAACCACTATCAGGAGCGCACCGAAGACGAGGCCGCCCGAACCGTGGCGTTCTGCGCGATGCTCCCAGCGTTCCGCGCGCCTCTGCCAGCGATCCTGACGAGCCTGCCAGCGCCAGTCCCATCCGGGTGTCGGTCCGGGCGCAGGGGCGCCCTGCGGGGCGCCGGAAGCAGGGTCTGGCACCGGACCGGCTGCGCCGCCCGCGGGCGCGGCGGGCGGAGTACTGGGGGCGCCGTATCCGACGGGCGCGCCGCCCGGCTGCCAGGGCGACGGCTGGGACCACTCCTGGGGCCCAAGGGGCACGACGACGATCATGATGATGTAGGCGAGCAGCGAGAAGAATCCGGTCAGCGGCAGCGAGACGAGCCAGACGATGCGGACCAGGATCGGGTCCACGTCGAAGTAGTCGGCGACACCGGCCGCCACGCCGGCGATCCAGCGGTCCTCGGCGGATCTGTAGAGACGACGAGGGTTCACTTGCAGCCTCCTGCGGGGTTGAGCGTCAGGCTTCCGACGCTAGTGCTGACGGTGAAATCGGCCTTGTTGGTCGCGGTGTCATAGCCGGGCGTCTGCCAGGCATCGCCGACTCGGACCAGGCCGGCGCTCGAGAAGTTGCTCGACGCCAGGCTCTCGCTCGACTTCAGGCTGAGTCCCAGCTGGCTCGGAGCGCACAGGTCGAGCGACCCGACGTTCGTCGAGAGCGTGCCCGACACGCTCGAGTTGCCGTCGAGGATCAGTGACGACGCCCCAACATTGGTCGAGACCGTGATGCTGCCGATCCTGGCGCCGGTCAGATCCGCATGGAGCGAGCCGGCGTTCAGTGAGAAGCTCGCGGACGAAAGGCTCGCTCCACCGAGGCTGACGTGGGCGTCGCCGGCATCGATGGAGACATTGAGTCCAATCGACTGTCCCGACGGCAGCGCGACGTTCCAGTCCTCCTCGCCGCGCTGCAGCCACCAGGCGCCTCGGTCGCTCGAGCTGACTGTCAGTGAGGTGGCGGAGAAGGTCACGTCCGGGTTGTTCGTGCCTGTGTTGGAGGCGCTCACGTGCCACTGGCTGTCCGGCGAGGTGGTGACGCTGGCGCGGCCGCACTGAAGGTCGAGTTCGACCTGCGCGGCGCCGGCGAAAGTGCCGTCGCGCGAGACCGAGCCGGCAGGTCCGCTCGGATTGCCGCAGCCGAGCTCGGGCCCGACGGCGAAGAGGCTGCCCAACACGAGGCCCAGGCACGCCGCGACCACGAGGCCGCCGATGAAGTACGCCGGGGTCCGCGACAGAACGAACCCGAGCCCGATGCCGACGAGGATCAGCGGCCAGAGTTGCCAGGCGTCGCCGAGTGTGGTCGGCGACACCGCCCCCTGATGGTAGGCCAGGGGGACGGCTCCCAGAACAATGAAGAAGACTCCCCAATTGAGTCGCCCGCGGTTCAGCTTCATACGCTGTGCTCTCCTGCGTCATTCGCCTCGCGGCACTTCCAGTTGCCGTGTGGGGCGACCAGCCGACTCCTCCGCTTGCAGTGCCAGGTCGGTGTCAACATGAGGATACGCGCCTCGATTCCGCCGGCACATCATTCCAGGGGCGCCAACCGAATACTCCTTGGGACGCGCTCGTATCCTTCCGGGGTAGCGTTCGCATCCTTCGTGAGATCGATGCTGTCGTCCGGTTTCGCATGGGCTTCCGGCGTGATAGCCTCATCGGCGACGAGAGAGATCGCCGGCGCGGTCCCGTGCCGGCCGTGATTGGGGAGGCCAGTCGATGCTTCTGAGCGAGTGGAGGAAGACGGCCCCTAACCGCGAGTGCATGAGCAGCAAAATCCTCGCGGTGCTCAAGCCCGTGCTCGCGGACCTTGGGGCGGCCGGCGATCCGGCTTGTTGGGTCCTGTGGGGTGAGGATCCGGAATTCCGCTACTCGGTCATGGCCCCGACCCAGGCCGGTTTGATAACGGTCGCCGTCCGCGTCAGTGGGGCCGGAAGTGAAGGCCCGCGGGCGACCGGCAAGCTCGTCAGATGGGGCAAACTCCAGGTCAGTGAACTTGGCCTCGAAGCCGCCGACGGCCATCGGATCGTGGCCGTGCAGGTCGAAGGTCAGGTTCTCAAGGGCGTGGACGACGAGGCCGACAGGATCTGCGAGTTCCTCCTCGGGCTGCTGGCCGGGATCGACGGCCGCGCTTACCAGGTGGCCGGGCCCGTTGTGGTGCAGGTGGCCCCAGAGCCGCAGGTCGTGGCGATTTCCAAGCCTGCGGTGGTCGCGCCGGAGGCTCCTGGTGCCGGGGCAAAGCCCGGCCTCAAGGCCGTGCCGCCGCCGGCCGCGACGGCATCGGGGGCCGCCAAACAGGCCGCCAAACGGGCCACCAAACCGGCCACCAAACCGGCCACCAAACCGGCCACCAAGCAGGCCGCCAAGGAGGCGGCCGAAGCAGCGCCCGCGGCCGCGGACCAGCCCCCCGCGCGCAAACCTGCGAAGACTCCGGGCGGCAAGACCCGGGCCGCATGGGTGGCTCCGCATCCGATCGGGCTACCCGCCCCGCAACCCGCGACGCCCTCCGTCCAGCCGCATGGCCTGCAGCCGCCCGCGGCGAAGCCCGTGGCTCCAAAGCCATCGGCCTCACCGGCCGCTCATCCCGCGGCTGCGGCCAGGTCCGGGGAACCGGCCGAGGGCGGGTCGGTCTGGGAGGTGCCGGAGCCGAGTGAGCACGAAGCGAAGCGCCCGCGGACCTGGACTCCCTGACGTTCGAGGGCCTGCCGGCCGCCGCCGGATGACGCCGGTCGCGACCGGCGAGACGCCCGATGGGGGCGTTCAGTACGCATGAGCCGGCCCCTTCAATCGGTCCAGGAGCCGACGTACCATATCGAGCGTCAAGGCAGTTGGAGCGGTCCGATGAGTCACGCGCGACTGGTATCCGGTCCGTCGTCGAACGCAGCCGCGCGAGCGATGCCTTGAAGTCGATGACAGTCCCCTCGTGACAGGCATTCGTTCGCGATTTCGGAGACCGCGACTGACGCTGGCCGGCCTCGCCCAGGGCATCGCCTTCGTGGTCGGGCTCATCGCGGTTGGCGCGCTGGCCGGTTGGGCGCTCGGCGTCTCGGACCTGGCCTCCTGGCTGCCCGGAGGCGTCGTGACGAAGGTCAACGCCGCCGTCTGCCTCCTCGGGCTGGCCGTCGCCCTGGCGCTACTCGCCTCCGACCCTGGAAAACGCCATCCCTGGGCATCGGTAGCCGCCATCATCGTGGCAGCCATTGCTCTGGCCACGCTTGCGGAATACGTCGCCGGCGTCAATTTCGGCATCGACGAGCTATTCGCCAAAGACGTGACCAGCGCCGGCTCGCCCCATCCCGGCCGGTTCGCCGTCCTGACGGCGTTCGGGTTCCTCGCAGCCGCCCTGGCCGTCCTTTCGATTGGTCGTCGCGCCCGGGGCATCCACCTGAGCGAGCCGCTGGCCGGGGTGTCTGCCGCGATCGGTGGAGTGTCCCTGATGGGCTATATGTACGGTGCACACGTGCTCATCGGGCCGGAATCGGTGAACCAGGTCGCGCTACCGGCCGCGGTCGCCCTCGTGCTGCTGGCAGTTGGCCTGATCGCCGTGAATCCCGAGCACACGCTGGTTCGGCAGGTGACCGATCCCGGTCCGGCCGGCCAGGTCATTCGCCGGATCATTCCGGCCGCCGTGCTGATCGTGCCCGTGGGCGCCTGGCTTCGCCTGATGGGCGAGAGGGCCGGCCTGTACGACGAGTCGGTCGGCCTGTCGATCCTCGTCACGCTCGAGGCCCTCGTGCTCGTTGCGATCGGAGCGTGGACCACGGCCAACGTCAGGCGTCTCGTGGAGCAGCGCCGGCAGGCGGAGCTGGACCTGGTCCGCCTGGGCTCGGCCGTCTCGACGCCGCTCATCGAGACGGCGCCGATAGGCCTGGCGGTGCTGGACCGTGACCTGCGGTACCTGTACGTCAACCCGGCGCTCGCTTCGCTCGACGGGCTGGGAGCGCTGGCCCACCTCGGGCAACGCGTGGACCGGGTCTCGCCTGAGCTCGGGATCGATACCGCCGCGGCGCTGGAGGACGTCCTCGTTTCCGGACAGGGGATACAGGACCTCGAAGTCAGCGGCCCTACGTCGGGCGGGGTCGAGCCCGGCACGTGGCTGCTCAGCGCCAGGCCGCTCAGAGACGACACGGGAGATGCGGTTGGCCTGGCTCTGAGCGTTGTCGAGATCACCGAGCGCAAGCGCCGCGAGGAAGCCATGGCGGCGCTGTCCGAGCTGCGCAAGCAGGCGCAGGTCATCAGCGAATCGATCCCATTCGGCTTCTGGACGGCCGACGTGGACGGCCGAATGCGCTACCTCAGCCAGTCCTTCCTGACACTGATTGGCCGGACGGAGGAGGAAGCGCAGGGTCTCGGGTGGTTGGAGGCTCTGGCGCCCGAAACGGCCGACGCGACGGTGCGCGACTGGAAGATCGCGGTTTCGGCGCGACGCCCATGGAGCTTCGAGTTTACGGTCAGGGGAACGGACGGCCGTTCGCACACGATCCTCTCGCGCGGCTTCCCAATCCGCGAGAGCGACGGGCGGTTCACGAGCTGGGCCGGCATCAATCTCGACGTGACCGACCGCAGGGATGCGGAGGCCTTCAGGGAGGCATTCGCCGGCATCCTGTCGCACGAGCTCCGGACTCCGATCACTTCGATCCACGCGGCAAGTACGCTCCTGAGTCGTCCCGGCCTGGAGGATTCGCAGCGGGCCGAGCTGCTCGACGACATCAACCAGGAAGCGGAGCGGCTGCGACGGCTCGTCGAGAATCTTGTGGTGCTCGCCAGGGTCGAACGTGGCACGATCCAGATTCAGACCGAGCCCGTCCTGTTGCCGCACATGCTGCGCAAGCTCTGTGCCCAGGAGCAGATCCGCCTGCCGGACAGGCGGATCGACTTCAAGGTGGTCGGCAACGTGCCGGTTGCCAAGGCCGAGGCGGCCTTCGTCGAGCAGATCGTGCGCAACCTCATCGGCAACGCCGCGAAGTACGGTCCCGCGGACGGCCAGATCGATGTCATCGCCGATGCTCAGGATGGACATCCGCGAGTGCGCGTCCTCGATCGCGGGCCCGGCGTCGATCCGAACGAAGCCGACCGGCTTTTCGAGCTGTTCTACAGGTCCAAGCGCACGGCCGGGACCGCGGGGTCGGGGATCGGGCTCTTCCTGGCACATCGATTGGTCGAGTCGATGGAAGGCACGATCTGGGCGCGACCACGCGCCGACGGTCCGGGCTCCGAGTTCGGCTTCACGCTCCAACCCATTGACGAGGATGCCTGACATGGGAATAGAGATCGAGCGGAAGTTCCTCGTCGGCGACAGATCCGTCGTGGCGAGCCTGGCCGGCACCGCGATGAGGCAGGGCTATCTATCCGTCGATCCCGAGCGCACGGTGCGCGTGCGGGTCTCCGGCGTGCGCGCCTTCGTCACGATCAAGGGCGTGTCCTCCGATAGCGGAGCCAGCAGGGCCGAATACGAGTACGAGATCCCGGTGCCCGAGGCGGAGGAGCTGCTGGACCGGCTGGCGCTTCGGCCGCTCATCGAGAAGACGCGCTACCGAGTCACGGCCGGCCGGCTGGTGTGGGAGATCGACGTCTTCACCGGCGAGAACGACGGACTTGTCGTGGCCGAGGTCGAGTTGCCATCCGAGGCCACGGCGGTGGTCCTGCCCGACTGGATCGGCGAAGAGGTCACCGGCGACGCGCGCTACTACAACGCCAGCCTGGTGAGCCACCCGTACAGGGATTGGGACAAGGTCTGAGCCGAGGCCCAACAGCGGCGGTTCGGTGGTCGGCAACCAGGGCCTTGCGCTGCCCGCTCGCGGGCGGCGCGCCGAGAGCGCCGGCTGCCATCGCCGCCGGATAGAGAAGCGCGGCTCCCGACCGGGTCGGGAGCCGCGCGGTTGGGACCGCGACGGAGCGGTGCGCTACTTGAGCGCGTCGCGGCAGGCCACGGCGTCCTTGCGGGCCGACTGGAGCAGGCCGCGAGCCCGGACCAGGGCCGTCCGCGCATTCTTGAGCACGGGGCCGGCCGTGCCGGCGTTGTATTGGGCGGGAGTCAGCGGCAGGAGCGCTGCCGGCAGCGGCGCGGCCAGCCCGGCGGCCTGGGCGACCGCGGCGTTCATGGCGTCGAGATCGGCCTGGGCCGTGGCGGTGTTCTTGCCCGCGGCCTTGGCGGCGGCGATGCGGGCGGTCAGGTTGGTCGAGATCTGGTCGAACGTGGTCTTGGCGACCCGGACAGTGTCCGCGCCGTTCACCAGGTTTACCTGCGGGACGACCAGCAGGTAGACCCGATAGTCGGTCGCGATCTTGCGAATGTCCGCCCTGAGGCTGAGGGGGGCGGTCTCGGCGTCGATCTGGGCCTTGAGGTCGGTCAGGCCGCTCCTTGTCGAGGCCACCTCGCCGGAGAGCGCGGCGGCGTCGGAGCTGGTCAGGGTCTTGGAGCCCGAGATCTTCGAGGCCAGGGCGTCGAGGGTCGTGAAGCGGCGGGCGATCTCGCAGTCACCGAAGGCCCGCAGGGTGTCGATCGAGGCCCCGGCCTTGATGGCGGCGGTCTGCGTGGCGCAGACGCCCTTGCCGGCGGGGCCGCCCGCGAGGACTGGGGAGGCAGCCGATGCGACGGCCGCGGACGAGACGACGAGCAGTGCGGCGACCGCGAGACCGGCGAGGATGGTGCTGGTGCGTGTCTTCATGGAGTTCTCCTGTCTGGGTCCGGCCGGCTACTCGCCGCCGTTGGTGCCGGAGTCGGCGCTGGAAACGGAGCCGTCGATGCCCTTGATGAGCTGGTCGATCGACTGGATCTCTCCGGTGACGGGATCGTCGGCTGTGGCGGGGGGTGAGTAGGAGGTGGCCGGGGTCGCCGAGTCCGAGGCGGCCGGCGCTTCCGGGGTGTCGGAGGGCAGGACTGTCGGGGCAGTGTTGGGGGTTGCCGCGACCGCGCTGGCGACTGCCGTTGGAGTCTGCCCGGCCGGCGGCGTTCCCTGGCTGACATCGTGGCGGCCGCATGCGAGCGCGACGAGGCCGACGATCAAGAGCGTGCTGGCGAGCCTGGCGGCTGAGCTGGCTTGACGGTTCACTTGGCTGGTCTCCTGGTCGGACCCTGTCGAGCTGACGAGGAGATCCTCGGGGTACCGCCTTCGACCTGTACGAGATCCACGTAAGCTCGGTGTAAGGCCGTAATGGCTGTCAGCCGGGTTCAGTCGCCATTCGCCAGGCAGCGAGGCGGCTTCGACCGGCTCGCGCTGGATTCCCCCGTCCGGTGCGTCGGTCGATCACTTTGATGCATCGGCGACGTCTCTGGGCTGCGTTGTTATGCGCCTGGTATTGCCGAACGGCCGGGCGCTCCCGACAATCGATGGGTGGGAGGGAAGGGATCGCGTGAGGATGAAGCTTGATCGTTCGACTGCTCCAGGGCCGCGTCAAGGCTGACGCCGTCAGCCTCTTTCGAGAACAGTCCGCGCTGGCCCTGGCGCGGACCCGCAGCCGTGAGGGCTGCTCCTACGCCCAGCTAGCTCGCCAGTGCCACAAGGACGGCTCCGAAGAGATCGTCTTCCTGAGTGTCTGGAGTGACCTCAAAGCCGTGTATGACTGGGTCGGGGGCGTCGACCTCGTGAATGCCCCCGTCATCGCCGGCGACGCGCCCGAGGTCTTCGCCTACTTCGACATCCAGCACTATGAGGTCGTCGACCCACTCGCCGAGGCGGAGCCGATCGAGGCCGTGCGCCCCGCCCTCGCGTCGTAGCTGCGCCCGCCCGGTTGCCCCGCCGCACCGCAATATGTCGGCCGCGAACGTTGGCCGGGACGGCTGCTGGGAGCCGGCCACACATCCTGTTGTGGGCGAGCCCGATAACGGGTACGTTATGCCCACGCTCGGCTCCTGCATTCGGCGTACGGACCAGGTGGAGTGGTTGACGCCTGTTTCTGGGAGCGCTCCGGCGTAGCGACCGTTTCTGCCGACTTAGCGGGGTCGATCTCACGCAATGGACGTCCACGAAGCGCTGGAGGCGTGGCAGGCGCAGTACTCGGGCCAACCGCCCGTTGGCTTCATGCTGCGTTTCACGCACGAGGCCGTCTGGACGCGCGTCCACTACCTGCGCGACGGCGCGGGGCCGGCCACGCGTGAGGAGGACGAGCGAACCGCGTCGCGCTTCGACGCCGTCGCCAGTGCGCTTTTCACCGGCACCACGGTCCTGATCCTGGCGATCCACCTCGACCCGCAGCATGAGGCGACCGGCGAGTTGAAGGCCATTGGGGCGACGCCGATCGACCCGCCGCCGGCCTGGATCGAGAGCCTGCGCGACTACCTGCCGGGCTCCAGCCGGGCCGAGTTCGTGGCCACGATCTTGAGCTGGAAGCGAGGACTCCTGGACCGCGTGTGGCTCGCCGTGGCTCGAGATCGAGTCGGGCGGGTCGCCCTCTTCGCTCCCGCCACCGGCGACGCCTTCTGCCCGTACGGCGGCGGAGCGGATGTCTTCGTCTGGGGCTCCGATCGGCGGTCCAAGCTGGGCGACCGGTTCCGGGCCTGGGTGCCCGCCGCCCGGACTCCGGGCCCGGCCGTCCCTCATCCGGCAGGCGACCTGATCGGCAAGCGCGGCTAGGTTCTCGGGCCGACTGGCCGCCGGGCCGACTGGCCGCGGGGCGTGCGGCGATTCCTGGGCCGCCGGCGCGCCGATCTCTGCGGTGTGGCGAACCCGTCCGCAATCTGGCGTTGTCCTCTCCGCTGAGACCGGCGACACTACGCTCATGAGCGCTCGGAAGAAGTCGAAGCCAGACAAGTCGAAGGCCAGGCGGAAGTCGAAGGCCCGGGAGAAGTCGAAGGCCGCCGAGAAGTACGCAATCGGCGCGTTCGCGGCGCCTGCCGCCCGCGAGCTGCCGCCCGAGCCGCCGAAGCCAGCCGCGGCGCCGAAGCCAGCCGAGCCGCCGAAGTCACCCGAGCTGGCGAAGTCACCCGAGCCGCCGAAGCCAGCCGAGCCGCCGAAGTCACCCGAGCTGGCGAAGCCGCCCAAGCAGCCGAAGCGACCCGAGCCACCGAAACCGGCCGAGCAGCCGAAGCGACCCGAGCCGCCGAAGCCTGCCGAGACGGACACCAAAGCCGATGTCGCCCGCTACCGCGAGAATCTCCAGGGCGAGATCGACGCCGTCGCCCTGTATGGACTGCTGGCCCAGGAAGAGACGAGCCAGACGCTCAAGGATTTCTACGGCCGAATGGTCGAGATCGAGGGCGTCCACGCCGGCGTCTGGCGCAAGCAGCTCGAGGCGGCCGGCGTCGACACGAGCCGGATGCATCCGGCCTGGCGGGCGCGAGCCCTGATGTTCGTGGCGCGCCATTTCGGGCCGGGATTGGTGGTCCCCACGATCGCGGAGCGCGAGGCCTCCGACGAGGCGATGTACGACGACCAGCCAGAGGCGCTGGCCCGGATGCCCGGCGACGAGCGCTCGCACGCCCGGCTCTTTCGCGAGCTGGCCGGCGGACATGGCGTCGAGGGCGGCGCCATCGCCCGCATCGAGGGACGGCACCGCGGCAGCGGCGGCAACCAGCTGCGCGCGGCCGTACTGGGCGCGAACGACGGCCTCGTCTCCAACCTGAGCCTCTCGATGGGCGTCGCCGGAGCATCGGGCGGTGGCCATGCCGTTCTCGTGGCCGGCTTCGCGGGCATGCTGGCCGGCGCACTTTCGATGGCGATCGGCGAGTGGCTGTCCGTCCAGAGCGCCCGCGAGCTGTACGCCCACCAGGTCAAGGTCGAGCGCGAAGAGCTGCTCCAGGTCCCGGACGAGGAAGAGGAGGAGCTGACGCTGATCTACCAGGCCAAGGGTCTCAGCGCCGAGCAGGCGCGGCTGATGTCGAAGTCGATCGTCGGCGGCGAGCTCGGCCACGCCGTCGACACGCTGGCGCGCGAGGAGCTGGGCATCGACCCCGACGAGCTCGGCGGCTCCGCCTGGGTCGCGGCGGCGACTTCATTCTTCCTCTTCGCGCTCGGCGCGATCGTGCCCGTCTCGCC
>PMXQ01000036.1 GCA_003171065.1 Chloroflexota bacterium
GAATCCGTCCCCCGCAACCAAGCTCTGAACGTGAAACCCGGCCGAGAGGCCGGGTTTCGTCGTCTTGGGCAGCCCTCAGATCACATTCTGCGGTCTGCGGGTGTTCTGGCGCCAACCCGCGGAACCGGTCTGAGTGTCCTCTGCCACGTGATCAGTGCGCCCACGACGAGCAGTGGGTTGACGCTTCCGAGTCCCTGGCCCTGGTCCGTATCGCGGGGGACGCCCCCGCCATGGCGGGGGCGTCCCTCTTCCACGGGGGCACCCCGATGGCGCCGGTCCCCTTCGCGACTTGCGAAAGGGGCGACGCTAGCTGCCCGAGGCCGGCCCTTCGTCAGCCGGAGCAGGCCCGGCTGAGCCGGCTGCAGCGGACCCACCCGAACCGGGCGTGTGGCCCTCGACGGGCACGGACTCCTGAGCGGGCATCGGCGGCATCGATGCCCCGGGCATCATCGGCATGGGACCGCCCATCGGGCCGCCCGCCGGCGCCCCGGGCCACGGCATCGGCCCCGGCATCGGCCCTGGCATCGCGCCTGCCATCGGCGCCGGCTTCGACCTATCCGCCAGCAGAACGCGGGCGTGGTAGGCCAGTATCAGGGCCGCAACCAGAGCGGCCGCGATCGCACCGCTGACCTCTGAACCGAGGTTATCCTCCGGCAGGCCGAAGCCAAGGCGGAGGAGCCGGTACACCAGGGCTGCCGCGTTCCCCGCGAGGACCAGCACGGCCGCGCCGGCGATGACGTACAGGTAGTAAGCCCGCGACGAAGATCCGATCTCGGCCTCACGCTCGACCGCAACGGCCGCACGTCGCCTCTGAGCGAACAACCAGGGCCAGATCCAGAAGACCACGCCGACGAGCACGAGCGCGCCGTCCGCGGCGACCGTCGACTTCCACACAGAATCGGGGATGACGATGTTCCCGAAGCGGCCGGGCGTGATCTCGAGGCCGCTGACCGTCGGCGCCCACCACTGCCCGAGGATCGTGGCCAGTGCGTGTTCCAGGCCGGCGGCCAGGGCCGTCAACCCGACCAGGGCCACCAGATAGCCGGCGATGCGCCTCGCCGAGACGCCCTCCGGGTGCGACGTCGCTTCGGCGAAGCTCCGGCGCCGGTGCCACCACCAGGCCAGTCCGGCCGGCACAGCCGCAGCGGGCGGAACGAGAACCACGTACCAGAGCGGCTCGGAGCTGCCCACACCGAGACCCGAGCTGAACAGCTGACCGAGCCCGGAGACGAGACCGCCGACCATCGTCGCCGCGCCGTAGACCAGCACGCTCATGAGGAAGGCGAGCCGGACTCTCGAGGAGCGTTCCAGGGACGACTGCTCGCTCGACCCCGCGTACAGGCGATTCGAGTAGCTCCAGTGGATCAGCCATATCGCACCGTAGATCACTATGCCCACCAGGGCGGCGATCGCCGGCCGCTCCCATGCCGAGGAGCCCCCATTCGTGAACATGACCGTCCCCAAGTTGAAGTCGGAGGGGAAGCCGAACTGGTCGGGCTGCGCCACCTGGGTTGCAGCCGTGTTTATCAGCGAGGAGAGATTCTCGAGAACGCCCAGCAGGCCGGTGAGCGCCGCGTAGTAGAGGTAGAACCTTGAGACCCAGGCGGCGGCGCCCTTGATGGTCGGCCCCTGGCGAACGTCACGGCTGCGAATCCAGGCGTGGTACGCCCAGATGGCGCACAGCACGATGATGATCGATAGGGACCAGGCATCGTCGATCGGCAGCAGCGACAAGACCGAAAACGACGAGACCGAAAACGACGAGACCTGACTGGCGCCCAGGATGTCGGCGATCGCGCGGCTGGCGAGGCCGGCCCCCAGCGTCGCCGCGTACACCAGGCTGACCCAGGTCACGAGTGCCAGGAAGACCGACCGCACGATCGACCGGCGTTCGGCCGCGGCGGCATCAGCTGCTCCCGGTGTCGACCCTGCCGGCACATCCGACTGCCCGTTGACCATCCGTTCGACGATGGACCAGTGGGCCAGCCAGACGACGAGACCGACCAGCCCAAGGGCGATCGCCAGGCTCAGCGTGTTGAGGTCCGAGTTCGATCCGCCGGTCGACCGCTGGCCGACGCCCACCTTGTTGAGCAGGAGCTCCAGAAGAATGGCCGCCCCCGCCACCATCAGGATCAGACCGACGGCCGAGACTACATACAGATACAGGCGTTTGGCTGTTGCCACGTGACGGTTCTCCTTCCCCAAAGCAGGCTAGCGTCCGCCGTAGCTCGAAAACTCCCCGACCAACATCCCGCCCCAATCCGGCGTCGCCACCCCTGCCGCATCTCCTTGCGGCATCGGGAGCGTCGGGCGGACGTCTCCGTAGGAGCCTACCTCAGCCACGCATCAGGTGCGCGTCGTTCTTGCAGTCCGGCGGCATGCCGAGGGCAACAGCGTATTCAACCGCCTGCTTCGTCGCTCAGTCGGGTGCTGGCGATTCACAGCTTCTGGTATGCCGCGTTGACCACGGCCGCCGCGACGTTGCCATCGGGCACGCGGAACAGTGGCGCCGACTGGCGATTGCTCATCTCAAACTGTATGCCGTCGTTGAACACGTTGACCGACAACAGCTTGATGTAGAGAAGCTCCATGGTCTTGAGCGGCCCCAGGAATACCGCCCGCGTCGAGGTGAGCGTGAGAGTTCCCTGGTCGGCTACCGGCAGGTGGGAGCCGAGGACGACCGACCGGCCTCGATAGCCCCCCGTACTGAAACGCGCGCCCTTCGCCACTCGAAAGCTCATGCCGGAAGACGCCCCCCGAGTGCCCCGCTCGATGACTTCCTTCATCAGGCCGGCCGGGATCTCCATGTGCGCCGTCTCTCCTCTCTTGAGGAGGATCTTCGGCACAGCCACCTGAGGGAGCCGTCCGTCGTTGAAGCGGGCGACCATGAGACGCCCGGCCAGGTCAGGCGCGAGCGCGTTCAGGGCGGGCGGGTCGAGCCGCATCAAAGTGCCGAGCGAGTTCAGCCGGTCCTCTTCGACCTCAGTCACGATGTCGTCGGCCAGGACCGTCTCGACAGCCTCGCGCCAGATCTTGAGATTGAGGTTCGCCAGGTCGGCCGGCGAAAGCGCGGCAGCGGCCCTCCACGCTGTAACGTCCGCGGCGATGTCGGCTGCTGCGACCGCGCCGAGCGCGGACTGCCGCAGCAAACCCGTATAGGCCTGTGTCGCCTGAGCCCGCTCCTGCTCCTGCACTTTCTGGCATGGGACGCAGACGGTGCGCCTGCGCGCTCTGTCCATGAATCCGAACGCCGCGCCACAGCGCTGACACGACTCGGCCACGTCCGATCCCTCCCTGTCTCCAGCGGGCTCCTGAGTCCAGTATGGCAGCCCCGAATGCGCCGCAACGCCCCGCTTTTTTGGTTACCAACGCAGTCGATCGAGCTGGCCGGCAGCCGCCGTCCGCGAAGGTGTGTGAGCTGGCGGCCACCCCTCCGACACGACCGCCCTCCCACCTGGCGGCGGCTGTCTCATGGTCGGCCTCGTTGCCCCCTCGAGCGCGGCCCTGTCAGCGGCGCTTCCTGGCGTGGCAGTCGATGCAGTCCTCGGCCCACGACAAGGCTTCCAGGCGCTCCGGCGCGATCGGCTTGCCGCACGTCTGGCACAGCCCGAATGTTCCCGCCTCGATCCGCCGCAAGGCGCCCTCGATCTGGACCAGGTGCTTCTCCTCACGCTCCCGCAGCTGCTGGCCGCGCTGGCTCTCTGAGACTTCGGTGGCCGCGGCGGTCTGGGCGCCGTGGGCGACCCGGGGGTGCTCGACCTCCTCGGAGAGCTCGAGTCGGATGCGCGCGCGCTCGGCTTCGAGCGTCTGGCGCGCATTGTCGATGAGCTTGGAGTCCATGGGTCGCATCCTACGCTGCTGGCTGAAGACGCGTGGGCTTTTCGGCACATCCTCGAGGCGGCGCCGTCGGACTGCTCGAGGACACCCTGCGCAGGCTCGAACCGCCTGGCGGGCCGTTCTGGCCGCCGGCGCTAGACTCGAACCTGCGGCCGAGCCGGTCGAGTCCGGAAGGTCGAAGACGACCGCACTTTCGGTCGAAGGAGAACCGATGGCGTACGCAAAGGATCCGGTGTGCGGCATGGAGGTCGACACGGACACCGACCTCAAGACCGAACACGATGGCGAGACCTTCTACTTCTGCAGTCGGGGCTGCAAGCTCGACTTCGAGGAAGATCCCGAGAAGTACCTCGATCCGGAGTACGAGCCGCACATGTAGAGAATCCGGCCTGGGTCCACCGGGTCAGGCGCCGCCTGCCGCCCGAGGTGCCGCCGACCGCTGGATGCAGGCCGAGTCGCCCCGCCGCCCACGCCCGCGTGGTACGCTCACCACGACGTTGTCGAGTGCCGAGCTGGCCTCCTAAGCTGACGATCGAAACCCGAGCCACCCAGGAGAAACCCGATGACCTATGTGATCGCCGAGCCCTGCGTCGATGTGACCGACCGCGCGTGCGTCTCTGTCTGCCCGGTCGACTGCATCCACGAGGAAGAGGGCGACCGGACTCTGTATATCGAGCCGAACGAGTGCATCGACTGCGGCGCCTGCGAGCCCGAGTGCCCCGTGAACGCCATTTTCACCGAGGATGCGCTCCCGCCCCAGTGGGCCGTCTACACGGAGATCAACGCGCTCTGGTACACCGACAAGGCCGCTGCCCGAGCGATGGTGGACAAGGCCAAGCCCCGCTGATCGTCTCGAGTTTCGAACGGGCGCCCGGCCCATCGGCCGGGCGCTTTGGATGTACGCCCGGCATGGGCAGC
>PMXQ01000103.1 GCA_003171065.1 Chloroflexota bacterium
GCCAACGGGGTCAGCGTGGCTCTGTCATCCGGCAAGCTCCAGGTCGTGTGGTGCGGCACCGCCGGTTCGAGCGCCAATGTCATCTTCGATGTCACGGGCTACTTCACATCTGGTGCCGGTGGTCTGTCCTTCTATGCCATCGCACCGATCAGGGTCCTTGACTCCTCCAAGTCCCTGGGCCTCTCGGGTACCTTCGCGAGCCGGACCGCGAGACTCTTCACCATCGGCGGTGTCGGTGCCGTCCCAACTGGCGCTGCCGGTATCAGCGGCAACCTGACGGTCCTTTCTCCCTCATCTGCGGGCTGGGCTCTGGTATCACCTGAGATCGTCGCTTCCCCGATCACCTCTACTCTGAACGCCGCGGCCGGGCACTCCGAGGCCAACGGCTTCGATGTCGCTCTGGGGACATCGGGTCACGTCGCTCTCGAATGGGCCGGCACTACCGGCTCCACTGCCAATCTCGCCCTCGATATCACCGGCTATTGGAAGTAGTGAGCGGCGGGGGCGGCCTCTGCCCCCAACCCTCGCGGACACCATCGGAGGCCCTGGCTCACGCCGTGGCCTCCGGCTGAATTATCGCGGGAGCGTGACTCCAAACGTCGAGCCTTCCGGGCTTCGGTCACTCGCCGTCAGCCTGGATCCTCCAAACTCAGGCGGCCTGTCCGTCGCCCCTAGCGCTGTGCGTTCGGCGCGACCTCAACGGGATTGAGCCTGGCTCCGAACCGATCATGGTGAGCGAAGTCCTTTACGTCCCGACGCACCCTCACGTACTTGACACCCACAGAGACGGGGTAGCCCAAGCGGGCCGCGAAAGCGATCTTCATGTATTCAGGGATGTCGAGGATGTGCTTCACCCGCTTCTCGACAGCGTCTCCGCTGAAGACGCTCATGATCTGACACCCTATGCCAAGCGACTGAGCCACGAGCCACATGTTCTCCATGGCGCATCCCAGGCTGATGAACCCCAGGACGTCGCCTTCCGAGGCAGGCGCTCTCTTCCGCGCATCGTAGGCCACGATCAACACCGTGGGACTGCCCTTGATCGTGTCCGTCAGGAAGGAAGGCCCGCTTTCACGGGCAACCTCATCGAACTTGGCACCGGGTGTCCTCCATGCTGTCGGGAACATGGTTCCCAGGATGCCAACCTTCTTCTGAAGCAACTCCTCTTCCGAGAACGAGAGTTGATCGTAGTTCTCCCGGATGAATACCTCCGAAGCCGGCGAACTGATCTCCCCCAGTTTGACCAGGACCTCCTTGGCGTTAATTATGAGGACCTCAAAGTTCTGCATGTTGTGAGCGGTCGGCGACCAGCGCGCCGCTTCCAGGATCCGCTGCAGGTCCGACATTGATACCGGGCGCTCAGGATCGAAGGGACCTCGGACGGATCGCCTCTCCTGGATGAGGGTCAAGATGTCTGACATCGTTTCCTCCTGATGAGAAGACTCGGCCGCGGCGGATGCGGTCGAACGAGTCGGAGGACGAGCCTCGCCGGCGATTCGAGGCAGCGCGAGGGCTCGGGCGGCATCGGCGGCGGCGGCGATCCCGCCTCAACACGTGACATGCAGGACCGCGGCCGTCTCGTCGAGGTCCGCGGCCGAGAGCTGGTCGCACGCCTCCGCGGTGGGGAGCATGAGCAACTCGATCCCTCGGCGGCTGGCTTCCTCGATCACGTCCGGCGCAACCGGCAGGCGGCCGTCGGCTCCCGTCCCGACGATCAGCCGGTGGCAGTGCCAGGGCAGGGGCTCCGCGGTCGTCAGCGGGGTGTGACCGTACCGGTCGCGCTGCGGCTTCGAGGCCTTCTTGCGGCGGCGCGAGACTCGGCCGCGCTCGATCAGGACGTCGTAGTCGTAGGTCTTGCCGTCGATCTCCACGAGTCCGAATTCGACCAGGTGAGCCTTCATGATGCGCTCAGTATGCCGCGCCTGGCTGGAGGTGGACCGGGCTCGGTAGCCGTTGATCTTCGGCCGCCGACGCGCCCGGGTTTCGGCCCCGCCGACAAGCGACGGCCGCCGGGCAAAGCGCCCGACGGCCGTATCCGAGACTCTGGCGCCGGTCAGGCCCTGGCCAGCGCTTCCGCCAGGTACCGGTCGAGTTGGGCGAAGGCTCCGGCGAAGCCTTGCTCCATCCCGGCCAGGCCGCCTCGGAAAGCCTGGAGCTCCTCCTCGGTCGCGTTGATCGGGCCGCCGCGCATGGTCAGCCTCGTCTTGCCGTCGTGCTCTGTCAAAGCCACGGCGTTGAGGACCTCCAGCGGCCATCCGGCGATCCATGGGTTGCGGGTCACCCCGCCCTTCTCATCGGAGAAGGAGTTGACGAAGACGATCCGCTCCTGCGGGACGACCTCGCGATAGACGAACTTGCCCCACATCAGCGGGCCGTTCGGCATCTGCATGCTGTAGTGGAAGACGCCGCCCGGGCGGAGGTCCAGGCTGCGCACGCTCATCTCGAACCCGGCCGGGCCCCACCACTTCGCCAGACGCTGAGGCTCGGTCCAGGCCTTCCAAACCAGGTCGCGCGGTGCCTCGAAGTCGTGCTCGAAGACGAATTCCGGGCCGGCCGCGGCGCCGTTGGATCCGCCACGCTGGAGTTCGGCCAGAAGCTCGGTGAGTCGCTCGAAGCTCTGGGCCTCGCCCCACTCCATCCCCGACGCGATCATCCCGTCGCGGGACTCGAGCGAGTCGAAGAGCAGATGCTGGGACAGCGTGGTCCTGCCGGCCTGTTCGGACAGGGTGTTGGTGACGATCACTTCATGGGCGTTGATCGGCTCCACGTCGTAGATCTGGGTGAAGACGATCCGCTCCGGCGCGACGATCTCGCGATAGACACCCTTGAACGGGTGGTTGCCGCCGTCGGGCGATCGCTGGACGAAGCGATAGGCGCCGCCCGGCCGCAGGTCGATCTCGCACACGGTCAGGTCGTATCCTCGCGGCCCCCACCAGCGCGCCATGTGCTCGCACCTGGTCATCGCCTCAAAGGCGAGGCTGCGCGGCGCGTCGAAGGCGCGGGTTACGACAACCTCGCGGTCGGAGGGAAAGGTGAGTGTCATGCGGTTGGCGATCTGGTCGACCATTTCCGTATTCCTTCTCTAGTGGCGTGCGGTAGGGGAGGCGCGCCGAAGCTCGGCCTCCAGGTTGTCGAGCAGCTCACGAGTACCCTGCTCGCGCTGGCTCACGAAGTCCTGGCCGTCGAGGAAGGCGCCCTGCTCGGTGGGCCTGAGGCGCGTTCCGGAGTCCGCCGGCAGCAGCTCCAGCGTCGCAAGCGAAACCGAGATCCGCTTGTCGTCGAGGTGCATCTCGTAGCTGTAGACGATGCGCCGGTCGGGAACGATGTCGTGATAGATGGCATCGAAGGTGTGGGTCGGTCCCCCCGGGAGCCCGCTGCTGAGGTGTTCGCGCCCGCCGGCTCGGAAGTCGAGCCGATGGTCCGAGCTCTGCCATCTGTCGGGGCCGACGAACCAGCGAGCCTTGGCCTGCTTGTCGGCGAAGGCGGCGAACACCTGCGCAGGTGAGGGGCCGAATCTGCGCTCGATGACGAAGGTGGCGTGCTGCGCGGACGGTTCGGCCGTCACCGGCGCGCCAGGGCTGCGGAGTGTCACTGTCCTTCTCCTGTGCCTTGCAGTTCGCGAAGGTAGTCATCAAGCCGGTCGAAGCTCTCCTCCCAGAACCGGCGGTATTGCTCGACCCAGGCGGCAACGTTCCGTAGCGGCTCCGGGTCGAGCCGGCACGGGCGCCATTGAGCCCGGCGACCCTGTTCGATAAGGCCCGCGCGCTGCAGCACCCGGAGGTGCTTGGAGATGCCGGGCAGGCTCATGTCGAAGGGCTTTGCCAGCTCGGTGACCGTGGTCTCGCCCAGGGCCAGACGAGCGAGGAGAGCCCGCCTTGTGGGGTCGGCGAGAGCGGCGAGGGTCTTGCTGAGAGGGTCTGCGTACATGTCACTGCTTAGCTAGTGACTTATATAACCTGGGGGTAAAGTACGCGCCCGACGCCAGACGTCAATCTCGGTTCCGCACCGCGGGTCTGGCGCGGTGCGCGCCGGGTGACGTGGCGCGCCGAGTGGTGTGGCGCGCGAGTGGCGCGGCGCGCGGAGCGGCGCGCGGGATCTGGCACCGAGTGGCGCGGCGCGCGGAGAGGCGCGCGGAGTCCGGCACCGAGTGGCGCGGCGGCGACCTCGCCATCGATCGGACCAGCCGTCGATCGCCGCGCGGGCGGCCAGGCGGAGCGGTCAGGCCTGGCTTCGGCCGGTCAACTCCCCGTCCGTCGGCCAGCGATCGTGCTGCTGTTCGGGCTGCACTGAACAGCGATGACGCTCCGGGCGGTTGCGGCGCTCGCAGTCGCCGGCCGCGGTCATCTCGAGCCCGATTCGGGCCGGCGCGGGCCGAGCGCGGGCCGCGCCGGCCGCTCCGCCCGGCCCCGCGCGGGCGCCGGCCGCGCCGGCCGCTCCGCCCGGCCGCCCCGCCCGGCCGCCTCGATCTGGACATATGCAAACCGGGGTAGCACGAGTCCAGATCGGAGGGTTGCGGAGGGCGCGCTTGGAGCCCACAACGCTCGATCGATCTCGGGGTCACGCTCAACCCTGCGATCCAGGCCGGCCTCTCGGACCGAAAACAGGCCCCGGGCACGGTGCAATCTGGACCCGTGCTACCCCGGCCTGAATCTGACCAGAATGCCGGCCCGGGCCGCCCTCGAACCGGCCCCCGGTGCCGCCGGTCGCCGCGCCGGCCTCTCGGACCGAAAACAGGCCCCGGGCACGGTGCAATCTGGACCCGTGCTACCCCGGCGTGAATCTGACCAGAATGCCGGCCCGGGCCGCCCTCGAACCGGCCCCCGGTGCTGCCGGTCGCCGCGCCGGCCCTCCGCGGCGGTTCAGGCGCCGCGCCCAGCCGGCTCGCGCCGCGGCCGCTCCGGCCGCCCCGCGCCCGCGCCCACGCCCGCGCCCCGCGCCGCGCCGGCCGCCCCGCCACGCGCCCGCGCCCGCTACCCCGCGCCCGCGCCGGGCCGCCCGGCCCTGCGCCGCGCCCGCTACCCCGCGCCCGCGCCGGGCCGCCCGGCCCTGCGCCGCGCCCAGCCGGCTCGCGCCGCGGCCGCTCCGGCCGCCCCGCGCCCAGCCGGCCCGCGCCGCAGCCGCTCCAGCCGCCCGGCCCTGCGCCACGCCCGCGCCCGCGCCCGCCCCCGCGCCGCGGCGCGCAGCCACTCCCCCGCTTCCCGCCGGGGCCCTCGAACCTACACGATCCCCAAAGGCCGCTCGATGGCGGCGTCCGCGCGGAGGCGCCGGTCGACCAGGACTCGGATCACGTAGTCGATCTCCAGCCCGGCTCCGTCGAACGAGGGCGCCGACCCGGCCGGCACGAGCAGGTTGGCCTGAGCGGCGCCGCTGTTCAGCGAGGCGGGATCGACCGCCGCCGAGGCGATGATCCCTTCGATTCCATTCGGGCAATTGGTGCGGCGATGGATCTCGATGCGGGCTCCCTGTCCGGACGGCGCCGAGGGCCACGAGACCGTGATGGCGACTTCCTGACCGGCGGGCGCCGGCAAGGGCGACGTCACGTTGATCGTCGCGTCGCCCACGGGCACGCCCGCCATGAGACCGGTGCCGCCCTGCTTGCCGACCCCGGCGCGAAGAAGGTCCGGATGCTGGGCCAGAGGCAGGTACAGGGCGGCCCAGTGATCGGAGCCCATGGCGATGTCCCAGCGGACCTCGAGCGCCCAGGCGATGATCGACTCGCCCAGATGAGCCGTTGGCGGGCCAAGCGGTGGCGCCGGCAACGCGAAGGTCGACTCCCAGGTCGCACCCGGCTCGAGGCTGGTCGGGATCGGTGGCTCCAGGAAGGCATCCGCGCTGAAGAGCTTGCCCGCCGTTTCGACCCACCGCTCGGTGTACTCGATGTTGCCCTTGGAGTCCCGATGGTCGACCTCGCGGCGAACCTCGTCCAGCCGCAGGCCCACGAGCCGGAGATACGCCTTTCGGGCGTTGACCTCCTTTGCGGCGGTCAGCCGAATATGGCCGGTGATGCCGTCGCCGACTCTCGCCGGCTGGTCCAGCACGAACTCACCCGTCACCGCTCCATCGCTCGGGTTGAGCAGCTCCTCGGGGCTGACGGAATGGAGAGGATGGCTGCCCTCGCCTCCGGCGAGCCGCGGCCCGTTGATGGCGTCGAACGGAGACGGGGCCGATCCTGTGTGACCGCCGAAGAAACCCATTGCGGTGCCCCCCACAGCGTGACGGGTTTGAGCCTGAACGTCCGCGAGATGGAGCACAGACTAGCATCGGGGTGTTCAGCCAGAAGCTCGAAGGCGGTCGAGCGGGCGCTTGCGCCCATGTCATCGGAGCTCGTCATGATGGCCGCCGTCACGGCCGCGGCCTTCGCACTGGCCCGCTATTCCCGCGACACGAGGGCCCGCCTGAGTCAGACCAGGCGCTAGCTGTGACGATCCGCCCCGCATCCCACCAGGGCGGCCTACCGCAGCGTGCGCTCCGCGTAACGCTCCAGCCGTTTCAGCGCCGCCGGGAGGTTCGTCCGGCCGTACCCAACTCGGAAGTGATTGCCCGTGTCGGCGAAGAGCGTGCCGGGCAGGATGAGCACCCCGCTTTCTCGAACCAGCTCGTCCGCAAAGGAGTCGACCGGCCGATCCGCGAGCAGCCGTGGGAAGCCGACGCTTCCGCCGCGTGGCCGCACCCACTCGAAGACGCCGCCCCACCGCCCGAAGAACCCATCGAGGAGCGGCAGGTTCGCTTCGACGATGGCGCGGTTGCGCGCCAGGAGGCGGTCCCGGGCGCGCAGCGCGATCAGGGACAACACCTCGGAAGGCGCCGAGTTGCATATCGTGGTGTAGTCCTTGAACGCGGCGAGTTGGGCCAGCAATTGGCGGTCGCGCGTGGCGATCCAACCGATCCGAAGCCCGGCCAGCCCGAATGACTTGGACATGACGCCGATGCTCACACCCGTCTCGAGCGCGTCAGCTCCGGCCGGCAGGCGGTCCGCGGGATCGAATTCCAGGAACCGGTAGACCTCGTCGACGATCAGGCGGGCGCCCGATTCGGCCGCCAGCTCCACCAACCGATCGAAGGTCGCCCGGTCGCTCAGCGAGCCCGTCGGGTTGTGTGGCTCATTGATCAGGATCAGCCGGGTGTTCGGCCGAAGGGCGGCTCTCACCTCCGAGACGTCGAGCCGCCAGCCGTCGGCCTCGCGCAGCTCGATGCGCGAGACGTCTGCGCCCGCGGCGTATGCCACTTCCGCCAGCGACTGGTACGCCGGCCGGACGATCACGGCGTGATCGCCGGGCCCGAGCAGCACGTTGTGAAGCGCGAAGATCCCTTTCTCGGCGCCGGAGAAGACCAGCACGTCGTCGGCAGAAACTCGCTCGTACAGCGCCGCAATCTCGGCTCGCAGAGCCGGGTCGCCCTGGGATTCCGTGTAGCCGAGCCGCAGCTCGTGCCACCGCCGCCGGCCATCTTCGTCCGCCAGATCGAGCAGGTCGTGGAGCGGCCAAGCCTCGACGTCGGAGGCGCACAACAGCAGGGATGCGGCGAATTCCCAGCGCGCGAAGAAACGCTCGAGGGCGAAGTCGTGCAGGCGCATCAGGTCCTCCGTCAGGCAGCCGTCCGGGTTCGAGCGCCGTTCCGATGAAGCGTGCTGTGCCCGCCGGGGCGGCCATTCCAATGGTCCTACGGTACCGAATCGCGGGTCGATGCGGGCGAGGGGGCTGAATACGCGACGCATGACGGCCGATATCTAGAGAGCAGGACGGCCGGACTGTCGATGGTCGACTGCGCGTCCGAGGCCGCGCGCCCGGCGTCGGGTGCCGGTGATGGGCGGTCGTGCTAGCGGGTCGCCATCGATGGAGCCGCAAACCAGCCCTCGGGTCGCCAGGCCATCGCCCGGCCCGGCGTTCGCGACGCCATGAATCTACCTGCGGCTGGCTGGTTGGGGGTACGCCGGCGCCGGCCGGGTATGCCTCCGGTCGTGCGCATAGGTGCGCTCCGCAGCCCGGGCCACACGATTCTCGGCCGCGCCCAGAGCGCGCTCGGCCTTTACGCTCAGCGGCCCGGTCTGACGATCGTGGCTTTCGGGTTTCTGGTCTGTGTGGCGTCCGGCGCGCTCGAGCTCCTCAACCCACGCAACTACTGGGTCCTCTTCGAGGATGTCTCATGCGTGGTTGCGCCCACGGCCGCGGCCGTGGCCGTGGGCGTCGCGGCGGCAAGAGGCGAGCCCGAGTATCGGCGGTTCCGCGCCTCGCTCGCCATCGCGATTGCGTTGACCGCGGCGGGCCAGGCCATCGCCGGCGTCCCGGACATCTTCCATCGGAGCCTGGGGACCCTGGGCGCCGCGTCGGACATCTGCTACGTCGTCGGCGCCGTGCTGGGAGTGGCGACGCTGATGGTCGCACTGGCCCGCCGCCTCGAGCCGGAAGCAAGGCGTGCGGTGCTTTTGGACGGCGTCGTGATCATGGCGGCCGCCATGACCCTGGTCCTGGCCAACTGGCTCCACCCGAGCTTCCTGGCGGGGAGTCAGGTAGCTGGACTCTTCACCGACCCGACTGCCAACCTGCTTGTGCCCCTCGTCTCGGCATCGTTCTTCGCCAGTGCCGGGGCGGCAGCGGTTGCCGCCCTATCGCTCCGCATCGAGCCGAGCAGGCGAGGTGTCTGGGCCGTTGGATTGGGCATCGTACTGCTGGCCATCGCCTGGCAGGGCTGGCTCGCGCGGTTCCTCGCCGGCACGCCGGACTCGATCGAGCCGATGGACTTCATCTTCCCTGCCGGAGCCCTCGTCTCCGGCTACGGCGGAGTGACCTGGAGCCTTCGGCAGGGGGGCGGGCCGCGGTACGAACGCTTCGCTCGTGCCACCGCCGAGTGGCTGCCGATCGTGGCCATCGTGGGCTGCGCCTTCCTCGACGTCATGCCTCGCGCCCGGCCGCTGGAGATCGACCCGATCGCCGTCGGCACGTGCTCGGTTGTGCTGCTGGCGATGGCGCGCTACCGAATCAGTCTTGGGCGCGAGCGCGTGGCTTCGGAGCGACTCACGACCGAGATGAGCGAGCGTGCCGCCACGACCGTCTCTCTGGCCCGACTCGAAGCCGCCTCGACGGTCGAGGAGAGCGCCGACCGGATCTGCGCCGAAGCGCTGCGCATCGGCGGGATCGACACGGTCATCGTCTTCGCCTTCACGGCGCACGGCGTCGTGCCGCTGGCCCAGGGCGGTGCCGTCTGCCGTCCCGTAGCTGTCGGTGAGCCGATCCCCGAGGATGCGGCCGATGAGCTGCGGGAGCATGCCGATTTCGGGCTATGGCTGGAGTCGTGGGTAGAGCGCACGCCGCGAGGGGATTTCGATCGGGCGATTGCCTTTTCGGGACTACGGGCCGAGGCCCTGGCGCCCCTCTTCTGGAACGACCAGACGATCGGCCTGCTGGCCATGGGCGCGACCACTCCCAACCACGCCAGCCGTCTCTCGGATCGACTCGCGACCCTGACTGAGTTCAGCATCATGTCCGCGGCCGTGCTGGGTCCGGCCCTGGCAGAGCGCAGCCAGCGCGAGGAGATGCAGGCGCAGGTGCGAACCATCATCGCCGACCGCGCCTTCCGGCCCGTCTACCAGCCGATTGTGGATCTGGCGACGGGAAAGCACGTGGGCTTCGAGGCTCTGGCGCGCTTCTCGGACGGGACCAGGCCCGACCTTCGCTTCCTGGCCGCCGACGAAGTCGGAATGATGGTTCAGCTCGAGATGGCGGTCCTGCACGAGCAGGTGGCCCGGGCGCGCCGGCTGCCGGCGGGAAGCTTCCTGAGCCTGAACGTGTCGCCGGCCCTGGCAACCGCGGTCATCCCGCTGCTCGACGTGCTGGCCGAGGCCGACCGGCCGGTCGTTCTCGAGGTCACTGAGCACGTCGAGATCGACGACTACCCACGGCTGCTCGCCGCGCTGGACCAGGTGCGCCCGCACGCGATGCTTGCCGTCGACGACGCCGGCGCCGGTTACGCCGGCCTGCGCCACATCCTCGAGCTGCGCCCGCAATACGTGAAGCTCGACATCTCCCTGGTCCGCAACGTCGACACGGACCCGGCCCGCCAGGCGATGGTCACGGGCATGACTCGCTTCGCGGAGAGCGTCGGCTGCGCCCTGATCGCGGAGGGCATAGAGACCGCGAACGAGCTGACAGCCCTGAAGTTGCTGAAGGTGCAGTACGGGCAGGGCTTCTACCTGGCCAGGCCGGCGGAGGCCTAGCTTGCGGCATTGCTCGGTCAGGCGGTCGAGCCGGCGCTGAGGGGTCGGATGGCCCTGGCCACTGCATGCCGCGCCTGGGAGCATCGCGGTTCCGGCGCCTCGACGGAGGCGACCACGCCACCGACCGTATGGCGAGCGAGTAGATGACGACCCCGACCGTCGCAGCCGCTGCCAACATTCCCGCCCCCGCGATGGGACGAGCCGGCCGCATGGCCGTCGGCCTCCTCGTCTGGCTGGGCCTCGGAGCCAGTGCCGGGGGTGCCGCGCTGGTCGCCAAACCGGACGGCAGCGTCATGCAGATGCCCTTGAGCTGGCTCGCCGGGAGCCCCTTCCCCGACTTCTTCGTGCCCGGATTGATCCTCGGTGGGCTCTTCGGCCTTGGGTCGTTCGCGGTCGCGGTCATGGGCCTGCGCCGGTGGCACATCGCGCCCTTCCTCGCCTTCGCCATTGGATGCGGCATGATGATCTGGATCGTCGTCGAGCTGGCGATCATCAGGGGCATATCGATCCTGCATCCTCTGTACTTCCTGACCGGGCTGGCGATCGCGGCGGCCGCGATTTCGTGGGGCTGGCCCACCTTCCGGAGCTGGCGCGCCTCACGTCAGTGAACGAGGGCCTGCCGCACGCCGCCGCCGGCCGCTGCTCGCCGCACGCCGCCGCCGCCGGCCGCTGCTCGCCGCACGCCGCCGCCGCCGGCCGCCGCTCGCCGCACGCCGTTACGCGCCCCCGCATCGGCCCCGTTGCCGGGTGCTCAAATCCGCTGTCTTGTGGACCGATCCCTATCTTGAAACCGCTGCAGTTCATCTCCGAATCTGACAGCGGGGGGGGTGAGCGAGAACCGAGATTCAATCGAGCCTGCAGCAGGCGTGCCGGCTGCTCGGTCGCATGTGCCGGGTTCGCGCTCAGACTCAGATCGAAGCGGCAGAGAGCCAGCCGATGGCCATCGATCCCAAAGACCTGTCGATACACGATGATGTCCTGGTCGAGACCGAGGTTGACGGCATTCCGATAGGTCTGCCCTCCTTCGTGACGAACGTGCTGGACAAGGAGCTCTGGCTGGCGCTGCGCCTGCCCGACCCGCGGCTGCTGCGCATAAAGGAAGGTCAGCGAATTCACCTGACGTTCGACCGCGGCGGAGCGCTGATCGTCGAGAGCGAGTTCGTCCGCCGGCTTGGTGGCAGCTCCCGCCAGGGCACGGAAAAGTCGCGAGTGTTCGCGGTTCGCCGCCCGCAGGGTGTGGACCAGGTCCAGCGCCGGCCGCACGTCCGGGTGGATCTGGAGCGGGATGTTCGGATCAAGTCGTTCGGCGCTCTCGCCGCCGATATGGTGGGAGCGGGCCGCACCGTGAACATCGGGGCAGGCGGCGTCCAGTTCACCACGGAGATGCCGCTGATGTTCGGCGACCAGCTGCGGGTGGCCCTCGTCCTGACCGCGCGCGACATCACCGCGCGCGACATCGTCGTCGCGGGAGGGCCGGTTGTCCGCATCGACGAGATCCCGGCCCCGGTCCCGACCGGGTCCGCAGCGTCGACCGACAAACCCAGGATGCTCACCCGAGTCGCGGTCCGCTTCGACAAGATCAGCGAGCAGGATCAGGAGCGGATCACCTGCCATATCCTCGCGGCCCACAGGAGCCGCGTGGCGGATGCCGCGAGGGCGGCGACGCCCCCGGCCGGCGCAGCGACGCCCCCGGCCAGCGCGGCGACGTCCCCGGCCGGCGCAGCGACGCCCCCGGCCGGTACGACAGAAGCGGCTCAGCCCACCGCGAACGACGTACCCCCGGCCGAGCCCGAGGCTGACTCGGCTGCCCCGCAACTTCCAGACGGCGACACGGACGCCGTGGATCAGCCGGCTTAGCCTGGCTCCGGCGGCCCTTGCGGGGAGACCCGGAAACGGAAACACCGCCTCGGTTATCGCGAGGCGGTGTTCCAGGTGCGTCTCAGAGCGAGCGGTGTCGCCGTTGGATCTGATTGGGGCGCCTCTGCGGCGGCGGTCGCAGCGCGACGCGCCGGTCACGTCGCCCCAATCGCCTACGGGGTGACTGTCAGAGTCCCTTGGGCGATCGTGCTGCCACCCGAGGTCAGCGTGATCGTGTACTTCCCCGGGTCGACGAAGATGGTGCTGAAATCCGAATTGTCGGCGACGCAGTTGTACCCCTGGGTGTCGGAGGTTGGCATCGCCCAGGGCGAAAGGAACGTCGCCCCGTCCTTGGTGATAGAGAGGTCGACGACGTCGGAGCCCTGCTGCGAGCTGAAGTGGTACGTCGCGTAGACGGACGTGCCGACCGGGATGGTCGTCACCTGATTAGCGACGACGCAGCCGGTGGTCTGACCGGCCACGGGCTCGTCGGTCGAGAAGACCACCTTGCCGGCGTCCTGGTTGTTCCTGATGTAGCTGTAGGCGAACAGCCCGGCGCCCGCGAGCACGACGACCACGACGATGGCGGCGATGATCAGCGGCAGGCGCGAGCGCGACGAAGGTGCCGGGGCGACCCACATTCCGGCCGGCTGTCCGTAGGGGCCGCCGGGCTGGCCGTAGGGGCCGCCGGGCTGGCCGTAGGGGCCGCCGGGCTGGCCGTAGGGGCCGCCGGGCTGACCGTAGGGGCCGGGCTGACCGTAGGGGCCGCCGGGCTGGCCGGGCTCGCCGTATGGGCCAGGCTGGCCGGGCTGGGCCCAAGGGGGCGGTGCGTCCGGAGCGGGGGGCGGCGGAGGCGGGGGTGTCTGGCCGTATCCGGAGGGGTCCATCCGATCCTCTCTTGTCTGCGGTGCGTGGCAAGCGGGTGAACAGCGCGTCAGTGAATGCAGCAGGAGCATACGCGCCGCTCCGGCGCCCGTGATGGTCGTTTTGCGGCCTCCCTAGGGTCCTGCGTGCGGGTCGCGCAACGACGGCCGCCTGGACCGTGCATATCCGGCACAACGGTGCTACGGTCGAACCCAACGCAGCGCCGAACGCCGGGTCGGACGGCGAGCGCTTCGTCGGCAAAGGAGCCCCTTTGATGCGACCCTTCTTCGGGTACCACATGCCCAGCTTCACCTTCGCCGGCGTGCCGGATTCGAAGCTGTTCGACCGCGTCGTCGAGCTGGCTCAATCGGCGGAGGCGGCCGGGTTCGACCTCGTGACCGTCATGGACCACTTCTACCAGATCGGCGGCGTCGGCTCGGAGGAGGAACCGATGCTCGAGGGGTACACGGCCCTCGGCGGGATCGCGGCGCGGACGGAGCGGGTCATGCTCGGCACGATGGTCACCGGAGTGACCTATCGGAACCCGGCCATGCTGGCGAAGACGGTCACCACGCTCGACATCGTTTCGAAAGGCCGGGCGATGCTGGGCATCGGCGCCGCCTGGAACGAGACGGAGCACGCCGGCTACGGCATCGACTTCCCGCCGATCGGCGAGCGCGAGGATCGCCTCGAAGAAGCGCTGACGATCTGCAAGGCGATGTTCACGCAGGACCGTCCGAGCTTCGAGGGTCGCTACTACCGGATCGACCGCGCTCTCAACTGCCCGAGGCCGATCCAGCCGGCCGGGCCGAAAATCATGGTCGGCGGCGGCGGCGAGAAGCGGACGCTCAAACTTGCGGCCCGGTTCGCCGACATCACGAACTGGTTCGGCTCGTTCGAGGAGGCCTCAGCCAAGCTGGCGGTCCTGGACCGCCATTGCGAGGCCGTCGGCCGCGATCCGTCCGAGATCCTGCGAACCGTCTCCGTGTCGATCGTGCCGGTGGCCAGCGAGGCCGACAAGGCCCGCGTCCTGGAGCGCGTCCCGGCCGAGCGAAGGGCGATGGTCAACCCTGTGCTGGTCGATGAAGGCGCCGCGATCCTGCGGCGCTACATGGATGCGGGCTTCGGTGGCTTCATCTTCCGCAACGCCGCTATCCGGACGCCGGAGGCCGTGGGGCTCGTCGGCGAGCTGATCGGGACGATGCGCTCGCAGGGAGTGCCCGCATGACCGCCCAGATCGACAAGACGGAGCTGCGGCGGCGCCTGACGCCGCTCCAGTACGCGGTCACGCAGGAGGCCGATACCGAGCGGCCGTTCACCGGCGCCTACTGGGATGCCCACGAGACGGGCAGCTACCGCTGCATCGTCTGCGGCCAGACTCTCTTCGAGTCGACCCAGAAGTACGACAGTCAATGCGGCTGGCCGAGCTTCTTCGACGTGCTCGACAGGGCCAGGGTCACGACCAGGCAGGACAGAAGCCTCGGCATGGTCCGCACCGAGGTGCGCTGCTCGAACTGCGGTGCGCACCTGGGCCATCTCTTCGACGACGGCCCGAAGCCGACCGGCCTGCGCTACTGCATCAACTCCGCCTCGCTCGACTTCGAGAAGCGGGCAGGGGAGTAGCGGGCTTCAGGCGACGGCCAACCCGTCGAGGAAGTCGTTGGCCGCGCTGTTCGGATCCGCCTACGTGGGATCACGGTCGCCGAGAGCGAATGCCGCTACAGGCTCCTAGTAGCGCATCAGCGTCATGACCCCGCCGGTCCGGTCGAACATCATGAGGCCGAGGGGCAGGAGGCCGAGGGGCAGGATCAACCAGCAGAGGAAGCACGCGAGTAGACAGAACACGTAGGCGAGCGACATCCAAATCGCGCCGAACCACCAGCCGATGCAGATGAACCACACGGCGCGCTGCCACATCGGGCGCTGCGGGATGTTTACCGCGTTGAGGTACGTCGTGCGGCCGTCCGCGCTCGTCGTGGCCTGGTAGGTCTGGCTACGCCCGCGCAGGGTCAGAACGGTCGGAATCCGGTTGAACAGGTAGAACGCGAACGGCAAGCCGATGACCGTCACGGCGCAGATGTACGCAATGGTGATCACCAAGCCTGCCAGCCACCAGCCGATGAACAGGAACCAGACTGCCCTGATACCGATGCCCGGGCCTTTCGGCGGGGCGACCACGATTACCGGGGCTTGGACGTTGACGTTCACCGTCGGTGGCGGTGCCGATGGCTGAATCGGCGGCCCCTGAACGGAATCCGACATGGTCTTCAACCTCCCCAGGTTACTGCGCAATTCGCGTCAACCATCATAAGACCTGGGGGAGGGGCCCAAAGCGTGCGCCGCGTCCATCGCCGCTGGCTGGGCCGGGATCGTCGGCGACCGGCGGAGCGGGGGCCGGGGGCTACGGCATCCCTATGACCTTCACCGTCCACTTACATTCGGAGTTCATCTCTAGGTGGAACGGGCCAGTGGCACCGTTGAGATACTCGGTCGTCGTGTCGCCGCCCTTCTTCGCCAGGTCGTTGGCGAGGATGTCCGGGATCCCGAACAAGTTTGCCCCGTAGAAGTAGATCTGGAAGTTGCCCTCGGACCCGAAGTTGGAGCAGTTGAAGGTGTAGGTCACGTCCACGCTGTCGCCTGACGCGGTGAACTCCCTAGACGATTTGATTCCGCTGCCACTGATTGAGAGGAGCGTCCCCGGCGTCGGGGCCGGGACTGGCGTGGCGGTCGGCGTCGGCACGGGTGTTGGAATGGGCGATGGCGTCGGGGCACTGGTAGCGGTTGGACTCGCCGATGGAGAGGCGGTTGGGCTTGCCGTCGGAGAGGCAGTTGGGCTTGCCGAGGGGCTCGCGGTGGCCATTGCCACCAGCGGGGTGGAGGTGGCCCCTGCTCCGGTCGAGTTGGGCTGTTTCGAGCCCGAGAGGCTGAGGGCCACGAAGTACACGACCACAAAGGCGATGGAAACCCCGGCTCGCAACCGCCGGTCGGCTTGGAAACGGGCCACCTTCCCGAGGACCCAGTAGGCCGCATCGAACACGAGCGGCCCGAAGAAGGCGTAGCAGAAGGCGGCAACCACGAGCAGAGCCGCCCAGGCCACCCGCGTGCCAGTTGGCCCTGCCCGCAACTTCGGCGTGAACCAGTTCCAACCCTTCTTGCCGATCGGCATCGAGGTGCCCCCTTTCGCAATTGTCCGAGTGACGCGACCGGAACGCTGTCGCAATCTACTCTGCAGCATAGGCCGCCGCGCTCCTGCTCCGCGTGGGTAAGATGGCCCGCAGCGAAGAGGCACGAGACAGAGGAAGCGGATATGGCGGCTCCAAATGATCCAGCGACAAACATTGCGGCAGCCGAGACGACGTCCGGCGCCACGGCACGCGGGGCATCCGCGCTCGCGGCCGACGGGACGGCGCTGCACCTGCGTCATTGGCCGCCCGTCGGCGCGCCGTGGGCGACGGTCCTGGTGGTCCACGGCATCGGCGAGCACAGCGGCCGGTACGAGCGAACCGGTCGACTTCTGGCCGAGGCGGGGCTCGACGTTCACGCTTTCGACATCCGCGGTCACGGGCTCTCCGGTGGCCGGCGCGCCTACGTCCGAAGATGGGACGACTACCTCGACGATCTGGAAGGCCGGCTGGCGGCCGCACGCCAGCCCGGCCGGCCGCTGGTCCTGTTCGGGCATTCGATGGGCGCGCTCATCGCCCTGACGTACGCGTGTTCGAACCGCCCCGCGCCGGACCTGCTCGTGCTGAGCGCCCCGCCCCTGGATGCCAGCGTCCCGGGCTGGCAGCGCGCCGTCGCCCCGGTGCTCAGCCGCTTGGCGCCGACCTTCGTGCTGGCCACCCCGATCGCCGCCGAGCAGCTCTCGCGCGACCCTGCCGTCGGCACGGCCAACTTCGCCGATCCGCTGGTCCAGCCCGGCTCGACGACCCGTCTGGGCGCCGAGCTATTCAAAGCCATGAAGCGCAGTCGGGCGCACCTCGACCGCCTCCACACTCCGACGCTGGTCATCCACGGCGGCGACGACACTCTCGTCCCGACGCAAGTGAGCGAGCCGTTGGCGGCAATCCCCGGGGTGGAGCGGCGCGTCCTGCCGGGCCTGCGCCACGAGACTCTGAACGAGCCGGAGGGGCCCCAGGTGGTCGCCGCCATCGTCGAATGGCTGGCGCTCGAAGGTGTCGGCCGCGCCGCCTGCTACGGCGACGCCGCCGGCGGTGGCGGCGCTGCAGGCGGTGACGTCATGAGCGTCGAGATTGGCACCTGCCCGCCCGGTCGTTTCGCCGAGCTGCTCAAGACCGCCGAGATCGCTTTCGGTGAGGATGTCTCCGATGAGATGATCGAGCGCGTTACGAAGGTCTCCGATCCGGCGCGCTTCGTGTGCGCCGTCGATGGCGATCGGTTCGTGGGCACCGGCGGCGTCTTCTCGGTGAAGCTGAGCGTTCCGGGCGGCGAGCTCCCCACCGGCGGCGTGACCTGGGTCACCGTCCTGCCGTCGCACCGCCGTCGCGGGATCCTCCGCGGCATGATGCGGCTGATGATCGACGACTGCCATGCCCGCAACGAGCCGCTGGCGATGCTGTGGGCGTCCGAGGGCGCCATCTACCAGCGCTTCGGCTACGGCCTGGCCACGGTCGGCGTCCACCTCGAGGCGGAGACCGCCACCGCCGGATTCGCCAGGGAGTGGCCGGTCGAGGGATCGTGCCGGCTCCTCCGAGCCGGCGAAGGTCTGGACCTGGTGACGCCCGTGTACGAGGCTGTGCGCGCGCAAAGGGCCGGCTTCCTGTCGCGGACCCCCGACTGGTGGGTGGGGCAGCTGCCACTCGCCGACAAGGACGCCAAGGGTGGTGAGGCGCGGCGCCTGGTCGTCTACGAGACGGACCGGGGCCCCGAGGCCTATGCCGTCTACAAGACCAAGAGCGATTGGGGACCGCGCGGTCCCAACGGCACGGTGAACGTCGAGGAGGCGATCGGGTCGACGGAGCGCGGGACGCGCGAGATCTGGCGGTTCCTCTTCAACGTGGATCTGATGCGGACGCTCAAGGCGTGGCGCCTGCCGCTGGACCATCCGCTGCCGCTGCTCGCGGCCGAGCCGCGGCGGCTGGGCATGGGCCTCGGCGACGGGCTGTGGCTGCGGATCGTGGACGCGAAGGCGGCCCTGGAAGGCCGAGCCTACGGCATCGACTGGCGCGCCGGCGGTCGGGTCGTTCTCGATCTACGCGACGAGTACTGCCCCTGGAATGCGGGTCGCTGGGCTCTCGAGGTGTCCGACGGTCGGGCCCGCGTTACGGCGACGAAGGCCGAACCGGACCTGGCGCTGGACGCGAACGACCTGGGCTCGCTCTTCCTCGGGGGTTTGGGCGCGGTTTCGCTGGCGCGCGCGGGACGAGTGGTGGAGCTTCGCGCAGGAGGATTGATCGCGGCCGAGGCGCTCTTCCGCACCGCGTTGCTGCCGTGGTGCCCGCAGGAGTTCTGACCGCGCGGCGAGGCCGAGCGTCAGCGCTCGAAGCGGACCGGCTGGTGATTGCCTGCGGGTGCGCACACGTCGCAGAGAGTCAGCCCGTCTTCGATGAGTGCAGCTCGGCGGCGACCCGGGCCGGCCACGAGGGCCACCGGGTGCTTGCATACTGAGCAGCGCGTTTCCTTCGCGTCCATGCGATCGCCTTGATCCGTCATCCCTGGATCGGCCTCGTACGCAATTGGACAACAGGTGTTGCCGTTGGCGATCGGGGCCGATGATGGGGAGCTCGCAACCGCTCCTACATCGGAAGTCGGTCGGCTCCTCCGAGCCGACCATCCGGCGTCTGCACCAATCTGGAGGGTGACGATCCTCCACCGCCGACCCGATCCGAACGGACTGCCTCGACTACGCCGCAGCGCCTGGGCCTCCCACCGCAGCTGCTGCATTTCGTTCGCCTACGGTAGATTCCGTACGTGTGCAGTCTACGCGTCTGATTCTGTGCCAGTACGGTGGATTCGCTCAAAAAGCGACTGACCGGGCTGTTGATTCCAACATGGCGGGCCTCGATCCGGCCATCCGGCAGGTGGGCCGAGTCAGGACGGAAGGGGAACCGGCGGACGGATGGTGACGTCCTACCGGCGCTCGACATCGCCACCGAAATCCCAGCTCGACCCTAGGAGCACTTCGATGAAACTCCGCCTGCCCTCCAAACCCCGGCGCTCGCTCCTGGTGGGGCTCCTGTTCGTTTCCGCCGCGTCTCTGGCCGCCGGTTGGAGCGCCGGCGCCGTCGTCGCCACGAGCGGCTCGCAGGCCTCGCCCACCGCGACGGCAACGACCAATGGAGACGCCACGGGCGGCGCAGCGGGCGTGCCCGCTACCGGCCAGGTTTCGACAGAGCCGGGAGTGGCCCAGGGATCCAGCGCCTCGGGCGCGGTCTATCCGTACCAGATCGACCCGTCGCTGGGGGTCGCGCCCGAGGGCACGATCCTCGCCGCCGGAAGCGGCACCGCCAGCATGAAGGCCGATGGCTCGGACAGGGCGACGGCCACGCCCAAGGCCACGGGCGCCGCTCTCGCCGACGCCAGGGCCCAGGCCCAGGCCGTGGCGACCGCCATTCGCGTGTCTATCACGGGAACCTACTCGGTCAGCGTCTCGTCGTCGGACAGCTACGTCTACCCGACCAGCGATTGTGCCATCCCGATGCCGCTGCTCCCTGGAACCGGCGCGAGTGGCCCCGGTGACGGTAGTCAGGCCACGGTCACGACCGCGCCCGCGCCTGCCAGCTCGCCCGAAGTTTGCGTCCCGGGCACCGTCTCGAACGCCACCTCCATGCAATTGGTCGTCACGGTTATCGTCGCCTACCGCTTCTCGTGATCCGGGGCGGCCCAACCGCGCCGGCCGGCGCAGCGGCTCCACTCCTAGGATGGAGCCGCCGTCGGGCTGCTTGATGCCCGGGCTTACACTGTGGTCGTGACATCGAGAGGCCGGCAGCGAAGCCGTCCGGATCGGTAGGGTCGCAGCTCTCCGAGTGAGGCGGCCACCGGGGCCGTTTCCAACATGGATCTGGCGGCGCAACGGTGCGCGGCCAAAGCACCGTCCCCGTCGCCTCCCAGGCGCCTTCCGGCGCGCCCGCGCCGGCATTCAACGACCACCGCGGCGGCCACTTCGAGGCCTTCGAGGCCTTCGAGGCTCGGACACGGCTCTCGGTGCGTTCGAATGTTGCCCGTCCGGCTCGCCAGCCGGAGGGAGGCGGAGATGGGAGCCGTAGACGTCCAGAGAGCCTTTCGATCGATGACCGTGCCGCCACCACGGCACCATGAGCCGGGCGAGCTGGTCGGGCTGGATATCGAGGAGCGGGAGTCCGTGGCCATCGAGGTCGGTCCCGCATACGAGTGCCCCGACCTCGAGTGCCTGAGCGCCGACGAGTGCGAGGCCCAGGTCAAGGAGACGGTCATGCGGTTGCGGCCGATTCTGCTGGTCCGGTCACAGCCGCTGCCGCTGGTCCTCGAGTTGCTCGAGTGCGAGTTCGATCTGCGGCACGGCTGTGCCGAGCGTCTCTTCTGGCTGGCTCACGAGCGGGGCTACCTGTCGCTCCGACAGGGACGCGTATACCTGGGGCAGGTGACCGCGGGCGTGTAGCGCGGCTCTTCGGGCCGGCGGTCTGAGACGCTCGGCCCGAGGATCCGGGCCCATCTGGCATCATTCGCGCATGAGCCCGGACGCGTCCTCGAACCGACCATCCGACGCGCCGACCCTCGCCGACCTGCCCGATCCGGCGGCCCTCCTGTTCGACCTGGACGGCACTCTCGTCGACACGGTCCAGCGCCGCATCGAAGCCTGGTGGGAAGCGTTGCGGCGCGGTGGCCTGACCGTGGACCGGAGTCGTCTCGGCGACTACATCGGGTCCGACGGCCGGTGGCTCGCCAGGGAGATGGCCCGGGAGCAGGGCCGCGAGCTCGACTATGCGGAGACCGAGGAATTTGACCGCGTCTCCGGCGCGATCTTCGACGAGTTGAACGCGGCGCCGGTCCCGTTACCGGGCGCGACGGAGCTGCTGACCGCGTTGGAGGAGAGCCACCTGACCTTCGCCATCGCCACTTCGAGCCGGCCGGGCCAAGTGGCCGTCTCGGTCAACGCGCTGCGCCTGCCGGCGCCGCCGCGGATCACGGACGGCAGTCACGTGGTCAACGCTAAGCCCGAGCCCGACCTGCTGCTCGCGTCCGCGGCCGAGCTCGGGTTCCCGCCCGAGCGCTGCTGGTACATCGGCGACTCGAGGTGGGACATGATGGCCAGCGTGCGGGCAAAGATGTTCGCCATCGGTGTGACTACCGGGGCCGTCGACGCCGCTGAGCTGGTCGCCGCCGGCGCCGCCGTCGCCGTGACGAGCCTGACGGAACTGCTTGCCGAGCTGCGCAGGCGCGGAGCCGTGCGCTGACGCTGCACTAAAGCCGCGCTGGTCATACCGGCGGCGCTGTCGAGAGCCGCCCGGAGGTCGAGGTTCGAGCGGGCGAGGCGAAGCGGCCGGGCCTGCGCAGAACCCCCGGTCAGCCTTCGGCGGGGAGTCGCTCGATGTCGACCGCTCGAACGCGCCGTGTCTTGCCGGCGTCGGTGCGAACCATCGCGGCGGGGATGACCCCGACCATCAGAGCCTCGACGACGGCAAGCTCGCCGGCGTACAGCCCGCCGCCGCCGATCTTGACTCGATCGCCGACCGAGAGGTCATCTCGTGTGTCGAGCGCCGCCAGGTTGATGCTCGCGACCGTCGACCTCACGTAGTTGGGGTCGCTCGTCAGCCCGGTGGTCCGGGCAGGTTTCGTGGCCGTGCGGGCCACCGGATACGTGACCTTGCGTTTTCGCACTTGCTCAGCAGCTCCTCACAGTGGGGACTCTACCGCGCTGCGGCCGCGAACGTCTGGCTGGGCCGCTGCGACCCATTCCGAGGCGAGCGCGACTGCCCACCCGAGCGCCCGCCGCCGAACCGCGCCGCCGGCGCGGGCTCGCGGTTGGGGTCGGGCAGGTATTCCTCGACAACAGCGCACGGGATGGACTTCCGCAGCAGGCGCTGGACGCCCCGCAACTCGTCGACCTCGTCGGGCGAGACCAGGGAGATGGCCGTTCCGCTGGCGCCGGCGCGACCGGTTCGGCCGATGCGGTGGATGTAGTCCTGCGGCTCGTACGGCAACTCGAAGTTCACGACGTAGGGCAGGTCCTCGATGTCGAGGCCTCTCGAAGCCACGTCCGTGGCGACCAGGACCTTGACGAAGCGGCCCTTGAACGCCTCGAGAGCCCGCGTCCGCTCAGCCTGGCTGCGGTCGCCGTGGATCGCGGACGTGCTCACGCCCCTTCGATCCAGGTACGCGGCCAGCCGGCTCGCTCCTATCTTGCTCCGGGTAAAGACAAGGACCTGCTCCATCGAGTCGCGCTGGATCAGGTGGATGAGGAGGTCCGCCTTGCGGCTCTGGTCGACCGGGTAAAGGACCTGCGTCAGGTTGTCGGCGATGCTGTTGCGGGGCGCGACCTCGACGGTCTCCGGGTCGGTCTGGAACTCGCCGGCGAGCTTGCGCACGTCATCGGAGAAGGTTGCGGAGAAGAGCAGCGTCTGGCGCTTCGCCGGTATGTGCCCGACGATCTTGCGGACTTCGGGAATGAAGCCCATGTCGAGCATGCGGTCCGCTTCGTCGAGGACGAGGATCTCGACCTGGGAGAGGTTCACGGTGCGCTGCCCGACATGGTCGAGCAGGCGGCCGGGCGTGGCGACGAGGATCTCGACGCCGCTCCAAAGGATCTTGATCTCCGGGTCGATGCGCGTGCCGCCATAGACGACCGTGGAGCGGAGCGGAACGCTGCGGCCGTAGGTCTTGACGGCGGCGGCGATCTGACACGCGAGCTCACGGGTGGGGGTCAGGATCAGGACGCGGACCGGATGTCGTGCCGGCGAATACCCGGTGTTGGAGTGGTGGCGGAGAATCTCCAGGATCGGCAGCACGAAGGCGGCAGTCTTGCCGGTGCCGGTCTGGGCGGCGGCGAGAACGTCGCGGCCGGCGAGGATGAGTGGGATTGCCGCGCTCTGGACGGGCGTCGGCTCCGTATACCCCTCCCGCTCTACTGTGGCGAGAAGGTCGGCCGAAAGGCCGAGGTTGTCGAAAGTCAAACGATTGCTCCTGATTGCGTCAGCTGACGCGGGTCCGGTCTGGCCTGGCGGGACGGATTGGGTCCGGCACTGACGGCGCGATCGGCGATGGGGTCGGCACCCTTGTGGCGTGCCGAGGGCAGACGCTGGTGCAGCGTCTCCGAAACAGTGATTACGCGGGTAATCGTATCACCCGGGCGGGCATTGCCGGGCGAGGTCGATCCGCCGAGCCGTGCGCGCACCCGGCCTTTGCCGTCGGACGTTGCGCCGGGAGGCGCCGCGTCGAACTGCTCAGACAATGGCCGCCGCAAGACTGGCGGTGGCTCGGAACGGGACCGAGGTTGCCGCGCCGATGGCCCGGTCGAAGATGCGGCGGTACTCGGCGCCGACCTCCCACCACACCATCTTCCGTGTGTGCTCATACGCCCGGCGACCCATCGAGCTTCGCAGCTCGTGATCGCCAAGGAGCTCCACGAACGCATCCGAGAAGGCTTCGGGCGAGCGCGAGACGAGCCTGCCGCGTCCTTCGGCGAGAAGCTCCGAGGCGTAGACGAACGGGGTCGAGACGATGGCCTTACCGGCTGCCATGCCGTAGGCCAGCGTGCCGGAGGTGCTCTGGTCGAGGTTCGGGTATGGCGTCGTCACGATGTCCGCGGCTTCGAGCCAGGTCCCGAGCTCGACACGACCGACGAACCGATCGACGAACTGGACGTGGTCGCCCAGGCCAAGGGCCGCGACGCGAGCCTTGAGACTGTCGCGGTAGGCTTCGCCGTCGCGGGCGAGTATCCCCGGGTGAGTTGCGCCGAGGATCACGTAGCACACCGTGGGCACGGCCTTGATCACTGCCGGCATCGCCTCGATGACCGACTCGAAGCCCTTGCCGGGCCCGATCAGGCCGAAGCTCAGGATCACCGTACGGTCCTTGAGGCCGAGACGGGGTTTGGCCGTGTCGGCGGCGACGAGCGGCAGATGCGGGATGCCATGCGGGACGATGGCGACTCGCGTGGGGTCCACGCCGTAGACGCTCGTGAGAAGCGACGCGCCCGCGCGTGACATGACGACCGATGTCTGGGCTGCGCTGACCAGTCCCCTCAGGATCTCCCTCTGGGCCGGCGTGGGCCGCGCCAGCACGGTGTGAAGTGTCGCCACGACCGGCACTCGCAGGGCATGGACGAAGTCGAGAACGTAGGAGCCATCGTCGCCGCCCCAGATGCCGTACTCGTGCTGGACGCAGACGACTTTCACCCCGCACTCGTTGAGCGCCCGCGCGACATACGTGTAATCCGTCTCGACATCGCGTCTGATGCGATGTCGGACCTCGGCCGGGTAGGGGCCGGGCTCGTCGGACGGGTGCAGGGCCACGATCTCACGCTCGCCGACGGTCGTGGCCAGGTCGTAGGTGAAGGTCGCGATGCCGCACCGACGCGGGGCATACGTGGAAACGAAGGCGGTTCTCGAGATGAGGTGCTCCTGTCGAGGTGGATCCTGCCGTCTGGCCATAGGCCAGACGCGGCCCGGAGCGAAGGGCGCCCGGGCCGCGAATTGCCCAAGCGGACTAGGCTGCGCTCACCTGGACGGCGCGCGGGCCCTTGGGGCTCGTCTCGATCTCGAACGAGACACGCTCGCCGCCGACGAGACGGTCGAAGTCGAGGGGGGCCTGGAGGCCGCCGCGATGGAAGAAGTATTCCTTGCCATCCTCGGCGGAGATGAAGCCGAAGCCGCGATCGGCCACGACCTTCTTAACAGTACCGGTGGTCATGAGTGACCCCTATATTCTCTTCCCGAACCAGATGGCAGACGCACGGTCAGTTCGGAAAGGGGGGTAGACCACGCGGAGCGTTGCCGCAAAGTGCAACAACACCACCCACGGTACTCGCAATGTGCCATTTGCACAAATGCGAGCCGCCGGCGTCGCGTCCTCGTCGTTGCCGGCCTTGCGGCTGGCGTCGGGGTCCCGCGGCCGAACCGCAGCCTGCGGCCTTGACTCCTGCCCGGCTTGACCTCCGGCTTCCGCGGCCCCACTGTGATATACAGTCGACCGCGCCGGGTCACGATTCCGTCACTCGCAGCGCACGGCAGATCGGATGCCCTCGTGGCGCGCAGATCCTTCACCACCCCCGACGCGCTCATCGTGGTGAGCAGCGACGGCTACTTCGACGTCTTTCGCCCGGACCATCGCCGGCCCAACGACAAACCTGCCTATCGCGGCGTCCTGGCCGAGCTGGGGCCGACCGTACGGGGCCAGAACGACAGGCTGTCTGTCCGCCCAGATTCACCCATTCTGGAGACTGCCGTTTCCGTCTGGGCCGCGCACCACGGCGCCGCCGCGGTGAATGGCGAGCTCGGCCTGGGCCGCAATGGCGCCCAGAGCTAGGACGCCCCGCCGGACCCGCCAACACCCGGGACCGAGCCTCGGCCCCATCGTGCGGCCTCCGGCTGATCCGCTCGCCGGCGCCGCCGGCCTCCCTGCAGTCGATCCGCCCGCCTCGCCCCGAACCGCCTCCGAAAGGATCCCCCGATGACAGAAGAAACGACGCCTACGCCCCAGCGCTCCGAGCCGGATCGCGGCCGGTCCGGATTCCGTTCCGCGTCCGTGGCCACGTCCGCCGACAGCCGCTCGAACGGCGGGTCCGGAGTCCACCGCAGCCATCTTCGCAACCGCAAGGCGTGGCTTGGGCAGCGAACCCGGGCCGGCCAGACGTGGGCCCAGCGCAAGGCCGCGAGCGTCACCTACTGCCCCGCCAAGCAGCGGGTCGGGTAGCGCGAGAGTCGGGGCCGGGCGGGGTCCGCCAAAGAAACGCCCGTGGCGAAGCCGCGGCCGGCCGGGGCAGGGCTCGTCGCGGGCCCTCGGGTCAACGACGGCGCCGCTCGCGTTCCAGCTCCACCAGGCGGGCGTCGGATATGCCGAAATGGTGGGCGACCTCGTGACGGACCGTCTCGGCCACTCCGCGCGCCAGGGCGTCGGAGTCGCGAAACTGCCGCAGGTGCGGGCCACGAAAGATCGAGATCTTGCTCGCCACCGCGGCGTCTCCAGCTCCGTATGCGGTCCGCGGAACGCCGGTGTAGAGCCCGAGCAGGCCCGGCGCTCCGACTGAGGCGAGCTGGCCGAGCGTCGGCTCGTCTTCGATAACGATCGCCACGCTGCCCAGCCTTTCGCGGAAGACTTCGGGCAGCGAATCCAGGGCCGCGATCACGAGCGCCTCGAACGGGTCGCTCGCGTCCGGAGGACCCTCGGGTGCCGTGATGGGGTTCGCTGGGTGCTCGATATCGGGCTGCATTCGCGCATTATCGGCCGCCCGCGAGTTTGGCCGCGGCATTCCAGCCGGCTCGGCCTCGGAAGCGAACACGCATCGTCCGCGCGGCCGCCGCCACATCGGCGCCACCGGTCAGTTCGTCGGGCGAATCCGGACACGGTTGCACCTGTAGGCTATCGATGCCGTGCACCGCGCCGCCGGCGACCGAGTCACATGCGCCCGCCGCGCCCGGAGGTGGAGTTGATCGCGCTGATCAAGACGTACGTGGGGCAGCTCGACCGCCACGACACGACCGGTCTCGCCGCCGAGCTGGCGTTCCGCTTCATGTTCGCGACCTTCCCCTTCGTGCTCTTCCTGGCGGCGCTTGGGAGCTTCATGGCCGGTTGGGTCGGCGTCGCCGACCCGACTTCTCGGATCATCTCGACGCTTGGCAACAGCATCCCGTCCGAAGTGGTCGGCCCTCTGAAGACAGAGCTCAATGACATCCTCACCCACACGGAACCCGCCCTGCTGTCCGTTGGGGCCGTGGTGACGCTCTACTCCGCGGCGGGTGGCATCAACGCCCTGATGAAGGCGATGAACCGCGCCTTCGCGGTGCGGGAAACCCGGCCGCTGCCGGGCCGCATCGGCCTGGCCATCGCGCTGACCGTGCTCAGCGGGATCGGCATCGTGGTCGGGGTCGTGATCGTCCTCGGCGGGATGCTCATGACGAGAGATTTGGCCGATCGCGCGGGCATCGGCCGCGAGACCTGGACGGCGCTCTCGATCATTCGCTGGCCGGTGGTCTTTGCCGTCCTGGTGCTCGCCGTCACGACGGTATTCCGCTACGCCGCGTGCGCTCGACCGCCGTGGCGTTGGGCGCTCCTCGGCGCCGCCGCCTTCGCCGTCGCCTGGCTCGTCGTGACCTTCGGCTTCGGTTTGTACGTGGCGAGCCTCGGGCACTTCCGCGCCACGTACGGCGCGCTCGGGGGCGTGATCGTCCTGATGCTGTGGTACTACCTGTCGGCGCTCATCCTCGTTGGCGCCGCCGAGCTCGTGGCGCTGCTGACCGCGACGTTCGGTCCGGACAGTCGCGCCGGCCGGGACGGCCCGTCGGAAACCGACGGTCAATCGGAGTCGCCGGCAGTCGAGACTGGCCCTTGACCACGCCCAGTGACGTCTGAACCGGCTCTACCCGATCGTCGCCCCGATCCTGCCGGCCTGACCTGGACGGGCCGAGCGCGAGAAACGAAGACCGGGCCGCGGGGATGGCCCGGGCCCGGTCGTGTGTGCCGGGGATAGTCAGCTGCTGGCGGACGGGTCGTCGATGCGGCCCATGAACAAGACGGCGCCCGAATAGTCTTCCTGGATGAAGTAGAGGAACGGCTTGTTGATGTGGAGCACAACATGGGGCGGAGGCGTTGGCTTGGCGCAGTCGCCGCAGGAGCCCTTCCCTCCTTCGACAACAGTGACCGCGGAGGCTGTCGTGCCTTCCTCGACCACATCGATGTTGGCCTGGTGGATCACGTGTTGTATGTACAGGGGCTCGTCTGTCGTAATGCCCGAGAAGTCGGCCAGATTCTTGTTGAACGCGGTCGGCATGCCCATGGCAGCCAGAATGTCCGAGAGGTCGAACCTGGTGTTGGCTGAAAACCGCGGCAGCGTCAGGTCCACGTTGTAGGTCGAGAGCCCGCTCTCGATGCCGGCGAGCTGGGCTGCCGTCAGGCCCTTCACGAATGAGGTCATGTCATCGGGAACGACGATCGTCATCGACAGCGACGACCCGTCGCCGCCCATCGGGAGATCGATGGCCCGATAGCCCTTTCCGGCGGCGTACCCGAACAGCGCGCCCATGGCCATGGTTGGAACCGAGACCTTGGACCCGTCGGCGCGAGTGAACGGCAGCGACTTGGTCGCGTCCGGGTCGAACGGATCCGCCCAGGCCGCCTTGAGATAGATCGCGTTGGCCAGGGCGATGCGGGTGTCGGTGTCGACATCGCCCGCCTTCAGGATCTCGGGGATGCGGCCTTTGGTCCGCTCGCTCGCCCATTGGTTGATGATCTGCCGGGCCGCCTCGGGGTCCTTGATGTAGTCGACAAGCCCGACGCCGGCGCCAAAGCTGGAGCTCAGCGAATCGAGGAAGGCCTGCTCCAGGGTCATGTCCTTCTGCGAGAAGACGGCGTTGGAGACGTCCAGCTCCTGCACCGGCGTCTTGCCGGTTTCGTCCGGAGTGGCATCCGGATCGTCCGACTCGAAGTCCGAATCGTCGTAGGTGGTCACGGCCTGGAGGGCCTGGATCAGGGCCACGATCTCGCTGGCCTGCCCGGTCGTCCCGAAGTCGTGGAGGACCTTGTCCATCTCCGTTGCGGTCTGGCCGCGAGCCCCGGCCCGGACCATGGCCAGGGCGAGGGCGATGCTCGTCGGGGAAGCGCACAGGTTGCCGCTCGAGTCGAGCTGGCGGAGCAGGTCGATGCCGAAGTCGTTGATCTCGGTGCCGGCCAGCGCGCCCATGTCGTCGGCCGGGGCCACCAGCGGGGCCGTGCCCATGGCAGTCTCGAATTCTGGCGCCGCGGTCCGCGTTGGGCCTGGTGTTGGCTTGAGCGTCGGCGATGGCGTGGGCTCGAGCGTCGGCCACGGCGTGTACGTCGGCCACGGCGTCGGAGTGAGAATGGGCGATGGCGTGGGGTTGAGCGTCGGCCACGGCGTGTATGTCGGCCACGGCGTGTATGTCGGCCCGCTTGTAGGCGTCGGGCTCGCCATCGCGCTGCCGCAGGCGCCCACTACGATCGCCACCGTCAGCATGGCCGCGCCGGCTCGGATCCTGCGCCGCTGCGCCGTCGATCTCCGCCCCTGCGGATCCACCCACGATTGGCTGATCGCGTCCATCTCAGCAACCCCCTTTGGCCCACGGCGTCTCGCCGAGGTTCTGCCGCGTATGACGTTACCGCGCGGGCGACCGTTTCGGCAGCGGACAACGAAGATTCTCGGAGTTGTCCGAAAGGCGACACCGGGCCGCCCCCGGCGTGCCCACGATGTACGGCAGGCCGGTCGTGCCGGGAGGTCGACCACATCGTCCGAGGGGCGATGTTGGGCCCAGGTTTCCGTCTCGATCCTGTGGGGAGTCATCGCCATGGCGGTCTTCATCACCGGCATCGTGGGCTGGCGGCAGCTCGTCCGCGAGGCCGGCCTGGCCCTGCTCGCCCTGGCCACCGGCAAGGTCTTCCTCTTCGACCTGAGCTACCTCGACGTCGCGTACCAGTGCTGTCGCTGATGGGCCTCGGCCTGCTCCTGCTGGCAGGTGCCTACTTCTATCAGTCGCTGCGGCCGCGCCGGCCCAACCCCGGCGACGGCAGTGCTCCCGCGGAGTAGCCGGGCTGGGAGGAACGATGTCCGGATTCGCGGGAACGCTGGTGGTGGCCGCGCTGGCGGTCGCGGCTAGACCGGGCACGCAGCCTGGGCGGCCGCTCAGGGTTGGGCCGCGTCGAGTTGGTGTCGGGCGGCACTTGTGTTACCCGAGGGGGGCGCGCACGCTGAGCGTCTGACCGACCCCGTGCCGATGCCTCGGTTCCCGAGACTGCGTCAAGCCGGCAGCGGGAAGGTCCCTGTGTTCGTTCCGCTTCCCCGTCTATACCACGTGCTGCCTCAAAGGCGGCCGGAGTCGGCGGACCGCGTCGAGCAGCGGGCGATGGCGATGTGGCCGAGGCTGGACCATCGCGCCATCCATCGATGCCACGGCAACGCCGCCCGCATCGCCATCCATGTCGCCCGCCGAACCAAGATGACGCCCAAGGCCATCGAGACGCTGATCGCCGATCGGTAGTCCGCGATTCGGTCCGGCCACGGCGCCTCGAGCCCCATCGCGCCATGCCGGGGTGCTGGCCGGCCTCGCCACAGTCGGCATCGTCGTCCCGTCCGGCTGGTGGAAGGTCCTGGTCGGGGCGGCGCCCACCCGCGTCCATCGTGCTGCTCGCGCTCTTCTTCAGCCCCCACCTCGCCCTCGGCATCGCGACCGACGCCGTCCTGCTGTTCGTTCTGGGCTCAGTCTGGGCCCCGCCGCCGCGTCCGCCATGTAGCCGGCCGCCGACCGCCGGGCGCCGGCTCGGGTACGATCTGGCGACCCGGCCCGGGTTCGACGCCAACCCAACCGCGTCGCCGGCCGGCCGTTTCGTGAGGCTTTATGGCGACTGAGATCACCGCTGTCGCGTTCGACCTGGGCGGCGTCCTGATCGACTGGAACCCGCGCCACCTGTATCGGAAGGTATTCGGCGCCGACGAGACGGCCATGGAGCGGTTCCTGGCCGTAGTCTGCACTCCGGAGTGGAATGCCCGCCTCGATGCCGGCCGCCCGTTCGGCGAGGCCGTGGCAGAGCTGGTGGCGGCGCACCCGGACCAGGCCGATCTGATCATCGCCTTCCAGCTGCGCTGGCCGGAGATGCTTGGCGGGGCGTTCGAGGGCACGGTCGCGATCCTGCGCGAGCTGCGAGGTGCCGGCCTCCGAACCTATGCCCTGAGCAACTGGTCGGCCGAGACTTTCCCCGGAACGCGGTCGCGCTATCCGTTCCTGGACGAGATGGACGGCATCCTCATCTCGGGCGAGGTCGGGGTCGGCAAGCCCGACCCGGTCATCTTCCGCGAGTTCCTGAGGCGCTTCGACCTGACGGCGCAGAACACGGTCTACATCGACGACTGGGAGCGGAACGTGGCGGCGGCCGGGGCGCTTGGCATGATCGCCATCCGGTTCGTGGACGCGGCTCAGCTGCGCGCAGACCTCCGGGGCCTGGGGCTGCCGCTCGCAGCAGAAGCGCCGGCGAGGGCTGCCCACGTTACGGGCGGAGTACCCTGATTCACATGAATGACGAATCTGGACAGAAGCCCCACGACGGGATCCTCGGCGTTGCGTTCGAGCCGGATGCTGCGCTGGCCCTGGAGATGGCCGACCTGGCCGGCCGCTATGTCGAGCGCGGGCGCAAGCACCAGGCGGCGCTCGACTTCTCCGACGCGAGCATCGAGACCGCGGACGGCGTCGGCCTCCAGATGTACGAAGCTCTGGCTCGAGAAGCCAGCGGCGCCGAGCTCGAAGAACGCAGGAGCGCTCTGGCGTCCGAGCTGGGCGCCTACTTCGGCGAGACCTTCATAAAGAACCACGGCGGCCAGTGGGGATGGGTGGCCGCGACCGGCAACAGACTGTTCGGGTTACACACGGCCGCCGGCCTCTCCGCCTTTCCCCTCGGCAGGGCGAGGAAGCGCCTGCAGGGCGCGCAAAACGACAGCCTCGCGGTCCTCTACGCGTTTCTCTTGCGGTGGCCGGAGACCCAGAAGCGACGGCGGTCGTTCGGCGCCTGATCGGGGGGTGCATCGCCGGCCGCGGTTGCGTCGCCGCTGTGGCGCTGATGCTCGGGGCATCGCCCTCACGGCGCCACCACCGCCACGGTCGCGCCGACCGCGGATTGAGCCGCGCTAGCTCGGTTTGACGGGGTTCACCCGGGCCAGGAGCCACGGAACGGCCAGCGAGGCCAGCCCGCCCAGGCCTCCAAGCACCAGCAGTGCCGCTCGAACGGCGGCGGTGGGCTCGAGCTTGATCAGGTTGTCGAGGCTGACCTGGCCGGGGCCGGCCACGCCGACCGCCACGGCGCAGATGGCCAGCAAGAGCGGGAATTCGAAGCCGCTTTTCCCGCTGAAGAAGCCGTGAACCCAGTGGACCTTGAAGATGATCACGACCGAAAGGCCGACGAGGGCCGCGACCGCCGCAGGGGTCAAGATGCCGGCGGCGAGCATGAGGCCGCCCACCAGCTCCGCCAGAATGGACAGGGCCGCGAACAGCGCGACCGGGCGGAAGCCCATCCTTGTCATCGCGCTCTGCCAGCCCTTGAGGCCCGTCCCGCCCCACCAGCCGAACGCCTTCTGCGCCCCGTGCGCCGCGAAGGTGACGCCCACGCCGAGACGGATCAGCAGCATGGCCAGATCGAACGAGTGCACCGGAGCCTCCTCCCATGGTCCGCCGCGGGAGGACCGGCGCGACGCACCGGGCCTGCCTCCCCGAGCCGCATGGGCCGAATGAGCCGAATGAGCCGAAATGAGCCGAAATGACTCGAGCCGCCCGCGACCGTACGCCCGTCCGATCGGGCTGGCAATAGGCACGCTGTACCTTGTGCCTGAGTCGAGGGCCTGGGGTTCGCCGTGTCGGAGCGCCGAGCACGTGCTGTCTGACAGTTGACTGACCCGCCGGGCCGGCGGTGGGATACTCGACCCGCACGAGTAGCGACACGAGGAGGACTTGATGCCGGCGCTGTCCCCAGGACGCAATAACCGGGCGTGTGCCTTCTATGGGTGGGAAGCTGGGCTAGCCGCCGCGCTTGTGCTTTCGGCCTGTACCGCCGCCACGCCGAGCCCGACCCCGACGGCCGCGGCGCCCTCGGTGACGCCCGGCTACAGCCCGGCAGCCACGCCGTCGTTCGTAGGCGACTGCTGCGCGCCGCCGACCAGACAGCCGTATGCGCTCGTGACCGCCCGGCCCGGTGGACCGCGCGCCTATCCATCCCCGTCCTCCCAGCCGACCTCCGCGCCCTCTCCGGCCGACTCGTTGTCCCAGGAGGGCACCGGCTACTTCAGCCAGACCGTCCCGGCGAAGGCAACCGTCAAGGTGCCGATCGCGTTCGAGGGCTCCACCTCGGGAGGGATCGTGGCCTACGCCGAATCGAGCGGCCTGACCATCACGTGGGCCGGCAAGGTGATGGAGCAGCAGAAAGCCCCGTGGCTGGCCAGCTCGGCCCTGACGGCCTCCGTGTCTTTGCAGAACCCGACCGACGGCGATCTGACGATCAAGAACACCACTCGGTCGCCCATCGATGCGGGCGGCTACGTGATGATCATGACCCGGCGGCACCTGACCATCACGCCGTCGACGACGTTCCCGCACAAGGGCGAGCAGGTCGGCTTCGACGTGACCCTGACCGAAGCAACCGACGCGGACGGGTTGACGGCCACGCTCGTCGACCCGAGCGGGGTTGCAACGCCGATCGGCGCCACGAAGGTGGGCACTGGGCACTGGACCGGCACCGTCACGTTCTCTTCGACCGGCCAGTTCACGATCCGGGTTTCCACGACGGGGGGCACATTCCGAGGTGCGATGGCAGAGCTGGAGGTGGCGGACGAGGTCGTGGCGGTCACTTCGACCTTCGATGAGCAGGTGATCGACTCGGACCAGGACGGCCTCATCGACGAGCTAGACCTGACGCCGGCGATCACGGTGCCGGTCGCCGGCAAGTACATGGCCAACGCCTACCTCTACGACCCGTCCGGCAACGAGGTCACGATGAACCTGGGCGGCGAGATCGATCTCGTGGCCGGTGCCCAGCCGCTCAAGCTCAGGTTCCCCGGCAAGGACATCTACCAGTCCGGGCGATGGGGGCCCTACACGCTCCATCTGACCGTCACTCACGACACCCCGGCGGCCACGATCGAGCTGGACGACGCGGTGCTCGGACAGACTGCGGCGTATGACTACATGCAGTTCCAGCACGACCGCATCTCCTTCGACCAGAAGTCGATTTCGACCAGGGGGGTCGACACGAACGGCGACGGCCTCTTCGAGGAGCTCGACCTCATCGGCACGGTTACGGTCGAAACCGGTGGCCAGTACTCCATCAACTCCGGGTTGTACGCGAACAACCCGTGGGGCCAAGTGGCCGCCGAGTACATGACGTTCCACCTGTCGCCCGGCCAGAACGAGGTCACGCTCGTCTACAAGGGCTCGGACATCGCCAAAGCCGGCCAGGACGGGCCCTACGTGCTCCCCGACGTCACCGTCTACCTCACGGCCGACCCGATGAGCGACACGCCGATCGGGTTCGAGCAGTACACGACGGCGGCCTACAAGGCGAGCCAGTTCGCCCCGTAGGACAGCCCGCGCCGCGCCTCACCGGGGGAGATTCGTACCGGTCGCATGGGGTTTGACGGCGAGTAGACTGGGCGGGCGTATCGAGACCGCTCCGGGTGGAGCGTCAGCGCGGGGTACGGGGACAGGATGGGGGAGCTCGCCCTCCAGAGCGAAGGCACGACGCCACTTGAGGCGGCGCCCGTCGCCTCCCGCCGCGACCGGTTCAACGGCTGGTTCGTCACGCACGAGGTGGCGTGGGAGCTGACCATGGCGGCGCTGGCCGTGGTGTACGTCGCGCTCGGGTTCGTGGTCGACGACCTGTCGGCGGGCGAGCGTCCGGAGATCGGGGCGGCCGAGTGGGCGCTGACCGGCGTCTTCGTCCTCGAATTCGGCAGTCGAATCCTGGCGGCTCGAAGCCGGACGGCCTACCTGCGCGGCCACTGGATCGACGTCATCGCCCTCGCGCCCCCGATCCGAGGGGCGCGGGTGCTTCGGCTCCTTCGGCTGCTTCGACTGGTTCGGTCGTTCGCCGGCCTCTATCGGGCGGGCCTGCACATCCAGGGCCTGGCTCGACACAAGGGCTTCGCCTGGCTGCTGACCGCCTGGCTCGGCGTCATGGCCCTCTGCTCGGCCTGGATGTACATCGCCGAGAAGGGCGTCAACAGCGCGATCCAGAACCCCTTCGACGCGCTCTGGTGGGGCGTCGTCACCCTGACCACCGTCGGCTACGGCGACGTCTACCCGGTCACCACCGAGGGCCGCATCGCCGCCATGGCGCTGATGCTCCTTGGCATCGGCCTCTTCGGCGCCATCACCGCCACGATCACGAGCTACCTCATGACCAGCGACCTGGGTCGTGTCGAGACCAAAGTCGAGGCGGACGTCGCGCTCGACCAAACGATGGAACGACGAACGACGCCGGTCGAAAGGACCTCCTCTGCCAGCGGCTTCCTCGTCTCCGACCTCGAACGGCTGACGGCGATGTGCCGCTCGGGAGACCTGACGACCAACGAGTTCGCGGCGGCGAAGTCACGCCTGCTGAACTACTCAGGCTCCGAAGACTCGACATGACGGCGAGAACTTGACCGAGGCCGATGACAAGGTCACCGGGGCGACGGGGAAGCTGTGAAGGGGACCTGCCCATGCATCTGCCGGTTGCGGCTCTCGCACATGTACTCGCCGACGAACACGAAGGCGGCGTCCCGGCTCTCGGTCTTGGCAAAGACGAACCAGCCCCCGAAACCAGACGGAGCCTCGACGAACCAAGCATCGCCCTCACCGGACACCCTGCACTCGTCGCGGTACATCAGGACCACGGTGCACGGGCGGCCCTCGTGGCCGCCTGACGGCAAGTGCTCGATCACTGGATCGGTTATCGACGTGCTCTGCATCCCTAGTCACTCCACTCGAAGTAGTCACAGTCGATGCGCTTCGTGACGTACGTGGCCCGATTTTTCGTACCGATCACCGTCACGGACGAGAATCGTAGGTGCGAAGGAGGCGGACCAGGCGAGCGGCGTAGTTGTCCTGAGCTCGCCCGACCCATTCGAAGTCATAGGGTGGTTCGTTCGTCGCGCGGAAGCCAAGCTCGATGAACTCGCTATAGGAATCGTCTGCTCGCAGCAACCTGCGCTCAGCTTCGTGGGCCTCTTGTGCGGGGTGGAGGTTCCCTGACTTCCCATCGGTCGGGTACCGTCGGTCGCCTTCGTGAGAGACATACTTTTCTGCGAAGTTGATGCCGACGATGCCCACCGTGATCGCAGGGGCGGACTTCTGGTGGAATTCGTCCGCCTGTCTGCAGAGATCGCCAATGACGCGGTCAATCTGCTTGATCATGGCCTTGGCAAGGATCTTGACCTCGGCGCCTACTTCGACATCCGCGGTTGGTCCGCGTGCCACCTTGAAGCCGGGCACTAAGATCGCCTTCGACCCGGGGATCAGGTCTCCGAACGAGCCATCTCCGCGGCGCGCACGGATGCCAGGGCTGACGCCCTTTGGGTTGAGGACGTGGCTCTTCGCGTCTACGCGATCGTTGAACTTCTGTGAGATGCCGAGCTCGTAGAGGTCCTCATACAGATAGTCCGCGATGCGGTTGCCGAGTTGAGAGTTACGGTGAATGTAGGGACCGTTGCGGAATGTCGCCTCAAACTGGCGAAGCAGCGCGAAGGTCGGCTGGTTCGACATCGTCCCTCTCAATTCGCTCCGCTAACGGTGCCAGAAGCGAGATCGGCTCGATGGTAGCGCTTGCCGGGGCCTCATGAACGAGCCTTTGGTGAGCCATGTCCACGTAACCCGGATCGATGTCGATGCCAATCGACGATCGGCCCGTGAGGGCCGCCGCCACGCTCGTCGTGCCCGTTCCGACGAAGGGGTCGAGCACCGTATCTCCAACGAAGCTGAACATGCGAATTAGGCGATCGACCAGCTCAAGCGGGTAGGGCGCCGGATGACGTCGGGTGGACTCGCCCCGGATGTCGGTCCAGATCTGGTTGAACCAACGCTTATGGTTCGAAGCGGGGATCAGGCTCAGTAGCCTAGTCTCGATCGTCGGCGCCCGATACCCTCCCGGCCTCCGCTGCATCAGGATGAATTCGATGTCGTTCTTGATGACGCTGTTGGGTTCATAGGGCTTACCCATGAACGCGCTGGCTCGCTCGACTTCGTGAACGGCGTTTGAGATCTTGTGCCAGATCACCGGCGCCAGGCCGTCAAAGCCGATCTGACGGCAACGTTCTTCGATCGAGGCATGGAGTGGCACCACCGTGTGACGACCGCCGTTGTTCCGCCTAGAAAGGCATACATCGCCGACCACGCAGATGAGGCGGCCGCCAGGAACAAGGAGCCGGTAGACCTCGGTCCAGATTAGGTCAAGCTGATCCAGGAAGTACTCGTAGTCCGCCAGATGCCCGAGCTGGCCGTCGCGCTCGTTGTACTTCTTCAACGTCCAATAGGGTGGCGACGTCACCACCAAATGAACGCTCCTGTCCGGGAAAGACCGCAGGTCCCTGGCGTCGCCGACCAGCAGCCGGTGGGAAGTTGGAACTTCCAGAACCGCTGCTTCGATCAGGTTCCGAACAGAGGAGTCACGCGCGAGGCGGGGCAGGTCGCGCTGCGGGTCGGGCAATCCGGCCGCAATTCTATTCAGTTGATCGAGCGCGCTCTCTTCCGGTGACGGAACGGGAGAGACGACCATGAGCTACACCGGCTACTTGTGCTTCTTGGGCTTGGCTTGACTGACCGCACTGGCGGCGACTTCCTTGACCTTCGCCGGGGTCTTGGGGTTGCTCAAGAGCCTGCCGGCGTCGTGTGCCACTTTGGGACTCGTCGTCTTGTTGGCCATCTCGACCTCCTTGTCGTCGCTAATGGTGGATCGACCGAGTGCCAGCTAGGCTGGCATTCCTCCTGAAGGTCACGAGCACCCGCTCGTGGAGCCACAGTTGAGGCACTTGTAGCAGGACCCGTTGCGGACCATGATCGAGCCGCATTCGGCACAGCTGGGGGCGTCGGCCTGGGCGGCGAAGGTGACCTGGGCCTTGCCGATGCCCAGGGTGCCGAGGGTGACGCGGGAGCCGTTGCCGTTGCCGTTGGATTTGCCCGGGGCGGCGACGGTGCCACTGCCGGAGGCGGGGGAGGCCGTGGAGCGGGGAGAGTCAGCGGGCCACTCTCTGGCGGGCGGCGTGGAGGGCGATTCGGAGCCTAGAGCTGCCACTGCGGTCGCGGGTGAGGAGGCCGCCCCGCCAGGGGTGTCCGACGAACCCGCCTTATCGCCACTCAACGGTGAAGCCGGCCCCGCGGCGCCGGACGGGGCGCCAGCCCCGCTGCCGCTCCCTGAAGTCCCGGCGCCACCAGAACCTGCGGCGTCCGAACCGCCTAGTCCAAGGTTGAGCGGCTGCACAGAAGATTCCGCGGTTGCCGACCGGTCGACTAGACCGAGGTTCGCTCGCTCTTCCGGCGGCAGGAAGCGGGAGCCCATCCAGCGGAAGATGTAGTCGACTATCGACTTGGCGATCGGGATCTCCGGGTTGCTCGTGAAGCCCGACGGCTCGAACCGGACGTGGGCGAACTTGTGGACCAGGTCGTGCAGCGGCACGCCGTACTGCAGCGCGACGCTGACCGTGGTCGCGAAGGTGTCCATCAGGCCGCTGATCGTCGAGCCTTCCTTGGCCATCTTGAGGAAGATCTCGCCCGGCTGGCCGTCGGGGTAGAGGCCCACCGTGATGTAGCCCTCGTGGCCGGCGACGTCGAACTTGTGCGTGATCGCGGTCCGTTCGGCGGGGAGGCGGCGTCGGTACGGCTTCGGCTCAGACGAGGCCGAGGCAGCGACCGGCGCCGCCAGCTCCAACTCCTTTTCTTTCTTCTTGCCCGTCATGAGGGGCTGTGAACGCTTCGAGTTGTCGCGGTAGATCGCGATCGCCTTGAGGCCCATCCGCCAGCCCTCGAGGTAGACCGTCTCGATCTCCTCGGGCGTGGCCGCCTCGGGCATGTTGACCGTCTTGCTGATGGCGCCCGAAAGGAACGGCTGGACCGCGGACATCATCCGCAGGTGGCCNNCGGCTTGAAGGCGCAGTCGAAGATCGGCAGGTGCTCAGGTCGAAGCTCCGGCGCGCCCTCGATCGTTTCGCGCTCGTTGACGTAGGCGACGATCGCATCGACCTGCTCGGACGTGTAGCCGAGCTTTCGCAGGGCGCCCGGGACGGTCTGNNATCTTGAGGAAGCCCTCGCCGACCAGCTTCTTGTACTTCACCAGGGCGATGTCCGGCTCGACGCCGGTGGTATCGCAGTCCATCATGAAGGAAATGGTGTTGTGGCTAACGAAGCCGTTGGCCACGTAGGTCACGTTCGAGGGGACCGAGATGTCGTAGGTGAGTTGCTCCTCGCCGAGCGCAACAGTGGCGATCTCGTCGTAGAAGTAGTGGAGCGTCTCGGCGAGCTCGGAGTCGGCGGTGCGCTCGAGGAGGGCAGTCGCGGAACGGCGCGAGACCAGGCCGGTGCGCGACAGGGAGAGGAGCATCGTCTTGCGGAGGTGGTCGTTCTCCGGAGCGAGGCGATCCACCGTCGCGCGGCTGACGGGGATCAGGTCGTAGCGGGCGGCCTGCCGGGCCTCGGTCGGGGCGAGCGCCGAGCGCTTGCGCCCCGAGATAAAGCCGATCTCCGCCAGGAAGCGGGCGCCGGAGCTGGCGTTCAGGATCCGGATCACGTGAATGGGATTCATGCCCTTGTGACCGCGGCTCGGCTCGTCCACCTTGTGTGTAGTCACGAAGCCGAGGGCCAGCAGGAGCGTCTGAATGTCGCGGCTGAACCTCTCGGAGACGGTGGAGAACGAGGCGTAGCCGTTGTTTACGTTGCCGTCGGCCTCGAAGAGCCCGCGGACGAAGGCTCGGTAGACGGCCGGGTCGTTCGAGTAGAGGACGGCGTCCGGGATGTCCGGCTCGTAACCTTTGCCCCGATGCTCGTGGGTCGGCGCGTGCTTGGCGAAGCCGCAGGCCTCCCACCACAGGACGAGGCGGACGGACTGGAGCATGACTTCGGTGTAGCCCGGCTGTGGAGTGATGGCGGCCTCGAGCCCGAAGAGCGAGCGGCCGAGGTTTACGATCCGGTCGACCACGTCCGTGTCGGCCTCGGTGACGCAGAAGCGCAGGCCACGTGAATGAAGTGAGCCGTCGCCCATGAAGTAGCCGACCAGCTCGGCCAGATCCGCGGCCATGCGGCGCGGCACAGAGGTTCGGTAGTCGGAGGTCCAGTAGGCCTCGGGCAGCGGCGGAAGCGGAACTTCCCGCGGCTCGCCGATCATGCCGCCGAGCATCACGGGCACGTGGTCGCCGGCCTTGACGTCGGCGAAGCGACGCCAGATCCAGTTGCCTTCGGCGTCGATGACCTTGATTCGGTGCGTGGTGGTTCCCTGTACGCGATAGCCGCGAGACGTCTCGACCGTCACGACCGGCTCGGCGCCATTGAGGAAGAAGCGGGTCGCCTCGCGCGGGCCGTCGTCAGTCGCGACGTGCAGGTCGTGGAGGTCCTGCCACTGCTGGCCGTTCGGGTTGGCCAGGCCGCGAAGTCGGACAAGGCCGCGGTCGGTCAGGACGAGGCTGTTGCCGACGAGGCAGCCGGTTGGAGCGAGCAGGGTTGTTTGTGCGTTTCTAAAGCCGTGCTGGCGTCCTAGAGACAGAGTTTCGTCCCAGATATCTCGCGCGGCCCGGTGCAGATCGGCCGGGACGCTGTGCTTGTCGGGGATGCCGTGGGCGGCGTCGCGATGCTTCTCGATGACGCACAGGAACGGCTCCTCGTTCTTGCGGTATTCGGCGAACGGGCCGCCGTGGTCGCGGGCGACGATCGCGCTCTGGCGGTAGGCCTCGGCCGTCATGACCGACGTGATGGCGCCGGCGTAGGCCTGGCCCTCGGGCGAGTCATATGCGAGGCCGCGGTTCATTAGCAGCGCGCCGAGATTGGCGTAGCCCAGACCGAGCGGCCGGAAGAGGTGCGAGTTGTCGCCGATCTTGGGCGTGGGGTAGCTGGCGTTGTCGACCAGGATCTCCTGGGCGGTGATGGTCAGCCGGCAGGCGTAGCGGAAGCCCTCGACGTCGAACTCGCCGTCGTCGCGCACGAACTTCATCAGGTTGAGCGACGCTAAATTACAACTAGAATCATTAATGAAGGAGTACTCGGAGCAGGGGTTGGTCGCGTACTGGCGAGCCGAGCTCGAGACCGGGTTCCAGTCGTTGATCGTGGTGTCGTACTGGATGCCGGGGTCGCCGCAGACCCAGGCCGCGTCGGCCATCTCGCGGAAGAGCTTGCGGGCGCGGTAGGTGTCCATCGGGGCGCCGCCCACGACGGCATGCGTGGTCCACGGGCCGTCGGCGACCACCGCGCGCATGAAGTCGTCCGTGACGCGGACCGAATGGTTGGCGTTCTGGAAGGCGACCGAGCCGTACGCCTCGCCGGTGAAGCTCGGGTCGTAGCCGGCCTCGATCAGGGCCCAGGCCTTCTTCTCTTCCTTGAGCTTGCAGTTGATGAACTCGTCGATGTCGGGATGGTCGACGTCGAGGATGACCATCTTG
>PMXQ01000119.1 GCA_003171065.1 Chloroflexota bacterium
AACGCGGTCATCTGGGTGCTGTCCTTGAACGAAGTCAGCACCATGTAGGCGAGCGGCAGTAGGAAGATCATCGCCATCGAGGCGGCGAACAACGTCACGCCGAGCTTGGAGATCCCAAACCTGATCTCGTGCGCTCGGTGCGAGCGCGCGCCCCCCCTCCTCACCAGCGGAAGCGACAATCCCTTGCCGGTCATCGGTCACCTCCGGCGTAGAACACCCAGCGTGCCGACGTACGGAACAACAAGAGCGCTGCGACCACGACGATGAGCATCATGAGCCAGGCGAGCGCCGAGGCAAATCCCATCTCATTGTAGGACCAGCCTTCCTTGTACAGGTTCAGGTTGTAGAAGTACGTCGAGCCGCCAGGGTTCCCAGTCGCCCCCGGATCGAGGACATAAGCCTGAGTGAAGTACTGCGACACTCCGATGATGCTGATCAGGATGTTGTAGAAGAGGACCGGCGAGATCATCGGCAGCGTCACATGGCGGAATCGAGCCCAGGCTCCGCCGCCGTCGATCTTGACGGCCTCGTACAGTTCGGTCGGCACTCCCTGCAGACCGGCCAGGAAGATCAGCATCATGTTCCCAACGCCCCAGACGCCGAGAAGAACGAGCCCCGCGAGCGCCCAGGCCGGATCGGAGAACCAGTCCGGCGCGGGAAGCCCCACGGCGTGCAGGATCTGCGCCAGCCAGCCGGTGCTGCCGTTCAGGAATCCCTGCCACACGATGGTGCTTGCCACGAGCGGGATCAATACCGGCATGAAGAACAGCGTCCTGAAGACGGGCTTGCCCGCGAGAAGCTTCTGATTGAGCAGCAGCGCCAGAGCGAGCGCCAGGCAGATCGTCAACGGGACCGACATCAGCGCAAATCTGACCGTGATACCCAGCGACGCGCCGGAGGGCCCGTTATTCAGCAATTCGTTCCACATCCGGGTGTAGTTGTCCAGCCCGATGAACTTGAAGTCTGCCGGATGGAGGAGGTTGAAGTTCGTGAACGAAAGCACCAGGGAGGCGATTATCGGCAACGTTGTGAACACCACCAGGCCGATGAACCACGGCGACAGGAACGCGAGGCCGATCAACATCTCGCGACGGGCGAGACTCATCTTCCTCGGGGCAGGCGCTTGAATCGACTCCTTGTACTCGACGGTCGTCATCGATTCGCTCCGAAATCGCCTTGAATGGCTCGGGCGGCCGGCACGTTGTCGGCCGCCCGAGGTTTACCTACAGACGAATTGGGTTGCGAACTCCGCTACGGTGTGGCCTGTTCGTTGAAGTCTGCCTGCAGGGCTGTGACCACCTGCGAGAAGACGGTGTTCATATCAAGACCTGAGGTCGTTCCAAGAGTCGTCCAGATCTTGCTGTAGTCGTCCATTGACTTGACGTAGTTGGGCATTGCCGCTTCGTGGTGAATCGCCGGAGCGTACTTCTCCATGTCGATGGCGACTTGCCAGTCGACGTCGCCGCCGTTGGCGTAGATAAGGGGGAACTCGGGCTTGAGCATCGCGTCAATGTACGTGTGGTAGAACGTGAGCTGATCGCCGACGAGCGGGATGCCACCGTACGAGGCCGAGAGGTCGCCGCGGCCGGCGATGTAGGCCAGAGCCGTGAAGGCATCCTGCGGATCCTTCGAGGCCTTGGTGATGCTGAAGACGTCCATGTCCATGGGCGCGGTAATCGTGCCCTGGTAGCTCGGCTGGATGGCGATGTCCCACTTCTTGATGGTCTTGCTGGCTGCGGTCGCCGAAGCCGACATGCAGCAGTCATACCACTGGAACATTTCGGCCATAGCCTCATGGCCGGAGGACGGCGGGTTGCCGCTGGCGAGAAGGGTGGAGCCCTCCTCCGTGGCATTGGCGATGAAATGGTCAGTCCAGATGCCGTTGTAATACCAGGTCCACGCGGCCTTCCAGGCATCCGGGAACTGAGCCGTCTTGCCGTCCGCAGCGACGAAACTGCCGCTGCCGAAGTCGGAGCCCATTCGGCGACCTTCGCTCCACATGAAGTCGAAGCCGAACTGCACCTGATTGGCCGGATCGAAACCGGTCTCGGTCGCATCCTTGCCGTTCTTGTCAACGGACAGGAGCATGGCGAGCTTGCGGACGTTATCCCAGGACCAATCGACCTGGGCGCCATCGGCGACTCCGAACACGGCAGCCGCTTCTGCACCCTTGACGGTGTACTTGTCGCCGACCTTCTGCGGCGGGTACGCGAGGCCAGCCTCGTCGAAGAGATCCTTGTTGAAGAAGATAAACGACGGGTAGACGGCGTACGGGAAGCCGTCCAGGACACCGTTGGTGCTGAGCAGCTTGAGTACGTTGGGGTCATATTGAGTCAGGTCGAAGCCAGCCTTCGTGGCCAGTGGGGTGATGTCAGCCCACACGCCCTCGAATGCGGCGCGACCCTTGACGCCAACCGGGCCGACGATGTCAGGCGCATTGTTGGCGGCCAGCTGGGTCTTGAGGATGTCGGTCGCAGTGGTGTTCTGGACGATGTTCAGCGAAAGATAGATCGGATCACCGTTCGTGCCGCTGGGCTTCTTGTCCTGCGCTGCGTTGAAGTCGTTGACCACCAGCTGCTCAAGCGTGATCTGCGACGGGTTGGTGCCAGAGCCGAGGCCGACGAACCATTGAACGACGACGTGTTCCACGCCGTTGATCATGATCGTCGGTTGGTTTGTTGCGGGTGTTACTAGCTGCCCCGGCGTCGGGGTGGGTGCGACGGCTGCGGGGGTTGGTGTCGCAGTGCCAGTTGTCGGCGCCGAGGGCGTGGGCGTCGCGCCCGAGGAGCATGCGCTGGCCGCGAGCGCGACCACCGATGCTAGGGCTGCAAACCGGATGAAACCTCTCCTGACCATTAGGTCTCCCTTCCTATCCCCTTGGTAACGCAATGTGTGTCCTGAAACATTCCAGCGCGTGCCACACGATTGGCCGCGCTCAGTCGCTCAGTTCTTCCCTGTCGGCGGCCCTCCACTCGATTGCCTGACGATGAGCTCGGTTTCCAGGACGACATGGCGGACTACCTGGTCCCGCGCGTCGATCGTCTGGAGCAGAACGTTGGCGAGTTCGCGACCCGTCACCTCCATTGACTGATGCACGCTCGAAAGAGCAGGCTGGGTCGAGAGGGCGATGATCGAGTCGTCGAAGCCGACGACCGCGACGTCCTCGGGCACTCTCCTGCCGGCCGCGTGCAGCGCCGATAGCGCTCCTGCAGCCATCAGGTCCGACGCGGCGAATACCGCATCGATATCCGGACACCGCTGGAGCAGGACCTCCATGGCGCGCTGACCACCCTCGCGGGTGAATCCGCCACATTCTTCGAGATTCGCGTCCGGCGTTCGCCCGGCGGCCCGGATTGCTTCGAGGAAGCCCAGCCGGCGCGTGACTGCCGCCGGCATGTCCAGCGGACCCGTGATCGTGGCGATCCTGGTCCGCCCCTGCTCAATAAGATGGTTCACGGCCGCGATAGCGCCGCCGTGGTTGTCGTTGTCGACATAACTGACCCGGGCCCCGTGGGGCGGCTGACCGCCCACGACGACCGGGATGCCACGCGACTGGAGGTGCTCCGGGAGCGGGTCATTGCCGTGCAGCGAAAACAGTATCACGCCATCGACGTGGCCACCGGTCAGGTAGCGCGCCGCGCGGCGTTCCTCGTCTGGAGACTGCGAGAGGACCAGGACTAGCGATACTTCGCGCGCGGCCAGCCCTGCGCCGATGCCCCGCAAAACCTCAGCAAAGTACGGGTCGCCGAAGAGGCGTCCGGTCGGCTCGGCAATCACGACGCCGATCGAGTCATTCCGACGAGTAACGAGAGTGCGAGCGGCCCGATTCGGGACGTACCCGAGCTGGGCGATCGCCTTCTCGACCGACTGCCGGGATTCGATCCTGACAGTGGGGCTCCCATTCACGACCCGAGATACGGTCGCGCGCGAGACACCGGCGGCTCGAGCGACTACTTCGAGCGTTGGAATGCTCACGAACGAACCTCCTGCAAGCCGCGTCAGGGTGCATCAACGCACCCGACGACGACTAGGGACCGTCGCGTTCTAGGGAGCGAAATCCGCTGGTCGACCGGGTTGCGTAGCGCCGACCTCCGGAACTCAGCTCCAATTTCTGCGACGCCGTGGCACGGAGTGCCGCCGGCACTTCACCTCGCGGCCCGAATTCCCCGATCAGGCCAACCGCTCCTCTGACTCCTCGTGCCCGGATTGACGGATTCGTCCTCGCTTGATCCCGCTCAGTCAAAACCCTGAACGGCCCTGAGAGCGTTCTCACGCGCACGTGAAAAATGTATCAGCCTTGTCAAGAGAGTGCTCTCGCACGGAGGGAGCCGATCGGGCGTTCGCAGACCGCGTTGGTCGGGACGCCCGCACCAAGGCAGGGCAATCGATCGCGAGGTGTCGATGGCCCGGTCGCGCAGCAGAAGGTCGTCGCCTCAAGCGGGCCGATGCAAGCGCGGCGCCCGGTCACATCAGCTGGAGCGCCGGATGAGCAGGACCGGCACAGGGGAGTGGTCGACAACGAACCGAGCCACGTGACCCACGCTCCTCGGTCCGGGCTCGGTTGGGCCGATTCGAGGACGGGCGCAGAGGATGACCGCGTCGGCATTCAGCCGTTCGGCGGCAACGATGATCTCTTGCTCCGGGCGACCCTGAGCCACGAGCTGTGTGATCCTGATCCCCGGCAGAGCCACCGCGAATCGCTCGTGCCAGACAGTCAGAAGGGCAGCTGTTCCTGCGTTGTCCGCGTCTGACAGGCGGTGCTCGATCACGGCCCTTTTCGGTGTCGGCCAGGGCCCTCGGCGGACTGCCGGGTCGTGGGTTGCGAGCTCCCGGGGCCCGGTTTCCGCGACATGGAGAAGCGTCATCTCAACCGCCGGCCCGCCGGTGCCAACGACCTGGGCGACCCGCTCGGGCAGAGCCGGGTCCTCGGTGCCGGCCAGGGCCACGAGAAACCGCCGAGTCGCGTTCATGGCCGACTCACCTCGGCACTGCCAGCAGCAGCGCGACGCCAAGCGCCGCGAGGATGGTCACCGGGGTCACGATGAGCCCGATCCGAATGTAGCTCCACGTTGACACCTCCAGGCCACGCTGGCGTAAGAGCACGAACCACAGGAGCGTGGCGACCGAGCCGACCGGCGTCAAGTTGGGTCCCAGGTCCGCACCGATGATCGTGCCGATGGCGGCGGCATGGGCGCTGGCCGCGCTCAGTCCGGCGCCCTGAACGGCGTCGGCGAAGACAAACGCGGCGGGCAGGTTGTTGACCAGGTTGGCGCCGACGGCTGCGGCGAAGGCGGTAACGACCATGACCGCGGCCGGCGAGTCGCGCACCTGCCCCAGGACGATCTGCGCGAGCCACGCTGTTATGCCAGCGGACGAAAGGCCGTCCACGAGGATGCCCATCGAAGCCACGAAGACGAGCAGGGACCAGCCGATGCCGTCGAGCGGCCGATCAGGACGCCGGCTCGTCCATTCGACGACGAGCAGGAGCAGCCACACGGCCGCCATCGTCGGCCCGAGGGGCAAGTCCAGCACCGAAGCGACGGCGAAGGCGCCAACCGCAACCCCGAAGGCGACCAGGAACCGTCGCGAAACTCCGTTCCACGAGGCCCACGAGTCCGAGGGCGGCACGAGCGGCGCTCGCGCCGGAAGTTGCCGTCGGTAGATGGCGAGCAGGCAGCCGAGCATGGCGACCACGGACGCGATGGCGGCCGGCATGAGAACGGGAACGAGGCTGGCCGCGCTGACCCCGAGGCGATCGCTGACGATCACATTCACGGGATTGCTGACCGGGAGCGCGATGGACGCGGCGTCGGCCACGAAGGTGCAGGCCAGCACGTATGGAAGCGGCGCCAGGCCGAACCTGACCACGAGCACATAGACGACGGGCGTCAACACGAGCGCTGCGGCGTCGTTGGACAGGAGCGCCGCGACGACAGCGCCCGCGGCCACGACCGCCACGAGCAGGCGCCGCGGGTTGCCTGCCGATAGCCGCGCGGATGTGCCGGCCAGCGCCTCGAAGAGTCCGCTTCGCTCCGCCACGGCTGCCGCTCCGGTCAAGCCCAGGAAGAAGAGCAGGACATTCCAATGGCCGGCGATGTCCGAGGCGGCACCGCTCGGTGACACGAGCCCCGCCAAGACCATGGCGCCCGCACCGAGCAGAGCAGCCGTGGCTTCGGTCAGGCGCCACGGTCGAGCAATGACCAGGCCGATCGTCACCAGGAAGATGGCGGCGGCCAGAGGAGCTGCCGAAGTCAACGACGACTGTGCAATCAAGGGCGCAATACTCCCACGGCTCCTCGCACGATGCTGCCCGCTGCAGTTGCCTCAAAGTTTGACCGGATCGGCTTGCCGAGCAATGGACCAGCGGCGGTCCAAACCACAGGACTTGTCAGAAGTGGAGCTGGCTTGATCGGACGGGGCTGCGAGCATGGCCCAGGGCGTTGCCCGCGTTCGACGCATGTTCCACGATCGGATGACCGGCGCCGGGTACCTTCGTCCAGGCCGGACACCCATTTGGTCCCCTATCGGCCCTGCGCTGGCGGTCGTAACCTCAAATAGAACACGCATTCGAACTGCAGCCGTTTCTGCGAATGCGGAGGGATCCACGAAAAGGCACACCCGCCGTGAGGCGGGGCCGCAAAGCCACGGAACTCCAGGCGAGTCAGCCGGGCTACCGAATGGGAGAAGGTTATGCCGCTGACGAGCAGCGTCCATTCGACATCGCGCCGGAGCGATGCCGGTCCCGGGTCGAGTCACGCCAGACTCGGTCGTGCAGCGGTCGCGTTCCTCCTGGTTGGGAGCTTCCTGTGCGTCTCCCCTTTGGCGGTCGCCGCGCAAGTCGCGCCTGCTGTGGAGCCGGCAACGGCGTCGACCGGGTCCACTGGCTCCGGCACCATGGGGCTCAGCAGCGCGGCTTCGCTCAGCTCGCAGCCAACGATCGCCGCGGCGATCGCCTCGCTGGCGGGCGCTGCCGCACCATCAGCCGCGGCCGTCACTCCAGCCTTCGATCTGTACGACTCGCGAGCCGAGCGCTGGCAGAATCCCGACCTCAAGGCCTGCACTGCGGCGTCCACGCTGTCGATGCTGAACACCATCGCCTACTCCGGATCGGCCTCCGGGTTCGTGTGGAAGCCGACGACTTCCTACGCCATGCAGGAGTCGATTCTCGCCTTTGAGCGAGCCCACATGACGATGCTCGTCAAGTCGGCCGGAACCGATCCGCACGGCTGGCGCAACGCCCTCAACTACTTCGGTTGGGGCAGCGTCAACGCCGGCGTATATCGCGACGCCTCGTACTCATCCTTCGACGCCGCCGCGAAGGCCGCGGTATCTGCGCTCGCGATGACCCGAAAGCCGGTCGGGATCCTCGCCCTTCAGGGCGGTCATGCGCAGTTCATCACGGGCTACAAGGTTGCGGGCGCCGATCCGAAGACCGGCTCATCCAACTTCACGATCTTGGGCGTCTACCTCACCGACCCGTATCGCGCCGCCGGTCACCGCGACATCTGGATCACATACGCGCAGTGGCACACGGGCGGGATATGGGTTCGGTTCTCCCCGTATCGGCAGACCGACTCGCCGTATCGAGACCCGATCGACGGCCAGATCGGCAAGAGCGAGTGGTTCGGAAAATGGGTGATCATCGCCCCGGTCAAGTAGCGGCTCGAGGTCCAGCCCGGCTCGCTCCGTAGCCAAGCCGGCGCACCAACTCGATTGAATGGCAGGTACCGCAACGTGATCGATCTGCTGCAGCCGACGATTCGGAAGGTCGTCGAGGTCGCCTCTCGCAAGGGCGTAGCCCTCGATATCCGGCCCATGCCCCGCTCCGCGCACACCGCCGAGGAGGCCGCAGCGGCCCTGGATGCCGAGCTAGGTCAGATGGTCAAGGCCCTGGTCTTCGTCGCCCCTCGGCCCGAGGGTCGCCCCGTGCCGATCGTCTGTCTTGTCTCGGCTCGCAACCAGGTCGATCTGGCATTGCTCGCCGCGGTGACCGGCGAGGCCGCCCTCCGAGCGGCCAGTGCCGGCGAGGTGCGCGAGCTGACCGGATACTCGATCGACGCCATTGCGCCGTTCGGACACGGCCGCGAGGTGCGCATCCTGATGGATCAGGATCTGTGCGCCTACCAGTGGATCTGGGCCGCCGCGGGCACCGACTCAGCCATCTTCCGGGTTACTCCTCGGACGCTGCGGATGCTCTCCAACGCCGTCGTGGCTCCGGTCTCCACGGCCGGCTGGATGACGGCTCGCCGGGCCTCCTGGAGCGGAGCGATCACGCCCGCGCCCACGCCCACGCACTGATTCCCACGCCCGCGCCCGCGCACTGACTAGAGAATGCGCGACACGCGATGTGGTCAGGAGCGCGCCAGGATTCAGGGATCCGGAGTTTCTACCACTGATGGAGGCTCCAATCCTGGAGTCACGCCCGGCAGATCGTCCGCTCGGGCATCGACCCCGACGACCGCGCCGTCAAGGACCGGGCCGCCGGCCTTCGCGCCGCTCGAGTGCCCCTGTGCCGGCTGCGCAGCCTGCGCCGGGGAAGGACGCCCCGCTGCCGACTCGTCGTGGCGGTAGAGGCCTCCTCGTTGCCAGGACGCCCAGGCGGCAACGAGCGCCATGACGGCCGCCGCGAAGAATACGATCGCGAGTCCCTGCTGCAGCGAGGCCGCGATCAGCTGGGGGAAGAACTCCTTGCTGGTGAGGATCGCGGCCTGGGACGCCGGCAGGGCGTGCAGGACCTGCGCGGGCAGCAGGGCAGCCATCGGGTTGTAGCCCAGCAGCGCCGCGAACAGGCTGGCGACCGGAGGCAGGTGTGAGATCTGCGTCGCATCCGCAGCCGGGACGCCGTGGGCAGTGAGCCCGCCGTACAGGGCGTTCGGGAGAGATGTCGACAGGCCCGCGATCATGAGCGAGAAGAACACGCCGATCGACACCACCGTGGACGAGTTCTGGAACGTGGCCCGCATGCCGGCCGCGGCGCCGCGCTGGCGAGCCGGGACGCTGTTCATGATGCCGGCCATGTTGGGCGAGAAGAACAGCCCGCCGCCGATACCGCTCACCAGCAGGATGCCGCCGAACTGCCAGTACTCGAAGTTCACCGGCAGCAGGATCAGGCCGAAGAACGACACGGCGGCAATGAGCATGCCCCCGGTGGCGAACGGCCGCGCTCCGAACCGGTCGGACAGATAGCCGGACAACGGCCCAAACACGAGCGAGCCCAGAGTGAGCGGCAGCATGTAGATGCCGGCCCACAGCGGCGTATCGGCGAAGGAATAGCCGTGGAGCGGCAGCCAGACCCCCTGCAGCCAGATCACCAGCATGAAGGACAGCCCGCCCCGCCCGAGCCCGGAGAGGAACCCGGCCAGGTTGCCGGCGGTGAAGGCCCGGATGCGGAAGAGGGCAAGGTCGAAGAGCGGCTCCGCTGCCCGGCGTTCCACCCACACGAACAACCCCAGCAGCACCATGCCGCCAACGATCATGGAGATAACGAAGGGGTTGGTCCAGCCCATCGTCTGGCCGCCGTAGGGCTGGATGCCGTAGGTGATGCCGATGAGCAGCGCCGTGAGCCCGACCCCAAAGGTCAGGTTGCCGGGCCAGTCCATCTTCGCGTGCGTGACCGTGCCGAGCTCCTCCAGGCGCATGTAGGCCCAGATCGTGCCGACCAGCCCGACGGGCACGCTGACGAAGAAGACCAGCCGCCAGTTGATCGCCGCCAGCACGCCGCCCACCACGAGGCCGATGAACTGGCCGGCCAGGAAGGAGATGCCGTTGACGCCGAAGGCGAGGCCCCGCTGCTCCGGCGGGAAGGCGTCGGTCAGGATCGCCTGCGAGTTCGCGAACAGGAACGCACCGCCGACCCCCTGCACCAGGCGCATGCCGATGATCCAGATCGCCCCGGCCGGTCCGGTGAACGGTGTCAAGGCGAGCAGCAGCGATCCGACGGTGAAGATGACGAAGCCCGCGTTGTACATGCGGACCCGCCCGAACATGTCGCCGAGGCGCCCGAACGCCACAACCAGCACGGCAGTCACGAGCAGGTAACCCATCATGATCCAGAGGAGATAGCTCGTGCTGCCGGGGTCGAGCGGGTTCAGCTTGATGCCGGTGAAGATCGCGGGCAGGGAGATGATCACGATCGAGCCGTCGATCGCCGACATCAGGACACCGAGCGTCGTGTTCGAGAGCGCGACCCACTTGTAGTTCGGGTCATGCTTCCGCACGCGACGCTGGCCGCCGGCCCCTACGGCTGCGGCGCCACCCGGGGCGACTGCCCCCGCTTCCCCGTCCGAGTGGTTCGAAACCATGCACCCGTCCTTCGTGGTGGTAATAGGGGTTCGCGTCCGGGCGTCCCGGACTCGCGGCACTCTGGCGTGGAGGCGCTGCTCCGCTGGAACGTTCGCGGATGTGTTGGATCGAAGATCGCCCAGGCGCCCAAGGTATCGGGCCGCGGCGGTGCGGTCGGAAGCGACCGCACCCGTCCTACCCCACGCTACTTGGGATCAGCCGATGCGGCCTCCGCCGCTCACGCCAAGTCTAGGCCAAGCTCTCGATGAACGTGGCCGGTGCCCCGGGCGCGCCGTCGGCCGGTCCGAGCCGGCGTATCTAGTGGCCGTCCTCGCGGGGCCTGGCGAGACCGGCGAAAGCCAGGGCGGCCGCGACCAGGGCAACGCCCGCCGCGACGACGAATGCCACTGCCATCCCGTGGCTGAACGCATCGACTGCCTGCTGAGCCGCCAGCGCGCCACCCGCCGGCCCGACCGCCTGGGACGCAAGGCTCCCGATCTGGCTGCCGCGACCGAGGACGACGAGCGGCTCGAGCGCATGGGCGCTCGGCTGCAGCGACGCGGGCAGGCCGCCTGTCCAGCTCGCCCAGTCGCCGCGGGCGACAGTGGCACCGATCGAACCGAGCACGGCGACGCCGAGCGCCGTACCGACCTGGCGGGATGTGTTCAGCATCCCGGACGCCACGCCGGACTTCGCCGGGTCCGAGCTCGCCATTGCCGTGGCCGCGAGCACGGGCATCGTCAGGGCGCTACCGGCGCCGAAGACGACGAGCCACGGCCACATGTCGGAATAGGGCGAATCGGGCGCCAGGCGCGATAGTCCGACGATGGCAAGGGCGCAGAGCGCCATTCCGGCGACCACGAATGGCCGGGCACCGAATCGTCCGCTGAAGCGGCCGGCCAGGGGCGCCACCAGGACGACCATCATCGTCAGAGGCAGCGACCGGACGCCGGTATCGATCGCCGAATACCCCTGCACGTTCTGCATAAACAACGTCAGGAAGTAGATCACGCCGAACATCGCGAACCCAAGCGCGAGCATGAGGAGGTTCGCCGTGCTGAAGCGCAGCTTTCGGAAGAAGCCGAGCGGAAGCATGGGCGCGGCCGTCGTGGCCTCGCGGAGCACGAACGCGGCGAGCAACAGCACCCCGAGGGCCAGCCTCGAGAGCACGTCGGGCGAGCTCCAGTCGTTCGAGCTCGTCTCGATGAGGCCCCACACGAACGCGAACAAACCGCCCGTCGCCAGAGCGGTGCCCGGTAGATCGAGCGCCCGCGTCGAGGGATCGGTCGACTCCGGCACGACCCACGAGGCGACGAGGATGCCCACGATCCCGATCGGCACGTTGATCCAGAAGACGCTCGACCAGCCGGCCGTGTCGACGAGGACACCGCCGACGAGAGGCCCGATGGCGAGTCCGAAGGCCGAGGTGCCCGCCCATATGCCCAGCGCGGTCGGGAGGCGATCCCTCGGAAAGGCGGCCACGATGATCGACAGCGAGAGCGGCCCCATGAGCGCGCCGCCGACGCCCTGCGCAGCCCGACCGGCGATCAGCTGCCCGTCAGTCTGCGCGAGCGCGCACGCCGCCGAGCTGGCGGTGAAGATCGCGAGCCCGACCAGGAACAGGCGCCGTCGCCCGAATCGATCGCCCAGCTTGCCGCCGAGCAGGGTGAGCGAGGCCAGCGCGAGCGAGAAGGCATTGACCGTCCACTCGAGGCTCTGGTCGGACGCGTTCAGGGTGCGCTGGATCGACGGCAGCGCCACGGTCACGACGGTCATGTCGAGCATGACCATGAACAGCGCAAAGACCATCGCGCCGAGGATCCACCAGTGCCGGCCGGGAGAGCGAGTCACGGGATCAGCCTTTCTGGGACGCGCATAACTGTGAGCAACGGATCGGCGAGGGACAAGAGTTGGGCCTCGGAAACCGCGTCGGAACGAGGGCGACGGTCGGCTTCACGCCGGAACCGCCCCGTGCCGGACCGCCGGCGCACCAGGCAGCTACGGCGGCCTCGGCGACGGCCCGTCGCTGCCGGGCGACTCAATCTCACTGCGCAACCACCTGCGGACATCGCTTCGAACGTGACACGGCAGCCTCGCCTGGCGAAAAGATAGCACGACTGAGACTCAGTCGCACCAACCGACCCGGGCTGCGGCGGCGGTCTGCCGCCTGGCCGGCGGATCCGTGCTCCGGACTTACGGCACGAACGCGTCGGCCGGGCCCGGCGTGACGATGACGCTGGACAGGGCCGACCAGGCAATCGAGATCGTGACCGGTCCGGCGGCCTCGCTGACGATGGCGCCCTGCGACCAGGTGAGCTCCAGGCCGGCGGCGGTGAATGCCCACGCCCCGCCGAAGTCGGCCATCGTCGACGATGCCGGCCAGGAGAGACCCGCACCGAGCTTCGCGGTCAGCAGCGCATGGGCCTGGGCCCGTATCACCGGCAGCGCGACAGCCGGGCTCGCGAACAGATCGGGGAACTGGATCACGGCGCCGGATGCGACGGCGAAGTTGAGGCTCCCCGCCTCCGTCGACGGATGCGCCGCACCGGTGTTGTCCGTCTCGACGGTGAAGCGCAAGCTCAGCAGCGAGGGCGAGTCGAAGGCGACCGAGAAGTCACCCGCGAGCGCGCTTGGGGCGTCGCCGGAGGCGACAACAGGCAGCCCACCGCCGTTGAACGAGACGATGTACGCGTTCACTCTGGTGGAGATGGAGTCGTTCATGGCCGTGACCACGGCCGGCGCGACGCCGGAGATGACGGGCATGTGGAACGAGGCGGTCCAGCGGTTATCCGGCGCGGACTGAGTGACGGTCGTGCTCGAGACGGTCGGCGTCGTGGCGACGGGCGTGGCCGATGCAGTGGGCGCGGGCGTTCCCGTCGGCGCGACGGCCGACGGAGTGGCGGTCGGGCCGGGCGTCGAGGGCGGCAGCGTGATGATGATGGTCTGGGGCGTGGGGCTGGCGCCCTGGCAGCCGGCGATGACGAGGGCCGCGCACGCCGCCAGCAGGGTCAGCCCGCCACGACGCGCACCCCGCCGAATGCTTCGACGCCCGTCAGCTTCCATGAATCCTCCTGCTTCTCCGGAGACGGCTCGGCCCGTCATCGGGCGTGAGAGGCGCCATCTTGGCAGAAACGGCCGCAGGCTTCATTTCCGGGGCCGATCCCCTGACCGGGCTTCTTACCGGCCGATCCGGTCCGTGCGCATGTATGACGCCAGCGCATCTGGAACGATCAGGCTGCCGTCCGGCTGCTGGTATGTCTCGAGGATCGCGGCGACCGTTCGAGCGAGCGCCACGCCCGAGCCGTTGAGCGTATGCACAAGCTCTGGCTTCGCGCCAGCTTCGGGCCGATAGCGAATCGCCATCCGGCGGGCCTGGTAGTCGCGGAAGTTCGAGCACGAGCTGACTTCGAGCCAGCGCTCGACACCGGGCGCCCAGACTTCGAGGTCGTATTTCTTGGCCTGGACGAATCCCATGTCCTTCGTCGCCATGAGCAGTACCCGATAGGCCAGGCCGAGGCGCTGGAGTATCACCTCAGCTCGACCGGTCAACCATTCGAGCGCTTCGGCGGAGGCCTCCGGCTTCTCGAAGAAGACCATCTCGACCTTGTCGAACTGATGGACTCGCAAGATGCCGCGAGTGTCCTTTCCGGCTGCGCCCGCCTCACGGCGGAAGCAGGGTGAGTAGGCGGCATAGTGGATCGGGAGCTGATCGGCCTCGAATATCTCATCGCGGTGGAGGTTCGTGACCGGAACCTCAGCGGTTGGAACGAGGTAGAGGTCGTCGCGCGTGATGACGTACATCAGGTCTTCTTTGTCGGGGATCTGGCCGGTCCCTCGGGCGGACGCGGCGTTGACGACCGCCGGCGGCCAGATCTCGGTCATGCCGTGCTCGGCTGTGTGGACGTCGAGCATGAAGTCGATCAGGGCGCGCTGGAGGCGAGAGCCCTGGCCTGTGTAGACGGGGAAGCCGGAACCCGTGATCTTGGCTCCGCGCTCCAGGTCGAACATGCGAAGTGCCTCGGCGACCTCCCAGTGGGGGCGGCGCGTCCAGGTGCCGCCGTCGGGCAGCGGCGCATCCTTGCGCAGGATTTCGCCCCAGGTTCGGACGACCTGGTTGGCCGAGGCGTCGCCTACCGGCACGTCCGGGTCGGCCGGGTTCGGGATGCGCAGAAGCAACTCCTCGAGGGCCGACTCCGTGGCCGCCAGCTCGGCGCCGATCGTCTCGATCTGGACGCCGGCCTCCGTGGAGGCCTGACGGAGCGCCGCTACCTCGGGCCCGTTTGGCACAGCGCCCTTGCGGATCGCCTCCCCAACCTGCCTGGAGGCGGCGTTGCGCTCGGCCTTGAGCCGGTCCGAGTCGCCGAGCAGCTGGCGGCGTTTGCCCTCCAGCGCCAGAGCCTGATCCACGATCGTGGGGTCCTCGCCCTTGTCGATCGCGCCCTGGCGGACCCGATCCGGCTCCTCGCGCAGCCTTGCCAGCCCGATGCTCATGCGTCGCTCACTCCCGTGGTTCCTCCCGCGGCCCGGGCCGCATCGCTGCTGAGTTTAGCCTGGGCGATGAGTTCGGTACGTGTCGAGGTCCGGATGCCGGCCGACGGACGTCGCCACGGGAGTGGCAGTCGGCTGAGCAGACGATTCGCACGCGGCGACGAGAAGCACGACCACGATCAGCGGCCCAGCCGCCCGATCTTTCCGATTTCCCACCACATCGTCACCGGGCCAGGCATCATGGCCGAATCCGGACGTTGCGGGCCCCGGTAAGTCCCGATTCGCGACCTCGAGAGCGCCGAAGCGGCCGATGCGAGAGCCGGACGACCAACGTTCGGGATTCCTGCGCGCCTTTGAAGCGGCTTCGAGCTTCTGGAGTTTGCCCAACTCCATCGACCTCTTGCCGAATGTCATCGCGATGTGAATGTGGAACACCGGCATGCCCGCGGCTTCAGAGCCAGGGCGGCGCGAACCGTTGGCTCGGCCGGCCGCGGCTGGGCTACGCGGAGGCGACGGCGGCCGCGGCGCGGAGCCGTTCGACGACGAACGCCGGCTCGAGGCTCGCCAGCAGCCAGCCGGCGCGGGGACCGTTGGTTCGGCCGAGGAAGGCGGCGTAGAGTGCCGCGAAGGCGCGGCCGCTCGGCAGCTCAGCGTCGGCGGCGACTTTGAAGATCAGACCCTGCCACGCGTTACCCGACCCGGGCTTCTCGGCTGCAGCGGCCGACGCCAGCGCGGCGAGATAGGCACCCTGCCCGGCGTCCAACGCGGACACCTCGGCCGGTACCGCATCGTGGCGGACCACCAGGAGAGCCCGCTCCGGCGCGTACGAGTCGAGCCAGGCTCGGGCAGAGGAGGTTCGTTCGGCCAGCACCGCCGCCTCGAGCTCGGTCAGCGGCGCGCCCTTCTCCGCCTCCATTCGCGCGGCGATGTCGACGCCGGGGATCTGCAGCAGCAGAGCGAGGTGCGCGAAGGCGGGCCGGAAGGCGGCAGCCGCGGCGGCCACGTCCGGCGAGGGCCCGAGCAGCGAGTAGGCGAAGAGCCGCTCGTGGTCGGCGGGCAGCTCGCCCTTCACCTCGCGGCCCGCGGTTGCGGCGGCGATCCGGTCGAACTCGTCGAAGAGCCGCGGGATCGTTTCGCCCTCGGGGTCGAACTCGATCACCTGGCTCGGCCGCGGCCGCAGGAAGAGGAAGCGCAGCTGCTCGGGCGGGAGGACCTCGGCGATCGTGTGCGCGGCGGCGCCCTGGCCCTTCGACGTGGACATCCTCTTCCCGCCGACGTTGAGGAACTCGTAGGCAACGTTTCGCGGCGGCTCCACCTCGAAGACCTCGCGGCTGATCGCATCGGAGCGGTCGCGCGAGCCTCCGGCCGTGGCCAGGTCCTTGCCGCAGCCCTCGATCGTGACGCCGAGCAATCCCCATTTGGCGGCCCATTCCAGGTTCCAGGGCAGCTTCGCCCGCCCGCCCAGCGGCGAGACGCGGCCTTCGTGGCCGCAGCCGTGGGCCCACGAAACAAGATCGGGCATGCACCTGTACGCGACCGTCTCCCCGTTCCAGTCGGTCGCGTACGTGGTGCCGATCTTGCCGCACTGCTCGCAGATGACCTGGATCGGCAGCCAGGTGCTGGTGCGCTCGACGTGGCTCACTCGCAGGTAGATCGCCCGCACGCGATCAGCCCGATCGAGTGCCAGCTTGACGTAGCGGTCCATCCGCCCGGCCGCGTACAGCTCGCTGACCCAGTAGAACTCGGGCTTGATGCCGAGCGGTTCGAAGGTCCGGAAGAAGATCTCGCCGACGAAGTGGCGAGCGTAGTTGGTCGCGCTGCTCCCCTCGGGAGCCGGGACGCGGGAGAGCGGCGCGCCCATGTACTTCTCGACGGCGTCGGGGGTCAGCTTCGCCTGCGAGTCCATCGCGTCCATGTCGTCGACGCCGTACAGGAACGTGGCCTCGACGCCGGCCTGCCGCAGCGCCCGGTAGATGGCGTCGTGAAGCACGACCCCGCGCAGGCTACCGACGTGGACGGTGCCCGAGGGCGACTTCGAATCGTTGACCACCTGGCGGCCCGAAGCCGCCGCTGCCAGCTCGTCGGCCCAGTACACGGCGGCGCCCCCGCTCAGTTGATTTCAAGGATCTTGTACGAGAAGTCCCCGGCCGGGACGTGGACGATGACCGACTCGCCCTTGCGCTTGCCCAGCAGCGCACGGCCCACCGGCGACTCATTCGAGATCTTGCCCTCGCGCGGGCTGGCCTCGGTCGAACCGACGATCGTGAACTGTTCCTGGCCGTCCGAACCCTCGACCTTCACGGTCGAACCGATCTGGACATGATCCGTGCCGTGATTGCCGTCAATGATGGTCGCATTCTTTACGAGCGCTTCGAGCCGCTGAATCTGACCCTCGACGAATGCCTGCTCGTTCTTGGCGTCCTCATACTCGGCGTTCTCAGCCAGGTCGCCGTGCTCCTTGGCGTCATGGATGCGCTGCGCGATCTCGGCGCGGCGGACGTTGACCAGCTCTTCGAGATCGACTCGGAGCTTGGTCAAGCCCTCTTCCGAGATGTACTGAGTCTTGTTGTTCACCGCCGAGGGGCTCCGTTCTCGTGGAATGCGACCCTGGGTCGGACCTCGAAGGGCCCGCGATAAAGGAAAAACTCCAGGCGTCACCATCGTGGTGCCCTGAAGTCCGGCCGGCGCGTATCCTAGCCGCCCCCCTCCCCCATGTCAAAGCGATAAACACCCATCCCGGACCCCCGCAGGCCCGATCGGCGGGCGCGCCGGACCCCCGCAGGCCCGATCGGCAGGCGCGCCGGACCCCCGCAGGCCCGATCGGCAGGCGCGCCGGATCGGCAGGCGCGCCGGATCGGCGGCCGCGCCGGATCGGCGGGCGCGCTGGATCGGCGGGCGCGCTGGATCGGCGGGCGCGCCGGTTGTCTGGCCGTTCCACGGGGCATTTGCTCGCACGGGCCATCCGAATTCGTTCGAATTGGGGAGAACGTAGGTCCCGACGGGGAAGGACCTATGAGGACTGGCAATCTGAAACGAACCTGGCCATTCTTCGGCCACAAACCAGCAACTACACCGGCCCCGCCGCTCGGATCCTCCCTCCTCCTCCCCGAGCGCCGGGGCCGGGCCACGTTTGCGGGGGTCGGGGCGCCCAGCCGGCTGAACCGGGTGCGGGCTGTCACGGGCCGCAGATCGCCGCAGTTCGCCGCGCCGGCGAGCCTAGTGTCCCGACTCGTTGGTCGCTCGACGGTTCGTCAATCACCGAGGGAGCATGGCCGGCTGTCCGGCATCCGTGCAGTTTCCTCCGGATCGGGACACTAGCTGCCGAGCTGGAGTAGCCGGCCGCGGATGCGTTGCATCGACATGCGGTCGGCGAAGGCAACGAAGACGGTGTCGTCGCCGGCGATGCTGCCCACGACTTCAGGCCAGCGCGTTCGATCCAGCGCCGCCGCGATAGCGTGCGCGGAGCCGGGGAGTGTCTTGAGGACGAGCATCAGGCCCGCCTCGCGGATCTCGACCGGGAGGTCGTGCAGGAGCGCACGCAGCCGCTCCTCGCCGGTGCTCTCCGCCTCGGTGACGCGGGCCGGCACGATGTACGACTGGACACCGTCCTGGCTTGACTTGATGAGGCCCAGCTCCGCGACATCCCGGCTGATCGTGGCCTGAGTGGCACGGAAGCCACGGTCGCGCAGGGCGGCCGCGAGCTCCTGCTGGGTGCGGATCGGCCGCTGCCCCAGCAGATCGCGTATCTCGCGCTGCCGGAGTTGCTTCATCACTTCCATCGCACCACCGGCCTCCCCGGGCCGTCCCCTAGCATCGTCCGACCCCTCTCATGCGCCGTGGGGTGAGAGCAGGATGACGAAGACCGCAATCGCGGCCAGGACGCGATACACGACGAACAGAGTAACCGGCCGACGGCGCAGGAATTCGAGCATGAAATGAATGGCGAGCACGCCTGAGGTGGCCGCCGCGACGAAGCCGATGACCACCAGGCGCGTCTCCGGGTTCACGCCCGCCTCGCCGGTCAGAAGCTTGCGCGCCTCCCACAGCCCGGCCCCGGCCACCACCGGCGTGGCCATCAGGAAGCTGAACCGGGCCGCCGCCTCTCGGTTCAGACCTTCGAAGAGGCCCGCGGCGATGCTGATGCCGGAGCGGCTGATGCCCGGAACGAGGGCCACGACCTGGGCGATGCCGATTCCGAGCGCACCGCCGAAGGTCAGCTCCTCCATCTCGCGCACCTTGCTGCCCCAGCGGTCCGCGAGCCAGAGGATCGCCGCGCCGACGCACAGCATGGCTGCGACCCGAGCAGGCTCGCGAACCCACGACTCGATCGTGTCGGTCAGCAGCGGTCCGACGAGCACAGCCGGGATAGTCGCCACGACGATGAGCCAGGCCATCTTGCGGTCCGGATCGTCGCTCAGGGAGCGGTCGCGGATGCTGGCCAGCCCGGCGGGGATGAGCGTCAGCCAGTCGCGCCAGAAGTAGAGGATCAGCGCCAGGAGAGTGCCCATGTGGAGCATGACGTCGAACGCCAGCGAGTTGATGAAGGGATCCTTCCAGCCCATCGCCCAGGGCACTAGGATCAGGTGGCCGGAGCTGGAGACGGGTATGAACTCGGTCAGACCCTGAACGAGACCCATGATCAACGCCTGGATGGATAGGTCCACGCGATGTCTCCTCCGGTGCGGATGGCTTCAGAGTCCCGTAGATGGGCGGGGGCCGCGTGGGACGGACGCGGCACCGAATGCGCGCGGGCCGGCGGTCGGAAGACCGCCGGCCCGCGAAGTGGCTCGCCTAGCGGATGAAGAGCGGGGCCATCACCAGGGTGATGGTGGCCAGCAGCTTCACCAGGACGTGGAGAGACGGACCGGCGGTGTCCTTGAAGGGATCGCCGACGGTGTCGCCGACGACGGCCGCTGCGTGCGCAGGCGTACCCTTGCCCAGCACTTTGCCGTCCGCGTCGGTCAGATGGCCGGATTCGATGTACTTCTTGGCATTGTCCCAGGCGCCGCCGCCGTTGTTGAGGACGGTGGCGAGCAGGACGCCGGCGATCGTGCCGACCATCAGCAGACCGGCCACGGCCTGGTAGCCGAGCAGGATGCCGACGATGATCGGAGTGGCAACGGCAACGATGCCGGGCAGCATCATCTCGCGGAGGGCGGCGCGAGTCGTGATGTCGACGACCCGCGCGTAGTCCGGCCGGCCGGTGTAATCCATGATCCCGGGGATCTCTTTGAACTGGCGGCGGACCTCCACGATGATCGCCTGAGCGGTGGTGCCGACTGCCCGGATAGCCAGTGAGCTGAAGAAGTAAACGAGCATCGCGGCGATCAGCGCGGCCACGAAGACGTTCACGTCTTCCAGATTCACCGAGGTCATGAGGCCCTGCTGAGCGGTTCGAGTGCCGGCGTCGATCTGGCGCTGCAGGATGAGGTTGACCTTATCGATGTAGGCGCTGAAGAGGAGGAAGGCCGCCAGGGATGCGGACGCGATCGCGTAGCCCTTTGTCAGCGCTTTGGTGGTGTTGCCGACCGCATCCAGGCGGTCGGTGATTTCGCGCGCACCTGCCTCGGCCCGGCTGAACTCGGCGATACCGCCGGCGTTGTCCGTGATGGGGCCGAAGGTGTCCATGGCCAGGACGTAGGCGCAGGTCATGAGCATGCCCATGGTCGCGACCGCGGTGCCGAAGACGCCGCCAACGGCACCCAGCCCGGAGTGGGCTCCGAGCCAGTTGCTGGCCAGCAGGGCGATGCCGATCGTGATCGCGGTCACGCCCGTGGTCTCGAAGCCGACCGACATGCCGCTGATGATGTTGGTGGCCGGTCCGGTCTTGGACGCCTCGGCGATTTCCTTGACTGGCCGGAACGTGCCGGCCGTGTAGTACTGGGTGATGTAGACGAAGGCGACGCTGGTGGCGAGACCGACGCAGCCGGCGCCGAAGAAGTAGATCCAGGTGGGGATGCCGTTGTCGCCGGTCGAGCCTCCTGCGGTCTGCATCATCGTGCTGGTGACGAAGGCAAGCGAGAGAGCGCTCAGAATCGTGGTGACCCAGTACCCGCGGTTGAGGATGTTCATCGGGTTCTCGGTCTCCTTGCCGCGGATGAAGAACATCGCGACGATCGTGGAGACGAGACCGAAGGCTCGAACGACCAGCGGGAAGAAGATCCACGCCGTGGGGTTCGGCCAGTTGTTGGTCACGGCCAGGGCGTAGACGCCCACGCCGAGGATCATGGCGCCGATGTTCTCGGCCGCGGTGGATTCGAAGAGGTCGGCGCCGCGGCCGGCGCAGTCGCCGACGTTGTCCCCCACGAGGTCGGCGATGACGCCCGCGTTGCGCGGATCGTCCTCGGGGATGCCCGCCTCGACCTTGCCGACGAGGTCGGAGCCCACGTCGGCGGCCTTGGTGTAGATCCCGCCGCCCAGCTGGGCGAAGAGAGCCACGAAGCTGGCGCCGAAGCCGTAACCGACGATCAGGAACGGTGCGTCGTGCGTGCTCTGGCCGCCGGCCAGGCCGCCGTTGACGGCGAAGATGGACCACACGCCGAGCAGCGAGAGGGAGACGACCAGGAAGCCGGAGACCGCGCCACCGCGCATGGCCACCTGGACCGCTTCGACGAGGCTCCGGCGGGCGGCAGAGGCGACGCGCACGTTGGCCCTGACGCTGACCAGCATGCCGATGATCCCGCAGGCCATCGAGCAGGCGGCGCCGACCAGGAATGCGCCGCCTGTCCGGACGCCCAGCGCCAAACCGTATGTGCCGGTGTCGGCGACGTTCGCGGTCTCGACGAGCGAAATGATTGCGGTGATGATCACCGAGCCGGCGAGGGCAAGCAGGAAGATCGTCGAGTACTGGCGCTTGATGAACGCGACCGCGCCCTCCTGGATCGTCGCCGAGACGTCCATCATTTCCTTGGTCCCCGTGTCGCGGGACAGGACGTCACGGGCGAGGAAGATCGCGAACCCTACCGCGAGCAGCCCCGCGATCGGGATGAACCATTGGAGCAGGTTTGGGTCCATGGGGGGCTAGCGACTCCTTCTCTGAGGGCAGGATGGAGCGCGGTGGGACGGCGCGCTCTCCGGGGCTTGGAGCCCGGATTCGATAGGTAGTTGCATACTCGGGCCGGGCGGAGTGTATCAACGGCCCAAAGGGGGGGTCAAACTGCGGAACGACCCCTGCATATGCAGTCACCGCCGCCGAAGCGGGGCGAATGGTCCCGCCGACTTGGGACGTATGGCCCGAGCGGCCCCGCGACGTCGGCGCGCGGCCGTCAGCGGTGCGGATCAGGAGGGCCGTCAGCGGCCGTCAGCGGCCGTCAGCGACGGTAAGGGCGACCACCGGCCGTCACAGCGACGGTAACGCGACACCCGCCGTCAGCGGCCGGCCACGCCGCACAGCCTCACGGTAGCCAGCGCGGGTAGGCGCCATCCGTAGCCAGTTGCGTCAGCCCCGAGCCGTTGTTCCCGATGATCCAGATCCCCCCCGAGGCCGTCGGGCTTTGCGACCCGAAGCGCCCAAAGACAATGAGCGAGCCATCGGGGGAGAAGGATGGCGAGCCGTCGCTCCAGGTCGGATCGGTGGTAAGCACGCTCGGCGTCGGCAAACTGCCCAGAGAGGCGAAGGCCACGTGAGTCGATCCGTCCGCGTTCCGGACTGTGAACGCCACGTTGCCGTTCACGGAAACCGTCAGGTCACCCGCCGCCGCGCTCATTCTGGTCGTGACGCCCCCGGTCGCGACCCGGAAGCAGGACCACGTTGCGCCCTGGTCGGTGCTGGCGACGACGTAGAACGCGTTGTCCTGCGAATCCCAGATGGGTCGAGAATTCCCCGTGAGCGCCAGCACCACCGGTGGGTTGACTCCGGTCATATCCACCAGCTCGACCGCGTTGTCGGCCCCTCTCACCAGGAGCATCGTGTTGCCGTCCGCGGAGAAAGCCGCACGCGGGGCCCAGGACGGCTCCGCCGGCGAGCCCGTCAGCTCATCTCCGTGGAGCGCGACGCTGCCGAGCCCGGGCGCGCCGTCCGGAGACACTTGCTTGGGATCGGCCCCGGAGATGATCGGGATTCGCCAGTAGCCCTGGTCGGCGCCCGTGGCGTCGCGTCGCCCAACGACGATCGCGGTCCCGTCCGGGGTGAACTCGGGCGCGTAGTCGAAGGCGCCGGCCGCGGTGAGGACGTGCGCGTTGTTCCCATCGATAGCCATCAGCTTGACCACGCCGCCGGCCGCGTAGGCAATCGTGTTCCCGTCGCCACTGACGTCGAAGCCGCTGACCGGAACCAGCTCGGCTGTGACTTCGCGCTGGTTCGAACCATCGGGGTTCATCAGCCACACGTTGGCGACTCCCCCGCGATCGGACAGATAGACGATCTGGTTCTGGGCGCTTGTCGAAGGCTCGCCGGTGGTGAAGGTCCACGATTCCGCGGTGGCCGCCTCGCCGTCGGTGCGCCGGACGTCTGCACTCATCGATGCCACGTACGTGGTGTGGGGGGCCAGCGGGGAATCAGGAGTGAAGACCAGCACGTTGTTGCCCGGGGCAGCCGGCGCAGCGGCGAGCTGAGTGGGCGATGCCGACGCGGGCACGGAAGGGTGGCGGTCGTCCGGGAGCGTCACGACCTCGACCTGCCCGCTGACAGGCGGCGTCAGATGGATGGCGTCGGCGACCGAGGAAGGGTCGATCGGGCCGTCGAAGATCACCGCTATCGGGCTTCGGACGCTGACCCCGGCGACGCTTGCAGCGGGGATCAGCGCGGTGACCCGTAGGCCCATCCCGACGGTCGTGAAGGTGGTCACGTACGGCGAGAGCGGCGTCCCATCCGTGTCGACGGCCGGATCGCCGAGCTTGATCGTGTAGGTCGTCGAGTAAGACAGGGGGTTGTTGGGCACGATCGACAGCGTCGGACCGTTCCAGGTCGCGGTGAAAGGCGCGTCGGGCACGATGGTCAGGCCAGCCACAACCTTCTGGGGGTCCATGTACCTATCGAACGTGACCTGGATCGCCGTGTCGACCGGGACTGAGGAGGCACCTTTCGCCGGCACTACCGAGAGGACGCCGGGTGCCCCGATGGTCGTGAAGGTCAAGTCCTGGCTCTTGCCCTGGCTGTTGCCGGCCTGATCCTGGACTCCCGGCGCAATGTGGACCTTGAAGGTGGTCGAAAGGGGCAGCTTGGCAGAAGGGGTCAAGATCAGCGTCAGGCCCTGCCAGTGGGGCGAGACGGCGATGTCCGGGCTGATTGAGAAGGCCGCCTCGGCCGTCTGGGGCCTGACTTTCTCGCTGAACACGATGTCGATCGATGTCAGCGTCGAGGCCAGATTGCTACCCGGCACTGTGGCGCTCAGTTTGATCTGGTAGGTGGGAGGGACTCGATCGACGGCCGTCGCGTTGTAGAGGACGACCGCCACGAGGGCCAGCCCTGCGATCGGAGCCAACGCTCTGATGAACCGACCGCTGCTCAGCCAGCCCATTCGGTCATGAACTTCCACAGGGCAGGACGATAGCACAGCCCCTATACTCGCGGACTTGTGAAGCACCGATCGCTCGGCTGTCTGCTCGAGGTGCTCGAGACACTGCTCTTGACCCTCATCGTTTTCCTCGTGATCCAGCTGTTCGTGGCCCAGCCGTACCAGATCCAGCAGCAGTCCATGGAGAACTCACTGTTGCCGAATCAGTACGTTCTGGTGGACAAACTGACCCCGCACTTCGACGACTATCACCGAGGCGACATCGTCGTCTTCAGCCCGCCGGCGGGCTGGGCGAGCGATGCTTCGGGGACGCCCTTCATCAAGCGGGTCATCGGCGTCGCCGGCGATACCGTCGACATCCACGATGGCTTGGTCTTTGTCAACGGCACGCAACTCGACGAGCCCTACGTGTACGAAGGCCAGCCCACCGTGCCGGCCGATCCGAAGAACCACACCTGGAAGATCGCCGACGGGCAGCTGTTCGTGCTGGGCGATCATCGAGCCGATTCGAAGGACTCCCGCGCCTTCGGGCCGATCGAAGAGTCGACGGTGATCGGGCGCGCCTGGCTGCGCTACTGGCCGTTCGACCAGTTCGGCGTGCTGCCCGCGCCCACGCAGCCCGCGGCTCCGACGACGCCGGCACCGAGCGCTTCGCCGACGACGAAACCATGATGAGCCGGCGCGTCCCGATCGCCTGCGCCGCCACGACGTGCTAGACGCGGCGGTGTTCGCCGCCGTGGCCGTGGTGGTTGGTGGCGTGGTCGCCGTTACCGCTCGCGACGGACGCATCGTCGTCCTCGGTCTGATGCTGGCAGCGGTGGCGGCGGCGCTCGTAGCGTCGCCCCTTCCGAGCTCCCTGGCAGTAACCGCGCGAATCCTCGGAGCGATGCTGGCCGCGTATCTGCTGTGGGCGGCGGCCGGTTCGGGGTCGGTCAACAGCGCCGGCTCCGCCATCGGTCTGGTGGCCGAAGGATCCGTCGCAGTCGCCGCCTTCGCGGTCGGCCTCGCCATCAGGCCAGTCGACCCACTGGCCGGTCCGGTCGAAGCGCAGGCCGCGGGCCTCTCGATGATTGCCCTGGCGGTCGTGCCTCTGGCCGGTCGCGACGCGTTCCGGATGGGTGTCGGAGTCACCCTGCTCACCCTGGGCGGCTCGCTTCTCGTCGGAGCCTGGGCGGGTCCCACGCCTTCTCTCGAGCAGCTGGCCATGGCCGCGCTGCTGGTGGGGATCGCCGGAGCCACTTGCCTGCTCATTCCATCGGCCGAGGCGGAGGAGGCGGCTGAGACCAACGCCGAAGGGACGGAAGCGGTAGAGGCCGAGCCACCGAGTGCGCAGCCGGTTGCGGCAGCCAATAGGGCGGCGGTGGCCCGGGGTCAGGCGTTTCAGGTGATCGCCAAACCCGCGTCGGCCGCTCTCGACGATTCCCAGCCGGTTCGACCGATCGAGCCGGAGCCCCGGCCCCGGCCGATGACCGCGGACCCGATCGAGCCGGACGACTGGCTCGCCTGGGGGGCGCCCGCACCGGAGCACGTTCGTCGAGCCACGACGCGCACGGGCCGGCGCCCGCCCGTGCCACCCCCGACGCATACGGAGAAGCCCGCGCCCAAGAAGCCGACGCGCTCCCGCCCGAACCTGCACGGCAAGCCATGACCCTCATCGCGTTCCTGGCCATCTGCATTGCGGGGATGCTCCTGACCCTGCTGGCCCAGCCGTTCGCCATGCTGTCCCGAGTGGTGGCGATTGCCAGCCTGGGCGCGGCGCTGGCGGCGGCCCTGCTCATGAACCCGAACGACTCCGCCACCGTGGGTGAAGTGCAGCTGTCCACGACCTGGTTCGTCGGTTTCTTCCTGACAGCCCTCGCCGCCAGCAGCCTGTTGCTGTGCCTGATCGGGCTCGTCACGGGCTGGCCGGAGCGACTCGCGCCCGCGGCGCTCGCCACGCTGGCCGGCATCGGCGTGGCCATCTCGTCGACGGACCCGACCGTCGCCTTCGTCGCCGCGGCAGCCGCCACCGCGCCCGCCGCGCTCGCGGCCAGTCGTGTGCGCTCCACGCCTCTGGGCATGACGGTGGGCGTGGCCGAGCTGCGCACCCTCGGCCTCGTCGCGGTGGCTTCGCTGCTGGCCGCGGTCACTTTCGTCAGCACCAGCATCAACTGGAACAGCGACGACTCGACCTTCGTGCTGGCCCTGGCATTCCTGGTCCTGGCCGGCGCGGTCGCCGTCCGATCGGGCGCGGTGCCGTTCCACGTCCCGGCGGCGCTGCTCAGCCGGAGCGGCGAGGGCCTCGGTCTGGTTCTCTCGCTGGTGTGGATCCCCACCGGCTTCGGGCTGGTCGCGCTCAGCTGGAGCTCGGCCAGCTTCGTCGGCGTCCCGGGCGACTGGCTGGATCGCGCCGTCCTGGCCGTACAGGTCGTGGCGGTCGCCACGCTGATCCTCGGCGCGGTGGGAGCGATGCTCCATGACGAGATCGAGGAGATCGTCGTCTATTCGATCGTCCAGGACGCGGGCTTCATCCTGCTCGCTCTGACGGCCCGGAGCGAAGACGCCGCCAGCCCGGCCCGACTCTGGCTCCTCGTCTTCGTAATAGCCAAGTCGGCCCTGGTCGCCTGGGCGGCTGCCGTTTCATGGACGTTCGAATCGTCCAGCCTGGGCGACCTGCGCGGCTGGCTCCGCCGCGCCCCGATTCTCGGTCTTGCCCTCGTGGTGATCGTGGCAGCGACGCTGGGCTGGCCGGGCAGTCCCGTCTTCGAGGCGCGCGACACGCTCGTCCAACTCGGCCTGCCTGACTCGGTGCATTTCCTCGGGACGGCCGCGATCCTGCTCTCGCTTGCCTACTACGTGCGGCTGCTGGCGGTTGGGTTGATGACACCGACGGCCACGGTCCGGCGCGCCGAGGGAGACTGGCTGCACCGGCCACATCGGCCGAATGTCGCGGACGAGACGCCTGAGGCGGCGACGATTGAGCCAGTGCCGGCCGATGCGGCAGCCGAGGCGGCAACGGCCTCCATCGTTCAGGCCGATTCGGACGCCGCCGCGTCCACTCCCAACCCGGACGAAGGCGCCCGGCATCGCCGTCCCCGCTTCTCGGTCCGCCATCGAATCGGGGTCGCGTGGCGGCTCAACCGGCCCATCCAGGCGAGCCTTCTCGTGCTGGCCACGGCTGCGATCGCCGCGGTCGTCGCGTGCGGTGGGTTCGGGACTTCGGACGCCTCCCAATCCGGCATCACGCTCGACCAGGCCGCCGCGCCCTTGCCCAACCCGAGCGGGATCGACGTCGAACCACAGCCCACAGCGGAGCCGTCGGCGGGGCCCACCCTCCCGCTCGCGCCCTCCCCTACTCAGGTCGCCAGTCCCGCGCCATCTGCCTCGGCTGGTGCGTCGCCGGCAGCCACCACCGGCGACTAGCGGCGCGCGAAGCCGGTACGGGCGGCGAAGCAGCGGATCGGCCCGTCAGGCCCTGGGGCCGAGGACCCAGCGGTCGATCTCGCGCCGGTACGAGACGAGCTCGTCGGTCGTGAACCAGATGCTCAGCTCCATGGCCGCGCTTTCAGCGCCGTCCGAGGCGTGGACCAGGTTCTGACCCATTTCGACTGCCAGATCGCCGCGGATCGTCCCGGGGGAGGCCTCGACCGGCTTGGTCGCCCCGTTCATCGCCCGGACCATGGAGATCGCGTCCGGACCTTCGAGCGCCGCGGCGACGAGCGGGCCCGAAGTGATGAAGGCGACCAGACCCTCGAAGAACGGCTTGCCCTTGTGGACAGCATAATGCCGCTCCGCCAGATCGCGATCGACCTTGACGAGCTTGAGCCCGACGATCCGCAACCCGCGCTCTTCGTAGCGGGCGAGGATCCGGCCGACCAGCTGGCGCTGGACGCCGTCGGGCTTGACGAGGACGAGGGTGCGCTCGGTCACTGGACGAATACCGCTGCGGTGGGTTGATACGACGGGGAGTTTAGCCTGCACACCGGTCAGGCGCCGAACTCGGGAGCCGGGCCGAGCTGGTTACCCGCGTCTACCGACGACCAGGTCTCACTCCCACCTGATCGAGCGCGGTTGCTCGTCCTCGTCCGCCCCGGCGGCGGGCTCGGGTGCGGCGGGCGCGGATGCCGGCTCGGGTGCGGCGGGCTCCGGCGCGCCAGGCTCGGGACGCCGGCTCGGGTGCGGCGGGCGCGGATGCCGGCTCGGGTGCGGCGGGCCCGGCTCGGGTGCGGCGGGCTCCGGCGCGCCAGGCTCGGACGCCGGCTCGGGTGCGGCGGGCGCGGGTGCGAGCTCGGGTGCGGCGACAGGATTGCTCCTGCCCAGCCTGGACGCGACCGATGCGTAGGCCTGTCCGGCGTCGGACTCGTTGCCGAGCAGTCGCAACGCATCGCTGCGGACCAGTTCCAGGGCCAGATCAGCGCGCTCGCCTATGCCACCGACCACGGCTCGCGCGGATTCCGGGGACATCCGGAGGGCCACGGCAAAGTGGAGGGCGGCCATGAGGGCGTCGCCGGACGCGAGAGCCTCCGACCCAGCGTGCAGCTCGCCATCCCACGGATTCGCGGCGGCCGGCTCCGGCGGCACGGGCGGCTCGGGCAAGGGCTCGGGCGCGGGTGCGAGTTCGGTCGTGGGTGCGAGTTCGGGCGTGGGTGCGAGTTCGGGCGTGGGTGCGAGTTCGGGCGTGGGCTCCTGCACGACCGTCGCGGCCGCAAGAGGCACTTCCGCCGCGACCGCTTCGGGTTCGACCGCAGCCGCAGGGGAGGAGGCTTCGGGTTCGGCCGCAAGAGGCACTTCCGCCGCGACCGCTTCCGCCGCGACCGCTTCGGGTTCGACCGCTCCGGGTTCGACTTCGACCTGGACGAGCTCGATGGCCTCGACTCCGGGCGCGACCGCAGGCTCCGCGACTGCGGCGGGCTCGGCCTCCGCCGCGGCCTCGACCTCGGGTGCGGGCGCAACCTCTTCGGGCTGGGCCCAAAGACTGCCTGCCGGCGCCTCGACGGGCACTTCGGCCGCGCGCGAAGCCGCAGTCGACGCCTGCGTGCCGGGCATCGACGCCTCGATCTTAATCGCCACCGGCGCCGTCCAGGCGCTCTCCGGCCAGCTCATGCGACGCGGGACCCCGGCGAAGAACACGTCGACATTCGAGACGCTGCGCTCCAGCGCCCGACCGGCGTGCCGTCGCGCCTCGACGACTCGATCCTCAGCGGCCGCAGCCTCGGCCGCGATGAGGAAGCCCAGGGCCTCCTCGCCTCGGGCGGCGAGGTAGGCCAGGGCGGCGATCCCGGCGCCCGCCAGATCGCCCGTGCGCCAGCGCACCTCGGCCAGATCCAGCGTCGCCTGCAGATCCAGCAGATCGTACGCAGCCAGGGCCTCGAACTCTGATCGGGCCTGAAGCAGCGACCCGGTGCGGAGGTGGAGTCGGGCAAAGCGAATCTGCTCGCTGTGATTCACGACCGCCGGGCCGCCGGATCGTGCCAGCTTGGAGCTCGACGCGTCCGCTTCCTGTCCTGTCTCCTCCTCCGCGCTCACCACGAGCTCGAAGAGGCCGTCTCCCGGCCCGGACCGTCCGCCGGCGGCGACGGCCGGCGGACGGTCAGTTCTGGCGCCCTCGTCCATCGCTCCGGCAGCCGCCACATCGAGCGCGGCTTCGCCGATCGGCTCGCCCGCGAGCGCCTCGATGGGCACTCGAACCAGCAGCTCCACGACGTCGTCGTTCGATTGAGCGGCGATCTCCTCAGGGAGCGGCAGCGTCTCGAGCGACCGGGCTTCTGGCCGCAGCCTCTCGGGCGATTGCGACATCCCCGGCGACGCGACGGGCGACTTCCGGCGTGGCCTTGCGCCGTTTCTCATGCCGCCCCTCCCGGCAGCTGCAACATCGCCTCCAGGCCACGCCCCCGGGAGCGGGGAGTCACTGCCGTGAGTCGCAGGAACTCGTCCCGGATCAATCGTTTCGCCAGCGCGTGGATTCCGTCGGCAGTGACCGCGTCCAGCTCGCCGAGCGCCTGCTCGAGCGTCAGAACGCGATCGTGGAGCGCTTCCTGGCTACCCAACCATGAGGCCAGATGGCGGGTCTCCTCCATCCGCAGCTCGAGCCGACCGGCCAGATAGGCCTTCGAGCGAGCCATCTCGTCGGCCGGAACGGGCTCGTCGCGGAGCTGGGCGAACTCGCTCAGGATGGCCCCGATGGCAGGCTTGATCCGCTCGGGGTCGACTCCGGCCGACACGACCAGGGCTCCTGCATCGGCGTAATCGACGATGTAGGAACTGACGTCATAGGCGAGGCCCTTCTCCTCACGGACAGACTGAAACAGGCGACTGCTCATGCCATCCCCGAGAATGGCGTTAAGGACCTCAAGTGTCCAGGCCCCTGGGTCATCTCTTGGCAGTCCCGGAACGCCCAGACAGAGTTGTGCCTGTGTCGTCTGTCGTCGAACGACCATGACTCGATCGCCTGCGGGCAGGGCGGGAGCGGGGTCGAAGACGGGCTGGGCGGCCTCTCCCGTGCCGAACGCACGCTCCACCAGAGCGACGACTTCCTCGTGGGAGATGTCGCCCGCGGCCGAAACAACGACGTTGCCCGGCCGATAGGTCGAAGCCCAGAAGGCGCGGAGATTGGCCTGCGGCAGGGCCCGAACGCTTTCCTCGCTTCCGGCGATCTCACGCCCGAGAGCTGTGTCGCCGAACATGGCCAGGTCGAAAAGAGTGTGGACGTGCTCGCCCGGATCGTCCAGGTATGAGCGGATCTCCTCGACGATGACGGCCCGCTCGGATTCGATTTCCTCGCTGCGGAGGTGCGGCCGGACGATAAGCTCGCCCAGGACATCCATGCCGCGGGCGGCTTCGCGAAGCGGCAGCCGAACCCAATAGACGGTGGACTCGCGGTCGGTGGCAGCGTTGAAGCTGCCGCCCACGCCCTCGATCGCCTCGGAGACGGCGCGGGTGGTGGGATACGCCGCAGTCCCCTTGAAGGTGATGTGTTCCATGAAGTGCGCCGCGCCTGCCTCCTCGGCCGATTCGAGGCGGGAGCCCGCCAGGACATATGCGGCCATCGAGACGGAGCGAGTCCCCGGAAGCCGCGACGTGATGACGCGCGGTCCGGCTGGCAGCACTGTGCGTTCGTACATCGAGT
>PMXQ01000035.1 GCA_003171065.1 Chloroflexota bacterium
GTCGGCGCGACGATCAGCCACCGTGTCCTCACCCGTCTCTTCATGGACCGCGGCGTTCGCGTCGACCGCACCTACCAGCTGAACTTCGGCGGTAACACGGACTTCCTCAACATGCTCGAGCGCGAGCGCCTCGAGTCGAAGAAGATCAGCAAGACCAATGCCGTCACCTCGATGCTCGACTACGACATCGACCCCGACAACATCCACGTCGGCCCGTCGGACCACGTTCCGTGGCTGCTCGATCGCAAGTACTGCTACATCGTNNATCGTCATGGAGGGCACGACGTTCGGCGACGTGCCGCTCAAGTGCGAGATGAAGCTCGAGGTCTGGGACAGCCCGAACAGCGCCGGCGTCGTCATCGACGCTCTCCGCTGCCTCAAGCTCGGCCTTGATCGCGGCCTCAAGGGCGCGCTCGTCGCCCCGTCGGCCTACTTCAAGAAGAGCCCGCCCATTCAACTCCACGACGACATCGCCTTCACCCGGGTCGAGGCCTTCATCCGCGGCGAGGACAACCAGACCCTCGTCGGCACCGAGACCCTGCCCAAGAAGTTCACCAGGCCGGCCCCGCTCCGCGGCGGCGCGCCCACAGTCGCCAAGTAGCAACGACACCGCCCTCGGCACCCGGGCGCCCAGCGCGCCTCGGGGGCCGGCGGGTTTCGGCAGAACCAAGGACCGTCGCCGGAAGGCGACGGTCCTTCTCTTTGGCGAGGGCGTACGGCGGCCGGCAAGCGCGGACATCTCGTCCAACTTGCCTGTGGGGATAGTGAGGCTTTGGCGGCTGGAAATGTCATCAGAACACGAGTGGTTGTGGGTGGCCTAGGACAGTGACCCAGGCGGACACGGCCATCTTCCAGAGGCTCGGGGCCGTCCTCAACGTCTTGCCTCTTGACTCGGAGTTGTCCGTCGCCACACTCCACGTCGAGGAGGGCATCAGTTCCGAGATGGCGAACCCAAACGACGACACCGCGCTGATAATCCCGTTTCGACTTCCGGCGGCGTTGGAGTCCCTTCGTCGTCGGAGTGTTCCGAACGCGATGGCGGGCATGCCGGCGCACGCCACATTGCTATATCCGTTCGCGCCGCCCGAGACACTCGATGGCGGCATCCGCGAGAAGATTCAGGCCGTGGTCTCCGGACATTCCGCGTTCTCATGTCGGCTGATCGGTCGCGGCCAATGGCCAGGCGTCCTCTTCGCATCGGTCGAGCCCGAAGTCCCGTTTCGGTCTCTCTATGCCGACCTGCTCGCCGCCTTCCCGGAATTCCCGTCTCATCGGGGTGATTTCGAGTTCGAGCCGCACGTCACGATCGCCGTAGGATCATCGGCGAGTGAGTCCGTGGACGACCCTGCGTGGGGATTCTTGCCGCCCACATGCGAGGTGAATCTCGCCCACCTCATCGTTCGTGGTCCAGCCGGATGGGACGTGAAGTGGGCCTTCGACCTGCGCCCCAGTGGCGACTGATTCAGTGTCGTTGGGCGCGTATCCAGCCAGTCCGCCGACAAATCGGGCAACCTACCAGGCAACCTGGCCGTGCCGCCGGCGACATCCGATGGGAGCCGAGTAGGTCCGGCTCGACTTGGCAAAGGGACGTCAGCGCGCGACGGCAGCCCCGGCGGTCTGCTCGATGTGAGCCAGAAGGGACTGCCAGGCGGTCGCGAACGACTCGACGCCCGCTTCCTGAAGACGGCGCGCCAGGTCTGTGAGCTCCACGCCCGCGGCCTTGAACCGAGCCATGAGCGCCGGATCGGGCAGGTCCGGGCGGGCCTGGAGCGTTTGCGAGACGGTGCCGTGCTCGCCGAACGCGAGCAGCGTCTCCTCGGGCATCGTGTTCACCGTGAGCGGAGCGGCCAGGGCCTCGATGTACAGGACGTCGGACGCGGTCTTGTCCTTGGTGCCGGTGCTGGCCCACAGGAGCCGCTGTGGTCGGGCGCCTTCGTTCATCAGCCGGCTCCAGCGATCCCCGTGGATCAGCTCGGTGTAGGCGTTGTAGGTCATCTGGGCCGTCGCGATGCCGAGCTTGAGGTGGAGATCGACCGGGAGGTCGCCGGCCAGCTGGCCGTCCCAGCGGCTGACGAAGACGGAGGCCACCGACGGCACGTACGGATTGAGCCCGGCCTCGACGCGGCGCTCGATAGCGCGCGTGTATGCCTCCGCTGCCGCCAGGTACTGCTCGGACGAGAAGAGGAGGGTCACGTTCACTGGCACGCCGCCGAAGATCGTCTCCTCGATCGCCTTCAGTCCGGCAGTCGTGCCGGGGATCTTGATGAAGAAGTTCGGCCGGGCGGCAAGGGCGTGAAGGCGGGCGGCGTCGGCCGCCGTAGTCGCCGCGTCGTCGGCGAGCAGGGGCGAGACCTCGAGCGAGACGAAACCGTCGACGCCGTCAGTCCGGTCGTAGGTCGGCCGGAAGAGGTCTGCCGCACGCCGGAGGTCTTCGAGCGCCAGGTCGAAGAAGATCTCCTCGGTCCCGGCGCCACCCGCGGAAAGCCTCCGGATCTGCTCGTCATAGTCCGAGGAGCCGCCGATTGCCTTGTCGTAGATCGACGGGTTGGAGGTAAGGCCCGTCACCGAAGACTCGCGGATGTACCGCTCGAGCGTCCCGGTGTTGAGGAGTGACCTGGTGATGTTGTCGAGCCAGACGCTCTGCCCGATCCGACCGAGCTTTGCGGTCCGGTTCATGGTGCCTCCAGTCTGCGGCTGGCTCTCAGCCGTTCAGTACGTCGCCGCGGAACGCGTCGGCTTCCTGTAGCATGCGGCGCAGCGCGTTCAGGAACCGGGCGGCGATCTCGCCGTCGACGAGCCGATGGTCGGCCGTCAGGGTCAGCTTCATTATCTGCCGGATGCGGAATCCGTCGCCGACCGCGATGGGCGTCGGAACGACACTCGAGACGGCGAGGATCGCCGACTCGCCCGGGTTGACGATCGCGCAGAACTCGTCGACGCCGAACATCCCCAGGTTCGAGATGGGGAACGTGCTGCCGGTCATGTCGTCGGGCGTGAGCGCCCCGTTTCGAGCCGCTTCGGCCAGCTCTGCGGCCCGCGCGTGCCACTCGACGAGTGAGCGTCGATCGGTATCGCGGATCACCGGCACGAGGAGCGATGGCGCGGCGCATCGGCTCATCTGGCGCGGCGCCCCGTCTTCGGAGTCCCCGTCGTGGGTCGCCGGAGCCAAGGCCACGGCCCGCGGGGCGGCCGCTGCGGGCGCGGGCCACGGCCCGCGTGCCGCAACGTACCCCGTGCGAAGAGCATCGAGGCTGTGCGCCGGGTTCGGCGAAGCGAAAGTGCCGATGGGTCGTGGCTGGACGCCGGCCGATATCATCGAGGCCCTCTAGTATGTCGTCGCCCAGCGGTACGGAACCGGTCGGGCCATTTCGGTCACCGGCCAGGTGATGAGGAAATAGCGAGGAGCCCAAGAGTGACCGGAGCGGAGCCGAACCGATGGCCCATTCCCGTCACCCAGCGTGCGATCCCGACCGACGACGGCGGCCGGGTCGTCCACAACCGCGAGCTGGGTGAGCGATTCCCGAGCGGCGCGGCCGAGCTGCGCGACGGTCTTTGGACGAAAGCGGCCGAGCAGGAGCTGCTGCGGGTGGCTGGCCGGTCGGAGGTGTCGGCATGAAGTCGCTTCGGCTTTTCGGGCCCCGCGATCTCCGGCTCGTGGACGAGGCTGCGCCCGTGCCCGGCCCGGGCGACGAGCTCGTTCGCGTAACTGCCGTGGGTATCTGTGGCTCCGATCTCCACTGGTTCGCCGAGGCGGGGATCGGAGACGCCCTGCTGTCCCGGCCGCTGGTCCTGGGTCACGAGGCGGGCGGCGTGATCGAGTCTGGGCCGCGCGCCGGCCAGCGCATCGCGATCGATCCGGCCATCGGGTGCGAGGAATGCGAGCAGTGCCTGGCCGGGCACGTGCACCTCTGTCTGCGGATTCGGTTCGCGGGCCACGGCGCCACGGACGGCGCCCTTCGTGAGTTCGTCGCCTGGCCGGGCAGGTGCCTGATCCCCGTGCCCGACAACCTCAGCGACGCGGACGTGGCGATGCTCGAGCCGCTCGGGGTTGCCCTCCATGCCGTCAGGCTGGCGCAGATCCAGCCGGGCCAGCGAGTTGGCGTCTTCGGCTGCGGTCCGATCGGGCAGTTCCTGATCCAGCTCGCTCGCGCGTCCGGCGCCACGACGGTCGTCGCCACGGACGTGCTGCCGCATCGCGTCGCGGCCGCCCGCCAATCCGGGGCAAGCGTCGCGACTCTCGTGGCCGGCGGGGCGGAGCGGGCCGAGCTCCTGGCTGCGACCGGCGGGCACGGTGTCGACGTCGCCTTCGAGGCCGCCGGCGAGGACGACGCGGTGGAAACGTCGGTCGCGCTCGCGGCCCCGGCCGGAACGGTGGTCATAGTCGGCATTCCGTCCCAGGACCACACGACTTTCACGGCCTCCACAGCTCGCCGGAAGGGCCTCACGATCAAGCTCTCGCGCCGCATGAACCGTGTCTACCCGCACGTCATCCGGCTGGTCGAGGCAGGGTTCGTCGACGTTCGATCGGTCGTGACGGCCAACTATCCGCTGAGCGACTACAGGACCGCCTTCGGCAGTGCCGCTGCCCGTGAGGGATTGAAGGTCGTCGTTCAGCCGTAGCCGTCGCTCGTCGGGCCGGCGATCTGCGGCGCGTGACCGGCGAACCCGAGCTTGGGCCGCCCTCCGCGGCGCCGTTGGGCGCCCATTCTTCGGATCGAGTTTGCGGTGAAGCCCTCGCATCCGTAGAATTGGAAAAACCCCCGGAGGAGCATGAGCCAGATGGCGAAGTATGTCTTTGTGACCGGAGGGGTTACCTCCTCCCTGGGGAAGGGAATCACCGCCGCCAGCATCGGCCGGCTGCTCAAGGCCCGCGGCCTCGCCGTCTCCGTCCTGAAGCTGGATCCCTACATCAACGTCGACCCGGGGACTATGTCGCCCTACCAGCACGGCGAAGTCTTCGTCACCGACGACGGCGCCGAGACGGACCTGGACCTGGGCCATTACGAGCGGTTCATCGACGAGAATCTCTCCCAGCTCTCCAACGTCACCACCGGCCGCATCTATCAGGCCGTCATAGGGAAGGAGCGCCGCGGCGACTACCTGGGCGGGACGGTCCAGGTCATCCCCCACATCACCAACGAGATCAAGGAGCGGATCCAGCGCCTGGCCCGGGACGGCCGCGCCGATGTCGTGATCGTCGAGGTGGGCGGCACCGTCGGCGACATCGAGTCGCTGCCGTTCCTCGAGGCCATCCGCCAGATGCGCAAGGACGTCGGCCGGCGGAACGTCATCTACGTCCACGTGACGCTCCTGCCCGCCCTGGCAGCGACGGGCGAGCTCAAGACCAAGCCCACCCAGCACTCCGTGAAGGAGCTGCGTGGCATCGGCATCCAGCCCGACATCATCGTCCTGCGCTCGGACCACCCGGTCAGCCAGGAGATCCGCGACAAGATCGCTCTGTTCACGGATGTGGCGAGCGAAGCCGTCATTCCCGCGGAGACGGCCTCGACGATCTACGAAGTCCCGCTCCTGTTCGAAGAGTCCGGTCTGGGAACGCTCCTGGTGCGCGAGCTGGGGCTCGAGCAGTCGGCCGAGGAGCCCGACCTCGAAGCCTGGCGCGCCCTTGTGGAGCTGATCAAGCGGCCCAAGCCGGTCATCGAGATCGCCCTCGTCGGCAAGTACATCGAGCTTCCGGACGCATACCTGTCCGTCAGCGAGTCGCTCAAGCATGCGGCCTGGGCCCACGAGGTGGACGTAAAGGTCCGCTGGATCGATTCCGAGCTGCTGACGAAGGAGTCCGCCGACGAGATGCTGGCGGGGATTCGCGGCATTGTCGTCCCGGGCGGCTTCGGCCATCGCGGCATCGAGGGCAAGATTCTCGCGGCAAAGTACGCCCGCGAGCGCCGGCTGCCGTACCTCGGGCTGTGCCTGGGCCTGCAGTGCGCCGTCATCGAGTTCGCCCGCGACGTGCTCGGCACCGAAGACGCCAACTCGACCGAATTCGACATGTTCACCGAACACCCGGTCATCGACTTCATGCCCGACCAGCGGACGATGGAGGAGAAGGGCGGGACGATGCGCCTCGGCCTGTACCCCGCTCGTCTGACACCCGGCTCGAAGGCGCACGCGGTCTACGGAACCGAGCTCATCTACGAGCGTCACCGCCACCGTTTCGAGGTGAACAACCGCTACCGCCCGCTTCTCGAGGCCGCGGGAATGGTGCTTTCGGGCCAGTCGCCGGACGGCCGCCTGGTCGAGATCGTCGAGCTGGCCGACCACCCGTGGTTCGTGGCCAGCCAGTTCCACCCCGAATTCCGCAGCCGGCCGGATCGGCCGCATCCGCTTTTTGATGGCTTCATCGGCGCGGCCGTCGCTCTCTCCGAGGGACGCGAACCCGTGTTCCACGCCCCGGCTATCGAGGCGACGGCGGGCGCCGCCCTCCTGGGCAGGGTCCCCGCGGAGTCCTGATCGCCCCGATGGCCATCCGGGCGAACCTTTCAGTCTCGTCGTGGATTTCGGGAGCTGCTCGATGACCTCGGCCGGTGCCTCCGGAACAGGAGCCGTCGGCGCTCAGAGCCGCCTCGACGCCGTTCCGCCCGAGCTGCTCATCTTCATCGGATCCCTGTCGGTCCAATGCGGCGGCGGGCTGGCCACGGTCCTGGTTCGCGACTACGGGCCGCTGCCGGCCGTCTCGATGCGGATCGTCTTCGGCACGATCATGCTTCTGGCGCTTCGGCCGGCCCGTATCCGAGGTGCCTCCCGGCCGGCGCTGCTCAGCTGTGTTGGACTCGGGCTCGTCCTGGCGGCGATGAACTCGTTCTTCTTCGTGGCCCTGTCCAGGATTCCCATCGGCGTGGCGGTCACGATCGAGTTCTGGGGTCCACTGGCGGTGGCCGTCGTTGGGTCGCGGCGGGCCCTCGATCTGGTCTGGGTGGCCCTGGCCGCGGCCGGCATCTACATCCTTGCCGGTGGCCGGCTCGAGTCCCACGATGCGGTCGGCGTAGTCGCGGCGGCCGCGTCCGGGTTGTGCTGGGCGATCTACATCGGCGTCGCCGGCCGGGTGGCCCGCCACTGGCCGGACGGCCGCGGCCTAACTCTGGCGATGCTCGTTGCGTCGGCGTTGATCGTGCCGGTGACGCTCTCCCTCTCCGACGTGCGGCCACTCCTGGTGGCACCCGCGGCGCTGGCCGGTGGCGTGGTGATCGGTCTGTTCAGCAGCGCCATTCCCTACACGACCGAGCTGGCTGCGTTGCGGCGTATGCCGGCCTCGACATTCGGCGTCCTGATGAGCATGGAGCCGGCCATCGCGGTGGCGGTGGGCTTCGTCCTGCTCGGTCAGGTTCTGGCTCCGGCGGATCTCATGGCGATCGCGTTCGTGGCGCTTGCCAGCGCCGGGGCCAGCATCTCGGCCCGCCGCCTCGTCACCGCTCCAGGTGCGCTCGAATCGGCGTAGCGTCGGCCTCGCTGCGGCCGGTTCCCGGTGGCCTTACGCCCGGCCGCCTCTCCCTGGCTACCGCCGGCAAGTGGGCCTCGGGTGGTAGCTCGTGTGGAGCAACTGCTCGGACTTCTCGCCGAGCGGTTCGCCCAGGAAATCCTCGTGCAGCGTCTGGATGTACGGGTTCTCGTGGGCGCGGCGCCACAGGCCGGCTTGATCGTCCTGGTAGAGGCCAGCGGCGCGCCGGGCCCGCAGGTTGTTCGTGACGCCGTAGGGTTGGCCACCGCCACCGACGCAGCGCTCGTGGAGCAGTCTCGTCTCGATGTGGGCGGCACCGATGCGGGTGTGGCAACGACGCCACCCCCTCGGCGCGAGCGCCCCTCAGGGCCGTTGTTCGCGTTTGTCGCCGGGCCGGGTTGGTCGCAACGGCACCCCAGACCCAGCGAGCGGGTGCCTATGACGGTTCGAGGGGCTTGGGCGCCGAGCGAAGCCACGAACGAAGCCGATTGACGCCACCCGCCGGGCCGGGTATTCTGCGCGTCGCCCCGACCGTGCACCCGCTGCGGAACGATTCCGCGCGAACAGGCTGCACGGCACCTTCCCCAAATGAGTCCTGCCTTCATGCCTGTCAACGGTCCCGACCAGCGTTCTCGCAACCGCCGCCCTCGACGGCGCCCTGCCGGCCGCACGCCCATGGGCGACTACGAGGAATACCAGGAGAGCGACAGCCGCGAGCTCGACATCACCGAGCTCAGTGAGATGAACGTCAACGAGCTCCAGACCATCGGCCACGATCTCGAGATGGAGGCCGGGGCCGGCGGTAAGGAAGAGCTCGTCGACCGTATCCTGGTCCGGCAGAGTGAGCTGGCTGGCCACGCCTACGCCACCGGGATTCTCGACGTCGTCGACGAGGGCTTCGGCTTCATGCGCCGCCACGGCCTGATGCCGAGTCAGGACGACGTCTACGTCTCGTCCAGCCAGATTCGCCGCTTCGGGCTGCGAGTCGGCGATCGCATCAGCGGCTCCGTCCGCGCCCCGCGCGAGGGCGAGAAGTACTGGGGCATGATCCGGGTCGACCGCGTCAACGGCATCGACCCCGAGACCGCCAAGCGCCGACCCCAATTCGGGGACCTGACCCCGGTCCACCCCGACGTCCTGATCAACCTCGAAACCGATCCCAAGAACCTGAGCCAGCGCCTGATCAACCTGGTCAACCCGATCGGCAAGGGCCAGCGCGCGCTCATCGTCAGCCCGCCCAAGGCCGGCAAGACGATGCTGCTCAAGCACATCGCCAACGGCATCAGCACAAACTACCCGGACATCCTCCTGATGGTCGCGCTCATCGGCGAGCGGCCGGAGGAAGTCACCGACATGCGCCGCTCGGTTAAGGGCGAGGTCATCAGCTCCACGTTCGACGAGCCGACGGAGAACCACACCCACGTCGCCGAGATGGCCCTCGAGATCGCCAAGCGGCAGGTGGAGACCGGCCGCGACGTCGTCATCCTGCTCGACTCGATCACCCGCCTGGCACGGGCGTACAACCTGGCCCTGCCGCCATCCGGCCGGACCCTCTCGGGCGGCCTCGACCCGATCGCGCTCTACCCGCCCAAGCGCTTCTTCGGCGCCGCTCGAAACATCGAGGAAGGCGGCTCGCTCACGATCATCGGCACATGCCTTGTAGATACCGGATCGCGCATGGACGACGTCATCTACGAGGAGTTCAAGGGCACCGGCAACAGCGAGCTCATCCTCGACCGCAAGCTGGCCGAGAAGCGCATCTTCCCGGCGATCGACGTTCAGCGCTCCGGCACCCGCCGCGAGGAACTGCTCCTTGAGGAGCCGGTTCTCAAGATGGTCTGGACCATGAGGCGGATGCTGTCCGCCGTCGGAACGAACGAAGGCATCGAGCTGTTGCTCAACCGGCTCTCGAAGACGGACAGCAACGTTTCGTTCCTGGCCACCCTGACCAAGAGCCTCGACGCCTGACCGAAGCCCGGCCGTCGCCAGGGCGGCGGGCCCTCGATTGCAGCCTTCTGACCTCTCTGATACGGTTGCCCCCGGCCGGCGCCCGTCCCGCGCCGCAGGAGTTCTGTATTGCCTTCACCCGTGAGCCCAACGCTTCGAGCGCTGCGCAGGCTGGTCGCGCGCGATCCTGAAGCGCCGATCCGCCTCGAGCTCGGCGTTACGCGAGCCTCGCTGACCGCTTCGCTGCGCGGGGCCGTCCGCCCCGTCGGCGACTCAGTCGGCGAACTCCTTGGCGGCGCTCGGACGGCCGGAGCCACCGGCCCGGCGGGAGCCACCGGTCCGGCGGGAGCCACCGGTCCGGCCGGATCGCTCGACGGGCCACTGGCCCGAGCCAAGCGGCACCGCCACCTCCTTCCGCTGGGCGCCTGCCTGCTTCTCGTAGCCGTCGCTGCGGTCAGCGCGATGACCCCAGTCTCGGCTGTGGGCGCTCCGGCCGCGACTCCGGGCGACAGCTCGGCCATTGCCAGCTCCGACATCGGCACGGATCAGGGCACGGACCAGACGACTGCGGATGCGGGCGTCGGCTCGGACCTGGGCGACAGCAACGTCTACAACGTCATCCAGGCAGTTGCCATCCCCCCCGGCTCCGGCGACTACCAGCTTTACGTAGTCCAGGGCGGCGACAGCCTCAACAAGATCGCCGGGAAGTTCGGGCTCAGCCTCAACACCGTTTACTGGGCCAACTCGAGCCGCCTTCCGAACCCCGCATCGATCCGGGTAGGGCTGAAGCTGCTGATCCCGCCAGCCAACGGGATCACCGTTACCGTCAAGGCGAACAACACCGTGAGCGGGTTCGCCTCCAAGTACAAAGTGTCGACCCAGAAGATCATGGTGGCCAACAGCATGCCTGACGCCACCCTCACGGTGGGCCAGCTGCTGGTTATCCCCGTCGCCCAGGTCCCGGCCATCCCGACGCCCAAGCCAGCGGCCGGTGGCGGCAGCACGGCGTGGCACGGTGGGAAGCTCCGCTGGCCCGTGCCTGGCCACACTCAGCTCAGTCAGGGCTACTGGTCCGGCCACCGCGCCATCGACATCCCGGCGCCCACGGGCAGTCCCGTCGTGGCCGCGTATGGCGGCACCGTCATCTTTGCCGGTTGGAAGTACTCGGGCTCCGCCGGCTACGGCGGGGGTCTCGTCGTCTGGATCTCGCACGGCGGGAAGCTGTGGACGACCTACAACCATCTCTCTGCCGAGTTCGTGCACGTCGGACAGGTGGTATCGGCCGGGCAGCGCATCGGCAGCATTGGCATGACCGGCAATGCCACCGGCCCGCACCTCCACTTCGAGGTATGGGCCTGCTATCCGTGGACTGGCCTCACCACAGCCTGTGCCCGGAATCCGCTCAACTACTTCTGAGCGGGCGCGACCGCTCGACCTCTCCGAGACCGTCCAGCCCGGCTCACGCTCGATCGCCGGGGCGTGCCACGGCCGCGTCCGGGCCGCATGCGAGAATTGACCAATGTTCTTCGATTCTGTCCGAGTCTGGATCCGTGCCGGTGACGGCGGCGATGGCGCCGCGACATTCAGGCACGAAGCCCACGTGCCCCGCGGAGGCCCCGATGGCGGCGATGGCGGACGGGGCGGGTCGATCTACCTGACCGTCGATCCGGGCGAGACAAGCCTGCGCGACTACCGCCACAAGCATCATTTCAAGGCCACGGCCGGGGGACGGGGCAGCGGCCAGAAGAAGCACGGCAAGGCCGGCGATGATCTGATCCTGAAGGTTCCGCCCGGGACCGGCGTCTTCGACGAATCGTCAGCCGACCTGCTGGGCGATCTGGTCGCGTCGGGGCAGACGCTGATGGTGGGGCGCGGCGGGCGGGGCGGCCTGGGCAACGTGCACTTTGCGACCTCCACACACCAGGCTCCCAAGCATGCCCAGAATGGCGAGCCGGGCGAGGAGCGCCAGATCCGCCTGGAACTGCGGCTGCTGGCCGACGTGGGCCTGGTGGGGCTGCCCAACGCCGGCAAGTCCACGCTTCTCGCGGCGCTGACGGCGGCCCGGCCAAAGATCGCCGACTATCCGTTCACCACGCTCGAGCCGAACCTGGGCGTTCTGGACCTGGGCGACGAGGACAGCCGCCGGCCGACGATCGCGGACGTGCCGGGCCTGATCGAGGGGGCCAGCTCCGGGGCCGGGCTGGGCCATGCCTTCCTGCGCCACGTTGAGCGGACGCGCGTCCTGGTCCACGTCGTGGACGGTTCCGACCGCGACCCGGAGTGGAGCTACAGCGTCATTCGCGACGAGCTCGGCGCGCACGATCCGGCGCTCCTGACGAAGCCGCTGCTCGTCGCCTTCAACAAGATGGATCGGCTCGTGGCCGCCGAGGCGTGGCCGGCGTTCCGAAATGCCCGCGCCGCGCAGGGCGTCGCCGCGGTCGCGATCTCCGCCGAAACGGGCGCCAACCTGGCGGAGCTGCGGGAGCGACTGTCGAAGCTCCTGCCGTCGGCCGAGGAGCTGGCGGAGCCGCCGGAGCCGGCGGGCATCGTCGTCCACCGGCTCGAGTCGGCCGGAAACACCTTCACCGTGGCCCGCGAGGACGGGATGCTGGTGGTCCACGGTCACAGGATCGAACGCCTGGCCGCGCAGACCAACTTCGACGTCGAGGAGTCGGCCGAGCGCTTCCAGGAAGACCTGATCCGGCTCGGCATCGACCACGAGCTGCGGCGCCAGGGCGTGGCGCCGGGCGATACGGTGCGGATCGGCGGCAGCGAGCTCGAATGGGAGTCGGACGCGTGGGACGAGCGGTGAGCGAGCCGGGAGGCGGCCGACGCGCCGCCGGCGCGAGCGGCCCGGGCGGCCGCGGCCCCGGCCCGAGCGGCCCCGGCGCCGGCACGGCCCTCGCCTCAACCGATCGACGAGTTGGGATCCTGGGCGGCACGTTCGACCCGGTCCACTACGGCCACCTGGTCATCGCCGAGGAGGTCCGCGAGGCGCTCTCGCTGGACCGCGTGCTGTTCGTCCCGGCGGCCGTTCCGCCACACAGGATCGGTGTGTCGATCACGCCGGCCGAGCATCGCGCCGCCCTGGTGGAGCTGGCCATCGCCGGCAACCCGCGCTTCGCCGTCAGCCGGATGGAGCTCGAGCGCGACGGCCCGTCGTACACGGCGGATACGCTCCAGATCCTCGCCAACGAGGCGGCCCGACAGGGAGTGGCGCGGGACCTCTTCTTCATCCTCTCGACCGAAGCCCTGGCCGGGCTGCAGGGCTGGCACGATCCGGACCGCATCCTGTCGCTTTGCCGGCTGGCGGTCGTCCCCCGCCCCGGCACCCCGCTGCCGTCGGAGGCGGAGCTGGCGACTCGCTTCGGCGACCGGGCCGGCCGGATCGTCGAGGTGGAGACCGTGCCGCTGGCCCATTCCGCGTCGGCCGTGCGTGCCCGCGCCGGCGCCGGTCTCTCGATCCGCTATCTCGTACCGCCGGCCGTGGAGGCGTACATCTGCGACCATCGGCTGTATCGTTCGGACAACCCCTCAGAGGACTGCCCCAAGTGACCGACCCAACGCCCTCGACGAACGCGATGCCCAGCCCGGACGGTCTGCCGCGGCGGCGCAAGCCGCTCGTCCGTGCGGCCGCGCCCGCTTCGTCCGAGGACGCGCTGGCCGACCTCGAGGCCGCCGCCTTCGATGCCGACGAAGCCGCCGCCGAAGCCGCCGCCTCGGCCGAGCCGCCCATCGAGGAGAGTCTGCTCCAGCGCGGCCTGCGCCTCAGCTCGCTCGAGATCGCCCGCAAGATCGTCGACGCCGCCGAGGACAAGAAGGCCGCCGACATCGTCCTGCTCGACGTCTCCGAGCTGACCTCCATGGCGGACTACTTCGTCATCTGCTCGGGCGGTTCGGAGCGCCAGCTGGGCGCCATCGGCGACGGCGTCGCCGAGAAGCTGCGCGCGGAGGGCGTCCGGCCGATCGGTCGTGAGGGCGGATCGAACTCGCACTGGACGCTGCTCGACTTCGGCGCGGTCATCGTCCACGTGTTCGCCCCGCCGGAGCGCGACTACTACCAGCTCGAGCGCCACTGGGCCCGGGCGAAGACGGTTCTGCGCGTCCAGTAGGGCAGGACGGGCGCGTGACGTGAACCGATCTGATCAGCTTTCTGCGCTCGGCCGCCCGATTCCGTAAACTTCATGAACCGGCAGTCACCTGCCGGGTATCGCACAGTCTGTGGAGACCCAGCCACGACCACGCCCTACGCACCCGAACGACGCCCGCACCGCGCCCCCACGATCGTTGACTACGTCAACATCCGGTGGGTCGACGAGTGGTGCAAGCGCTGCAACATCTGCGTCGAGATCTGTCCCAAGGACAGCCTCCTCCTGACCCACGACGCGATCATCGAGGCGACCGACTGCATCCGCTGCGGCCTGTGCGAGCGCTACTGCCCGGATCTCGCGATCGAGATGCTGCCCAAGCGCGACGAAAACGGCAGGCTTCCGGCCGCTGTCCAGGCGGAAGAGGCTGCCTCCGCGCACAACGTCGCTCCGCAGCACATTCCCGACGTCGCCCGGGGTCCGGCCGTCGCCGGTACCGATCCACATCGCGGCATCACCGACACGGAGAGCGCTCCGAACGTCGACCGCGACAACCCGACCTGATCGGACAGGACACACGATGACCAAGCGACTCGTCCAGGGCAACGAGGCCGTGCTGCTCGGCGCCATCAAGGCCGGAGCCGCTCACTTCGCCGGCTATCCGATCAGCCCGTCGTCGGAGATCCTGGCCCAGGCCTCGGTCTACGCGGCGAGCCATCCCGAGTTCCGCTTCCTTCAGGAAGAGGACGAGATCGCCAGCGCCAACGCGATCCTGGGCGCCAGCCTGGCGGGCGCGAAATCGTTCACCGCCACCTCCGGGCCCGGCTTCAGCCTGATGCAGGAGGCGATCGGCTACGGCCACAAGGTCGGGATTCCATGCGTGATCGTGAATGTCATGCGCGTCGGACCCGCGACCGGCATGCCCACGATGCCCGGTCAGGGCGATCTCAACCAGGCCCGCTACGGCTCCACGGGCGACTACACGAGCTTCGTCTTCTATCCGTCGACCGTGGCCGAGTGCTACGAGTACACGATCCAGGCCTTCAACGCGGCGGAGGAGAGCCGGAGCCCGGTCATCCTCCTGTCGGACGCGTTCCTCGGCCATCTCAACGAAGTCGCGGACCTGGACGCGATCGACGTGCCGGTGGTCCCGCGGACGCTCGAGCCTCTCGCCTCGGGTGGTACCCGGCTCTTCTCGGGCGTGGCCACATACCCCGACGGTGAGCCGGCCACGGCGGACGCCGACGAGTTCATCCGCCAGTACAACGAGTCCCGCGACCACCGCATCAAGGTGGCGGAGAAATACGCCTTCTACGAGTACGGCTGGAACAAGGAGTCCGAGACGCTGGTGATCGCCTTCGGCATCACCCGCCGGATTGCCCAGCCGCTGGCCGCTCACTTCGCGCTCTTCCGGCCGATCCGGATCTGGCCCACCCTGGACAGGGAGCTGACCGAGATCGCCGCGCGCTACAAGAAGATCATCGTCATCGAAGGCAGCGATGGGCAGTACGCCAACGTCGTGGAGCGGATGCTTCTGCGCCGCGTCGAGCGCGTGCCGCTGCTGGGCGGCCGAATGAGCCTCGAGGCCGTCCGCGAAGGCCTCGCCCGCATCGGCATGCTTCCGGCAGAGCCCGCGCCGTCCGACTCCGGGTCGCCGGCTCGCGTCGGCTGACCGCGTCCCCTCAGAGGTTCACCGCAATGGCAGTCAAGGACAAGCTCAAGACCGATCTCTTCCCGACGATCTGGTGCCCCGGCTGCGGCATCGGCCTGATCATGCAGCAACTGGCCACCGTCATGGATGAGCTCGGCTTGGACAAGAACAACACCGTCCTCGTGACCGGGATCGGCTGCACCGGCCGAATGGGTGCCTACATGAACTTCGAGTCCGTGTACACGCTCCACGGTCGAACGCTGCCGGTGGCCGAGGCGATCAAGATGGTGCGGCCCGAGCTGCACGTCCTGGTCGTCTCCGGCGACGGCGACCTTGCCTCCATCGGCGGCAATCACCTGCTCCACTCGATCCGCCGGAATCCGAACATCACGGTCCTCTGCAACAACAACGAGATCTACGGCCTGACCGGCGGTCAGACCGGGCCCACCACGCCCCAGGGCACGAGCACGATCTCGTCGCCGGCAGGCGCAACTTACACGCCGATCAACCTGCAGGGCGTCGTCAACACCAACCCGAACGCCTACTACGCCAAGACCACCGTCTACCACCAGGGGCCGATGCGCAAGGCGATCAGGGAAGCGATCGAGTGGCCGGGTTTCTCGTTCGTCGACATCGCCAGCCAGTGCATCGAGAACAACGGCCGGCGGATCGGGTTCGCGAGCGCGAACGACATGCTGCAGCACTACCGCACCACGTACAAGGCGGCGCCTCCCGGCTCGACGCACCTGGAACCGCATCAGACCGGCATCGTCAAGGGCCAGCCGCTGTCCGTAGCGGGTTCGGCGCGGTCCGGCAACGGGTCGGGCGAGTAGGCCCGGGCAGGGCGAGGAGGATCGGATGGCGGCCAAGTCCATCGTCATCGATGGCGTCGGGGGTCAGGGCGTCCGGGTCATCGGCAGTACCATGGCCAGCCTGCTGGCGGTCATGGGATATGAGGTCACGCTCCTGTTCGACTACGACTCTTCGGTCCGCGGCGGCATGAGCGAGGCCTTCCTCGAGTACGACCGCGAGCCGATATCCAACTTCGTCGTCGAGTGCGCCGACGTCGTCCTGCGCCTCGCGGACCGCGGCCCGAATCACCTGACCGCGGACTACGTCATCGCCGACATCGGCCTGACCAGGCCCGGCGAGCGCGGCGAGGAGATCCCGTTCCTGCAGCTGGGCGTCGAGAAGTTCGGGCGCGATCTCTTCGGCAACATGATCGCCCTGGGCCGGCTGCTGTGCGTCTGCGACGTCGATTTCACAGACCAGCACCTGACCGAGGCGCTGCCCAAGAAGTACATCGACGAGAACATCGCCGCCATCAAGTACGGCTACGGACTGGACCGGGACTCGATCAAGGCCATCGTGCCCGAGCAGGCCGCCAGCAGCTTCGCCGAGCGATACGCCGAGCGCGTCCTGGCCGGGACCGCGCCTGCCGAGGCCGTCGAACAGGCCGCGGCCCGCCGCTGATGAGCCCGCGACACAGAGGCCGCGGTCGGCACGGGGGCGGCAACGGTGCCGGGGGACCCGGTAACGCCGCCGGCGTGGTTGCGCCGGACGGGCAGGGGAGTGTCGCCGGCTTCGGTGCCGCGGGCGCCGGAGCGGACGTGTTCCAGGGGCCGGCGGACGAAGGCACCTCGGGTCCGCAGCACGTGATCGACCAGCGGGACGGGAACCGACCGAATGGCGGAGGCGGCAGACAGCCCCTGGGCGTCGTCGGCGACGGCCGCCCTGGCGGCCAGCGACGCGAGCCCCGGGTTCGCTCGTCGGGGCGCGTATCCGGTCCCGGTCGCGGGCCCGCCTCCATTCCCGTTTTGGCGCCCGCGCCTGGGGCGGCCGTCGCGGCGCTCGCCGAAGGCGAGGACGGAAGCCCGGTGCCCGGCAGGCACTCCACCTGCACGCTCGCCCAGATGCGCCGCTTCATCAAGAGCCGCCCCTACGTGCCGGTCCACGAGTTGCGGCGCCGTTTCGAGATCGAGGGGATCGAAGACGAGGTCAGCCCGGTGGCCACCGAGCGTGGCACGATCTACGTCGGCCTCCCGCCCGAGCAGGCCCAGTTCCTGGGAGACCTGATCAGGTCCGGCGACGTCGGCTGCGAAATGCTCCTCGACCCCGACAGCCCCGGCGTCATCGGCGTCTTCCCGATGAGGCCCGTCGCGCGGCAGTAGCGCAGGTCGGAGGTTCAAATCCTCTCGCCCCGACCATTCCCAACAATTCCGCTGAACGTGGCCGGCACGGCGTAGGCGAAGCCATGAGCCGTGGCTTGGGCGGTCAGATGGAACCGCATCGCCTGGAATCCCGAGGCTTCGATCCGGCTGAACAACGAGCGCGCCAGTTCAGCTCGACCAGGCCCACAATCGGCAAGACGCCAGGCTTCACCGAGGCCCTGTAGGTAGCTGACCGCACGTTCGGCGGGAATGCCTTCGGTCTGACGGACAACACGGGCAGCGTTCTCTTCGCGGTCCAGGCGTTCCATGGTGGCTCGTAGAGCGTCGTAGTCGCGATCGCGGACCACACGTGCGGCGGCGTCGGCTCGTTCGCGTTCGATCCGCCGCAGGGCTGATTCGTCGGGACCAGTGCGTGCGGGCACGACCTGGCCCACAACGCCCGCGACCAGGTGGGCGTCGAGGCTGACGCGATCCAGGAGCACGCCGACTGCATCCTCGATCAGCTCGCGCCGGTATCCCTTGCCATCGCGTCGGCCTCTTCGACTTGCCGGCAGGTCCGGCTGCGCTGCTCGAAACTGGGGACAGGCCCGATCGTGGCGATAGAAGCCGGAATCACCGGATATGCGCTTTGCACAATGGGCGCAGTGGAGCATCGCGAGGGCGTATGGTCGAGACGGGCTGGCCTTGCGACCGGTGCTGGTCGCCCGGGCAGCCCGGACAGATGCCACCTTGTCAGCGAGTTCGACTGGCACGATCGGCGGCCAGTGGGCGTCTGTGCCGTCGCGCAGACGACCGACATAGAGGGGTGAGAGCAACATCCCGCGGATCGTGTCGATGGGCAGGCCGAGAGCTTCGGCGATCTCATGGTCGAGCGCCCCGGCCGCCGAGCGGCGAAAGGCAGCCAGAACCGTATCTGCCTTGTCGGGGTCCGGTTCGATGAGCTTGTCCTCGTTGCGCCGGAAGCCGAATGGCGGATGGCCGCCGGGGTCGCGCTGCTTGGCCAGCTTGGACGCGTAACCCTCATGTATTCGTCGGGCGAGTCTTCGGCTGTATCTCTCGGCGTCTTTGGCTTCGTCGACGAGTTGGTCCCAGTGACGATCGCAGGACGAGAGAATCTCCTCATCGGCGAACCAGACTGCGACGCCGGCCGGATGAAGGGTGTCTTCGAGCAACTCGAGGGTGCGACGGAGGTTGCGCTGCCAGCGGGAGACGTAGCCGACGATGAGAACGTCGAAGGCGCCGTTGCGCGCGGCGTCGAGCATGGCCGCCATCTCGGAACTGCGATACACCGTGCGGCCGGAATGAGCCGCCCGCCAGACAAGCCCTGTGTCTTGCAGGCCAAGCCGGCGGATTGCGGCGTCTTGTAGCTCGATCTGCGCTTCGGGGCCGTATCGGTCGAACTGACCAGGCGTGCTCTCACGTATCCAGCGAGCGGCACGAAGACCGACCAGGGCATCGGGTGAGGTGGGCAGTCTGGTCACGCGCTCCTTCTCCTTTCGGGTTCCATCGTCCCGGTTGACTCCTCAACGTCGTTGTCGGCGTCGGTAGGCGGCGACTCCGCCTCATCGTCGGGCGAACCAACGACGCGAAGACGTGATCGCATACTTTGCTCGTTAGCGTATGCGTCTCGCACCAGCTGGGCCAGGGCGGCGACGATCGGATCAGGCACCGCGCCATTGTCCTCCCACGCTGTGCCATCTTGGATGGCAACACCGGGCGCCGCCAATAGTTCGATGCGGATCGGCAGCTCGTTCACGGCGCCGACCCATCTTGGTGCCCCACAAGGTCGGCGAGGCTCGGAGCGCCGACGCCGGCGAAGGCAAAGGCCCGGATCACGAGGGTGGACTCTTCGGCCATAGCGGGAACGCCATTGATACCGCGGGCGATCATCGCGAGATTGGCCCGATACCGGACCCGAGCGGTCCGAAGGTAGCCGAAGGTGACCGAGTAGCGGCGAGCCTTCGTCAGGAAATGGCCCCGAAAGCCGAGCATGTGCGCCCAGGCTCGAAGTCGCAGATGTTCGTATCTCCGATCCGCACCGAGCGACCAGGCCGTGGCCATCATCGCCCGGGCGTGAGGGCTAACCGGCAGCAGACCGATCTCGTATGGCGAACGCAGAGGACGGTCGGCACCGCCCGCACTCTCGGCCGCTTTGGTGGCGTACTTCGCGAGATAGCCCGCGACACTGGTATCGGAGCCTTCGCCTTCGGAGCCCGCCCGGATAGGGCGAACGTCGAGCTGGACGCCCCAGCGAACCAGTAACGGCGTCCCGTCGGGCCGTTGGGTCCGCAGCGATGTTTGCACCGCCGCAGCTGCGACGATCTCCGAGAGGAGCTCGCTCGTCGCCCATGTCGGCGGCGCGGTCGGCCTTGGACCGGGCCCGTCGAGGCGCAGGATCACGTGGAGATGGACGAGTCCCCGAGTCTGGAACTCGGCGACCTTGACGAAGGACAGACGCACGAGCCTGCCTATCTCGCTCCGAGGCACTCCGGCTCTTGCGGCGAGGAGGCGGGTCATAGCGATGGTGGTCCGGCGCCACAGAGCCCCGACCTCGGCATTCCAGAGCACCGCTCCGGTGTAGTCGTAGCAGGCCGGGCACAAGGGCTGACCGACGGCCTGATCGTTTGCCTCATGGCGCACGGGACACGAGATCGGACGCCCGTGGACGCACGATTCCTCGCCCGATCTGGCTCGACAGGGCAGCAACGATGTTCCACGAACGACGCGGCGATGGACGGCACCGAAGGAAGGGGCGGTGAAGGTGGCGAAGACGCGAGGATGGGTCGACACGTCGATCGGGACGCCCCGTTCCGCATCGCCGGCGACTCCGGCTCTAACCAGAGCGTAGGCGTCATGCCGGTATACGTCCGAGCACGATTGGCAGCGTGACGCCCGCCGGTTGCCACAGGCGAGGAGGACGACGCCGAATGGCGCATCGGTACTGGCGAACCGTTCGACGATCTCGCCGGTATCGCGATTGAGGGTCAGCCGTTCGCCGGCCAGACGGATCGGCGACGAACAGCGGTCCGCGAGAGAGCCAGGCGGGCCGACTGGCGGCAGGGTCGTGTAGGTTGCGGAGGGCAGGGCGGGACGCATCGGGGCCACGGTCCTTGGGCTCAAGATCGGACTAGTTGACCCCGACGCGAGACGAGTTCATCTCTGGCTTCGCTATGCGATGCCGCCTGCGTCGGGATGGTCCGATCGCTCCAAAGTCATGGCCCCCAAGCCTGTAGGGGCCGAGCGATCAAGAAAGGGCCGGTCACACCTCTTGTTCGCGGTCGAGCACGCCGACCGTATGCGAACCGTGACCAGGGTCTATGCCCCGATGGCGGAGGTCCTCCGCCAATGCCCGGAGTCTGTACCGGCTCTGTGACAGCTAGCTTGTCACAGCCAGACGCGCCGAAGATCGATCGCGGCGGCCTTGGGGAACGTCAGCTTGGTGTCGTCCGGGCATCTGCCTGCGTAAGGCTTGATGTCCGTCCGCTCCTGATTGCCGTTGAGACTCATTCCGGAGGCCGGCCGGCCAGATCCGGCTATCCCTCGCGGCCGCCGGCCCTGGCCGTCCGTCCTCCGGTTGCACTCAGGCTGCAAGGGACATCGAGCCAGCAGGATGGCAGCGCCGACATCTGGGCTGCCGCTTCCGGCAGCAGCGTTCGAGCCCCGGTGCATCGTCGCCGCGAGCCGTTTCGGGAATGGTGCCGAAGGGGCTGGTTACAACTTCCATTACTGCATGGAAGGCCGCCTGTCGGTAGGGCAACGCCCATTCCATTGGGGGATAGGGGGTCTGGAACGAGAGGCGCGCGAGGAGGTCATGCTATGAACAAGCGGTTGGCCATGGCGGCCTCATGCGCCCTAATAGGGAGCATGCTCCTATTCCCGTCCGCGGTCGCAGCGAGCGGCACTGCAAGCGGGGGATGCACGCCCCACATCGCGACATCAGGTGTCCTTGGCAAGAGGGCTGCAGGAGCCAAGCTTATCGAATCCATGCGCCAAGCTGGAGCAAGCGACGCTGCCATCGACGCGGCTATGGCAAGTGACCTTTGCATGACCCGCGTGCCAGACTCCAAGACTGCTTCGTCCGTCGCGCCGATGACGTCCTCTAGCAGCGCGGTAAGGGTATACGCCCCGGTGTGGTACTGGGACACAAACAACGGAACGCGGCAACCTTGGTACGACGTGTATGTCTCGTACTCTTGGCTGAACACGAGCTTCACAAGTGAAGTAGGAATCGGCGCGGACGGCGGGCCGGATGGGTTCGCGATGTCATTCAATACAGGGATGCTGTGGGTGCCGGGAGTGCCCGCCGAGTTCGACTTCCACGGGCACTCGTACTGGGGCTGGCAATACGACACATCACCGGACACGCAGAATCAGGACGGCGCCGGATTCCTGGACCAGGACTATTCTTACTCGGGCGACCTAACGATGTACTCTGGCACGCTCTACACGTCGGTGTACCGCCCCACAAGCGGTTGCGCCAACGTACAGGCCTTCGCCAAGTACTCGCACACCTGGAGTTCAACTGGCCTGACAGGAGTAGGCGTTGGGCCGTGGGCCATCTCTTTCTCCTGGGCAGACAGCAATTACCTATGGAACGTGTCCGGGCCCGGGAGCGCAATCAAGTATCTCTGCTGATTCTTATCGAACCTAAATGAGCCGCTGGTCCCCGGTTCTCCTCGTGAACCGGGGACTTTCCTACGTATCGCTCCTCAGTGTCGGTAGAGTTCGCCACTGTTGAGACTCTCGCCTGCGGCCTGTCCACCGACGACAAGGACGGACCCTCCACCTAGACTCGCGCTCACGAATCCGTAGCGGGCATGCCCTAGACTTGCCGCTGGCGTGAATAGTCCGGTCGATGGATCGTAGAGTTCGCTCGAAGTCAGTGGTCCGGTCTGGCCGGAGCAGTGATCGCCACTGCACTCGCCGCCTATTACCACGACTAATCCGTCCGAAAGAAGCTGAGAGGCGTACTGGTACCGCCCCGTATCCATTGAGCCGGTCAGGCTGAAGGTGGAAGAGGCTGGATCGAACAACTCAGCCGACGAGAGGCTTCCATCCGTGCCCCAACCGCCGGCCAGTAGCACACGGCCGTTGGGCAGAAGCGTCGCTGTTGGCGCTTGACGTGCGACCGACATTGGAGATGTGGCAGAGAATCTGGCCGTTTCAGGGTCGTAGATCTCGGCGGATGCGAGCTGAGTGTCGCCAACTCCTCCAGCGACCAAGACCCTTCCATCGCCGAGAAGTGTCGCTGCGGCATCGGCCCTCGCCGTCGCGAGAGATCCGGTCTCGGTGAACCTCCCCGTGCTCGGGTCGTAGATCTCCGCAGTCGAAAGTAGGCTCGGCTCGCCAGAGCCGGTGCCGCCCGCATCAGGCCCAGATCTACCACCAACGAGAAGCACTGATCCATCTCGCAGGAGTGTCGCAGTGTGGTCAACACGCCCCGCCGCCAAGGCCCCGGCGTTGCTGAATGTCCCAGTGGCAGGATCGTAGATCTCCGCGGTGGCCAGGGCTCGTCCACTATCGTCTCGGCCGCCGGCCACGAGGACACGCCCATCGTGCAGAAGTGTCAGCGATGGCCGAGACCTTCCGCCCGATAGACCCACTCCCAATGTCAGCGATCCCGTCAATTGGTAGCTGCCAGTGGCAGGGTCGAACAAGGCCGCGAGGCTAGCAGACCCGTTCTCATCTCGGCCACCGGTAAGAAGCACTTGCCCGTTCTGCAGCGTGACAGCTGAGTCCCAACCCACGGCTGGCAGGTTGGCCGTGGGAGAGAAGGTACCCGGTTGAGGCGTCGGAGCGGACCGGGACGCGGCCGGAAGAAGCAAGCCGGCTGCCAGCACGCCGGCCACAACGACGATCAGCGAGGCGGCGAGGGGGGCGCCCCAGCGGAGTGGCCAGGGCGCTCGTTTCCTCCGACGAACCTGCGGGTACACGATATCGTCGATGGCGCGATGAAGGCTATCCGACTCAGGCGGAAGAGGCCTCCCGAACCAGTCCTTCAACTGAGATTCGAGATTGTCAGCCCCCATTCCACACCTCCTGCAGGTTGTCCAAGGTTAGCTGTCCCCGAAGCGATCGCAGGCCGTAGTGAAGGCGCGATTTCACGGTCCCAACCGGCAGGTCAAGTAGATCGGCGATCTGCTCCAAGGACATGTCACGCCAGAATCGAAGGACGACGACCACCCGCTGGTCAGCCGGGAGGCTGGCGATAGCGCGTCCGAGAACATCGCGTTCCAGGATTCTCCGGAATGGATCCTCGCTCGGCGAATCCACGTCGGTGTAGGCCCGAATACGAGGCCGGTGCTTAGCCCGATCGCGGCATACATTCACCAGAATCCTGTCAAACCAACCGTCAAACTTAGTTTCATCCTTCAGTCGAGGCCACGCGCGCACGGCCCGTTCGGTTGCGTCTTGCACCGCATCCTCAGCTTCGTCCGAGTCGCCCAGGAGGTACCCCGCCAGACGGAAGGCGGAGCGAGCCTTCCGGTGGCATAAGGTGGCCAAGGCATCTCTGGAGCGAGCCTCTGGAGTCTGATCCAAGCTCAACTGTTCCTCGCTACGGAGCCTAGGCGGATTGCCGTCCGCGTTTGCGGTCTATCAAGACTGCTCTATGTCCGAGAAGGTTCAATTATCGTGTCTTGAAACCGCTCAGACCACTCAGGATTGCTCCGCGACGGCCGACACCCGTGACCATGGATCGCGGATAAGCCCGTAAAGTGTCGGCTCTAGTCCTCTGGACGATGGCCTATCCAACTTCGCGCAGTTCGGTGGACGCGCCAGTCTCGATCGAGTAGATCAGTTGGAAAGTCTCGCCTCTACTCCTCTCGCCCCGACCAGTCAGGTAGGCTCGGCCTACCCGTACGGGGATTGTCACCCCCTCAGCCTAGAGCAGGCGGATCGCCCCGGGCCCACTGCGGTCGGCCCGGTTTGATTTCGCGCCGTCAGACGCCTACACTCCTTTACACGATCTGTGCAGTTTCGTGAAGGAGGCCGGCGGTGGCCCGCGAACAGGGTAAGCGTATCAACGTCGTGCTCGACGACGAGCACGCCGCGAGGCTCAACCAGATGGCGGCCCGGATGTACGTTCAGCCAGGCACGATCGCCCGCTCGCTCCTCTCAACCGCGATCGACCAGGTCGACACCGAAGCGACGACCATCACGGCGATCCTCGACGCGATCCCGGGAGCATGGGAGCGGACCCAGGAAGGCCTCGCCGACGTGAAGGCCAATCGCGTCGTCCCGCTCGACCAGCTCTAGTCGATGGCGAAGGTCGTCGTCGCGCAACGTGCGCGAACGGACCTGGCCCAGCTGATCCTGACACCCAGCCTGCCCGCCGACGCGGTATCCCGAGTCCGGGCCTCGATCGCGCCTCTGGCCTCGTTCCCTCAGATCGGCAAGCGTCTCACCGGGCGCTGGCGCGACTTTCGGGTGATCCTCGGTCCCTGGCCCTGGATGCTGATCGTCTACCTCTACGACGAGCCGACGAACACGGTCGCGATCGCCGCGACCCATGACGCCCGGGAGGCCTCGTCCGCCACCTCCGAGGCCTGATGCTCGCGAGGCGAGTCGACTCGCGAACCAGCGAACCGAGCATCTCAGCGTATCGATGTGACACGAGGCATCGAGATCGCCTCCTCGCTGACTTCCAGCAGCATCCACTCGCACCCCACTGCGAGCCAGGCCGGGATACGAGGCGGCAGAAGCCTCTCCGGCCGATCCAGGGGATCCTGCTCGGGAGCGGCGGCTTCGTCCACTACCGGACGCACCGACACGGTGAAGGCAGGTCCCGGGCGCGCCCCGGGTTCGATGCGCGGAGGGCGGCCGGTCAGATCGTTTCCGGGGCGTGCGGCACTCCGCCCAGCTGCGTCGATAGGCTCTCGGTCGCAGCGACGAGCGCTGGTCGCAGCGCATCGAGGTACTCGAAAGTGAATCGGTTGTCCGGGCCGGAGATGCTGATGCCCATCCGGACCCGGGCATCGCGCTCGAAGATGGGCGCGGCAATGCACCGCATGTGGTCAGACAGCTCGTGATCGTCGATGGCGTAGCCGCGCTGGCCGATGACCTCGAGCTCGGCTCGGAGCGCCGCCGGGTCGACGATCGTGCGGGACGCGTGCCGTTCGAGCGGCCCGCTCAGCACCTGCTCGATGAACGCTTCGGGCTGCCAGGCGAGGACGGCCTTGCCGATCGAGGTGCAGTGGAGCGGACTGCGGTCACCGACGCTGAAGTCGACCCCCACGAGCTGGCTGCCCTCGACCCGCTGGATCACCACGGTCTCGTGTCCGTCGAGAATTGACACGTCGATCGATTCGCCGGTCTCGGTCGCCAGCCGCTCAAGCGCCGCACGGGTGAGACGGGAGACCTCGTTGTTGGCCAGCAGGTTGCGACTGAGCGAGACGACGTGATAGCTGATGCCGTAACGACGCGACGCCTCGTCCTGAAACACGTACCCGGCCACGACAAGTGTGGCGAGCATACGGTGCGTGGCACTCTTGTCCAGGCCCGCCCGCAGCGCGATGTCGCCGAGGGTCGACAGGCCGGGTTTGGCGGCTACTGCCTCGACGACGCGGAGCGCTTTGAGGGCGGTCGTGCTGACGGCTCCGTTTTCGGTCACTCCGGAAACATATCATATTCTGCAACGGCGTTACATCCACTCACATGAACCCTGCTGAATCCTTGACAGACGACCACCACTGTTCCATTATCTGACGCGTCGTTCCGACATCTGGTATGGGAGCCGACCGACGTGTCACAGGCAGACGAGGGCGCCCCGCGTCGTTGACCCCCTTCGGCTTCCCGCCGTTTGCAGAAAGAGCGTGGTCGTCGATGCAGCGAATGCTTATCGCCGGAGCCTGGGTCGACTCGTCTGATGGTCGTTGGCGACCCGTCCTGAATCCGGGAACGGGCGAGACGATTGACCAGGTCCCGCTGGCGACCGAGGCAGACGTTCGCCGGGCGGTTGAGGCGGCGCAGCTCGGGAAAGCGGCCATGCGGGGCCTTCCGGCTCATGAGCGGGCGCGGATCCTGATCTCGACTGCCTGTCGCATCGAGAGCGAGCTGCCCGCCCTCTCTTGGCTCCTCGCCAGCGAGAACGGCAAGCCGATTCGCCAGACCCGCGAGGAGATCGCCGCGACCGCACGGATCTTCCGGGGTTTCGGTGAAGAGGCGAAACGGCTCTTCGGGCGGGTCGTCCCGATGGATGCCGTTCCGGGTATGGAGCGACACGTAGCGTTCACCATCCGCCAGCCGATCGGCGTCGTTGCCGCGATCGTGCCCTTCAACTACCCGGCCGAGCTGTGGTCCCACAAAGCTGCGGCCGCCCTCGCCGGCGGCAACGCCCTGATCAGCAAGCCACCGAGCCCCTGCCCGCTGACCCTGCTCCGGATCGCAAAGCTCCTCGAGGAAGAGGGCCTGCCGCGAAACGCCCACCAGATGCTTACCGGCCCGGGTGAGATGATCGGCTCGCTTCTCGCCCAGCTCGAGGGCATCCAGGTCATCACCGTTACCGGCTCGGTCGAGACGGGGATTTCCCTCACCCGGCTCGCCGCCGGCCAGATGAAGCGCGTGTACGCCGAGCTCGGCGGGAACGACGCGACGATCGTCTGTGCCGATGCCGACCTCGAGAAGGCTGCCGAGGCGATCGTGCTCGGCCGCCTCGCTCGTGGCAATGGCCAGATCTGCTGCTCGGTCAAGCGCGTGTTCGTCCATGCGTCGGTGCGCGATGAGATGGCTCGCCGGCTGACCGACTGGTGCGCACGCCTCGAGGTGGGAGACCAACTCCTCGAGACGACCGATGTTGGCCCGCTCATCAGCGAGCAGGCGGCGATCGAAGTCTGCGAGCTGGTCGAGCGCGCGGTCGCCGACGGGGCGCATCTTGCGGCCGGCGGTGGCCGGCGCGGGTCGTTCATGGAGCCGACCGTTCTGACCGACGTGCGGACCGACACCCCGCTCTTTCGCAACGAGACCTTCGGTCCGGTCGTCCCGCTCGTGAGCTTCGACACCGTCGACCAGGCGGTTGCGATGGCCAACGACTCGCCATTCGGCCTCCAATCCGCGGTTTTCACGAGCGACATCTCCACCGCCCTCGACGTCGCGTATCGCCTCGAGGCCGGCGGCGTGATGATCAACTGGGGCTCCGCCCTGCGCTCCGAGACCCTGCCTTTCGGCGGCGTCAAGATGAGTGGCGTGGGTCGGGAAGCGATCCACGACACCCTGCTCGAGATGACCGAGCAGAAGGCTATCGTCATCCACAATGCCCTCGCCGCCCACGGCGACGGACCCCTCGCGCCGATCGCCGAGCGAGCCGACCGGTGAGCCAGGTGGACGCCCCTGCTGCCGTGGCCACGGTGCCGCGCCTGGAGATGCGCGGCATCGGCAAGCGGTACGACGCGACCGTCGCCCTGCACGGTGTAGATCTCGTCGTCCAACCCGGCGAGATTCACGCGATCGCCGGCGAGAACGGGGCGGGCAAGTCGACGCTCATCAAGATTCTCGCCGGAGCCGTGGCCCGCGGCGCGGGAACGATCAAGATCGATGGCGTCGAGACAGAGCTGCCCTCGCCTCACGCGGCTCGTCAGGCAGGCATTCGCGTCGTCTACCAGGAGTTCAGTCTCGTTCCGCACCTGTCCGTGGCCGAGAACATCCTGCTCGGACAGCTGCCGTCGCGGGCCGGGGGAATGTGGATCGACTGGAAGGCGACAGCCCGGCGGGCATCGGCCGCGCTGGACTCGCTCGGCTTCGACGTCCCCGACGTGCGCCGGCCGGTGAAGTCGCTGCCCGTCTCGCAGCGCCAGATGGTCGAGATCGCCAAGGCGATGCTCGAGCGGCCACGGATCCTTGTCCTCGACGAGCCGTCGGCCGTTCTCTCGGGGGGCGACCTGGACCGCCTGTTCAATGCCGTTCGCGCCCTCCGCGACGCCGGGACGACGGTGCTGTACGTGTCCCACCGGCTCGATGAGGTCTTCCAGATCGCGAGCCGAATTACCGTCCTCAAGGATGGCGGTCTCGTTGGGACAGTGGATTCCGCTTCGATAGATCAGCCCGGTCTTGTCCGAATGATGGTCGGCCGGGATCTCGCGGAGATCTATCCGCCCCGAAACGCGTCGGTCGGAGCGCCGGTGCTGCAAGTCCGGAACCTCTCGCGGTCGCGCGTCTTCAGCGACGTGTCCTTCGATCTCGCGCCCGGAGAGATCCTCGGCGTCTTCGGTCTCGTAGGAAGCGGTCGGACGGACGTCGTCAGGGCCATATTCGGTGCTGATGCGTCGACCGGCCAGATGACGCTCGATGGCCGGCCCTACCGACCACGTTCGCCTGGCGATGCGCTCAGTCGGGGAATCGCGATGTTGAGCGAAGATCGCGCTCGCGACGGTCTCGTCCTCCAGCTCTCGCTCCGCGACAACCTGAGCCTCGCGGCCTTCCCGCGCATGAGTCGGCTCGGGGTGATCTCGCAGAGCCAGCAGCACGCCCTCGTCGCCGACGAGATCGCCGAGGTCGGCATCCGTGCCCCCTCGATCAACGCCATGGTCCGGCGCCTGTCGGGCGGGAACCAGCAGAAGGTCGTCGTCGGGAAGTGGCTGCTCCGGGGCGCCCGGGTCCTCCTGCTCGACGAGCCGACGCGTGGCGTCGACGTGGGCGCCAAGGCCGAGATCTACCGGATCATCGCCTCGCTGGCCGAGCGCGGGAAGGCGATCCTCCTAGTCTCGTCGGAGCTGCCCGAAATCCTCGGAATGTCCGATCGGATCCTGGTCATGCGGGGCGGTCGCCTCGTCGGCGAGTTCTCGCGCAGTGGAGCAACTGAGGAGCGGCTGCTTGCCGTGGCCGCCGGAGTCGTCGAAGGGGCCGCGGCATGAACAGTCCTTCGTCTCCCGCCGCCCGTGCCCTGTCCGTCGTCGGTCGCCGGATGGGTGCTGTTCGCACGGACTGGCGGGCGCACTGGCTGAGCTACCTTCCGACGGTGGCCTTCGTGGTCCTGGCAACGATCGCCGCGGTGAGCTCGCCCGACTTCCTGAGCGAGGGCAATCTCAGCAACCTATTCCGCCAGATCGTCACCAATGGTCTCATCAGCCTCGGCATGCTCACCGTCATCCTGAGCGGTGGGATCGACCTGTCCGTTGGCGCGACCGTGGCTCTGGCGGGCATCGTCGGGGCCGGCCTCCTCAACGTGCTGCCCTGGCCGCTTGCCGTTCCGCTGGCCGTTGCCGTTGCCACGATCGCCGGGAGCGTCAACGGAGTGCTCGTCGCCGGCTTCCGTCTCCCGCCGTTCGTGGCGACGCTCGCCACGATGTCCGCCATCCGCGGCTTCGTCTACGTCGTTTCCGAGACGCCGATCACGCCCACGGAGTCGTCGTTCCGCGAGATCGTCGCCTCGTCCGTTGGCCCGGTCCCGACCGTCGCCATCTTCATGATCGGCTGTTTCCTCGTCGTCAGCCTGTTCCTCAGCCGGACGACGATGGGTCGCGCCATCTACGCCGTCGGCGGCAACGAGGAAGCGGTTCGACTGGCGGGCATCAACGTCCGAGCCCACGTGATGCTCGTCTATCTCATCTCGGGCTTCTTCGCCGGCATTGCCGGGGTCATCCTCACCTCTCGGGTGGGGATCGCCCAGCCAAGCATGGGCGCCGGGTTCGAGCTCAACGGCATTGCCGCCTGCGTGATTGGCGGGGCCGCACTCAGTGGGGGCGTCGGTAGTGTCCGCGGGACGTTCGCCGGGGTCCTCCTGCTCGGACTGATCAGCAACCTGCTCAACATGTACAACGTGCAGGCGTATTACCAGCAGATCTTTATGGGCGCCCTGATCGTGCTGGCCGTGCTTGCCAGACGAAAAGAGGGGTGACGATGCGCCGATGAACAGAGGAGTCCGGGAGCGCCGCTCCCGGCCGGGGGAGTGAACCAACGCGAGGAGAGACACATGCGCGCAAGAGTCCTGTCATTGCTGACGGTCGTCGTCCTGGTGGCGGCCGCCTGTGGTTCGAGCGGGTCGACAGCCGCGCCAAGCGGTAGCGCCAAGGCGATCAAGATCGGCATGGCCAACCTGACCCTCGGCTCTGCCTACTTCGTTGGCATGTCGAATGCAGTCCAGGCCGAGGCGCAGAACTACTCGAACGTCACGGTCTTCGCCACCAACGCCAACGGCGATGTCGGTAAGCTCACGTCAGACATCGAAGACCTGATCACGAAGGGGATCAACGGAATCGTCATCAGCGGCGGACCGATCGAGGCCGCGCCCGAAGCGCTCGCTGCCCTCAACAAGGCGGGTATCCCGATCGTTATGGTCGACCGCAAGCTCAAGGGCGGGGATTACACGAGCTGGATTGGCCCGGACAACTATGCGATCGGACAGGAGGTCGGCGCCTACCTCCTTCAGGTAATGGGCGGCAAGGGTAAGCTCGCCATCATACGGGGTGGCCCCGCTGACAACAGTATCGGCTCCGATCGAACCAGCGGCCTCCACAGCAAGATCGACGGAACGGCCGTCCAGGTCGTCGCCTACTCCGGCTGGGGCAACTGGGACACCGCCGACGGCAAGACGGCGATGGAAGACCTCCTCGCCGCGAACCCCGACCTGACGGCCGTCTTCTGCGAGAACGACTCCATGTGCCTCGGCGCTCAGTCGGCAATCGCCGACGCGGGCAAGTCGAGCTCAATCATCGTCGCGGCGGTCGATGGTCAGAAGGAAGCCCTCAAGGCGATCCTCGACGGGACGAACTACGTGGCGACGGGCCTGAACAACTCCGATCAGATCGGACGCGCCGGGCTCGATCGGCTCATGGGGATCCTGGCCGGCGGTACCCCCGCCCATGACACCGTCCTGCCCTCGCCGTTGATCACGAAGGACAACGCCGTCAAGTACTACGACCCGAACAGCCTCTTCTAGTATTAGTCTTCCGACGCCGAAACGCCTCGGATGGCGGGGGCCGCTGCGGCACCCGCCATCCGAGCTTCGTCAAGGGGATTGGGCTAAGTTGGCCCGTCCCGCCCCGCATTCGGGCACCGGCTCGGCTCCTTCGCCGGATCGGTGCCCGTCGGCGTCCCGGCTGGAACCGCCTCCCCGGCGACGGGTGAGTTGCGCCAGCGCCGCGGGAACCATGGAGAACGACGCCAATGAACAGTCACCAGACCGATGCCCCGGTCCGCCGACCTTCCATCCCGTCTTCGATCGCGCAGGGGCGGATCATCGCCATCGGCCGACACCTGGATCCCGCCTCGGTGCTCGCAATCGGCGAGGCTCTCGCGGCCGGCGGAATCCACGTCTTCGAGGTCACCATGAACAGCGCCTCGGCGCTCGAGGCGATCGGGGCCCTCACGGCACGGTTCGGGCCCGACGAACTGCTGGTCGGTGCGGGCACGGTGCTCGATGAGGCCCAGGCACAGGCAGCCGTCGACGCCGGCGCACGGTTCGTCGTCATGCCTCACTTCGACGTTCGGATCGTCGAATGGGCGGTTCGCCGGGAGGTGCCTTCATTCCCCGGCGCGTTCACCCCTACGGAGATACTTGCCGCCTGGCGCGCGGGCGCCAGCGCAGTGAAGCTCTTCCCGGCGTCGGCTGTCGGTCCGACATTCCTGCGCGAGCTCCACGGCCCGCTCCCACAGATACCGCTCATTCCCACTGGCGGGGTGACGGTGGAGAACGCGCCGGCATTCATCGCCGCCGGGGCCCTGGCGGTCGGCATGGGGAGCTGGCTGACAGGAGGAGGCGACCCTGCCGTCATCCGGGAGCGCGCGACCGCGGTGGTGGCCGCTCTGGCAGCCGCCCGGTAGCGAAAAGCCAGACTTCGCGCCGGCGGTTCGCCCCGGAGCGAGCCAGCGAGAACGGAGAAGAGGCTTCGAGATGAGCGACGTCGTGACATTTGGCGAAGGCATGATCCGCCTCGCTCCACCCTCAAATCGACGGCTCGAGCAGACGGGGACGCTCGAGATGACAGTGGGAGGTGCCGAGCTCAACGTCGCCTCCGGCGTCAGCCGGCTGGGGCTCACGAGCTCGTGGGTCTCCTCCTTGCCCTCGAACCCGCTCGGGCGAAGAGTGCGCAATCGGGCCCGTGAGTTCGGCGTGGACACCTCACATGTCGTCTGGGACGAGGGCGGTCGACTGGGCATCTTCTACGTCGAATACGGCGCCTCGCCGCGTGCCAGCAGCGTTCTCTACGATCGCGCGGCCTCGTCGTTCTGCACGCTGCGGGGCGCGACGTTCGACTGGCCGGCTATCTTCGACGGCGCTCGCGCCTATCACACGACAGGCATCACGACGGCGCTCGGCGAGCCGACCGCCGAACAGGTGGGGATGAGCCTCGCCGCCGCGCGTGGCGCCGGGCTGCTCACCAGCTACGACCTCAACTACCGGAAGAAGCTGTGGAGCCCGGAGAAGGCGAGAGCGGTCCAGGAGCCGCTCATGGACCTCGTCGACGTGCTGATCACGACCGAAGAGGACGCCGAGGTCGTATTCGGCATCAGTGGCACCGACTACCGTGAGGTGGCGCGCAGTCTGGCGGACCGTTTCGGCTTCAAAGTCGTCACTATCACCATTCGAGGTGACCTCTCGGTTCTCCGCAACACGTGGACGGCCATCGCCTATGCGGATGGCGCGATCATCGACGACCGCGTCTACGACCTCGAGCTTGTCGATCGAGTCGGCGGCGGGGATTCGTATGCCGCCGGCTTCCTGTACGGGCTGCTCACCGGCGACGTTGGGAAGGGGGTCCGGTATGGGAACGCGTTCAGCGCCTTGAAGCAGGCCTCGTGGGACGACTTCAACTTTGCGACCCTGGCGGAGGTGGAAGCCCAGCTAAAGGGCGCCGGCTCAAGGATCGTCAGGTAGTGGCGCAACGGGACATTTCTGCGAGCTCGGTCACGAGCCCACTAGGAGGCATACGTGCGCTTGATCTCGTTCCAGTTGGACGGTGAGCCCAGGCTCGGGGTCGAAGCGGGCGGCCACGCCCTGGCAGCGACCGAGCTGCTACCCAAGGGCCCGCGGACCATGGCGGAGACCCCGCCAGGCTGGATCATCTCCGATGCAACAAATGACGGGAATGGTCGAGGCGAGAGGATTGAACCTGCGGGTCCCACAGGCCGGATCGTCGTGTAGAGCCGGATCGTAGAAGCCCTGACACGATGACCTGAGCATGGCGTTCGGAACGTCGACTACCGGATCACGTCGAGTCCCGCCCGCCGGCCCGAGACTGCGCTGGATGCCCCCGTCGCCTACGCTACGGGCGACGAGCTTCGCGCAGGAGGACTCGCTAGTGATACGGTCGGCAAGTCGAGGCGTGCTTGTCGTCGCGTGGCTGATGCTCATTGCGGCCCTCGGTGTCATCGCGCTGAACCCAGGAGTGCCGTCCCTCGCATATGCCCTCTTCTGGCTGGGCGTCATAGCCACTGCCCGCGGGATCTCGATGCTCGTTGGGTGGGCCGCGGTGGCGGTCGATCTCTCGCTGCTCCTCGTTTGCTTCCTCGGCGTGGAGTTCGGCGGGCTCATTGTCATGCCGAGCATCATCGGGTTCGCGGTCGCCGACGCCCTGCGTCGCGAACGAGCCACCACGACGTAGCCGAGGCTGCAACTTGGAGCGACGCCTTTGAGTTGGGCGGAAGAACGTCCGTGACCTTCGGCCTGCGCGAACCGGAGACTCCAAGTGCTGGGCCGGGGGACGCTCGAAGGCTACCCAAGTGGCCCATATGCACCGTCAGCGCGCCAAGTACCGTTGTGAGCACGGGTTGTACTGATGAAAGAGCAGCGGGGTTCCGTGAAGCCAATCGCGGCTGTGGTTCAGTCGCAAGACGGCTCGCCCGGTTCGCGCGAGCCTCTGGTGCGGCTACTGGGCTTGACTCCGGTGGCGCTCCGTCCCTCCGGGCTTCTGACGGTCTGGGCCGGGCGCTCGACCTGGCCGAGCTCACCCAACGGCGCCAAAGAACAAGATGGTTGAGGGCCCGCTGAGGTGGTAGTGCCTCGTGCATCACAGCCGTTGACTCGCGCCCCGACGTTCGGCGTCCTGACGGACTGGTTGGAAGGCGAGTACCAGAGCGCCGTCGTCGGTGGTCTGGTGGAGGCCGCGCGCGAATCCGGCGTCAATCTCATCTTCTTTACCAGTCATCGCACGCGGCGGGCGCCGTTCCGCTTCGGCGAGCGGCACAACGTCGCCTACGACCTCGCCGGTTCCGGCGACATCGACGGGCTCGTCATCCAGGCGGGGAACCTCAGTACCTATCTGACGCTGGACGATCTCGGCCGCTACTGTAAGCGCTACCGTCCGCGGCCCATGTGCAGCCTCGCCGGCGCGATCGAGGGAGCGACCGGCATCATCGTCGACGGCGAGCAGGCCCTGCGAGAGGGGATCCGGCACCTGGTGGAGGACCACCAATACCGGCGAATTGCGTTCGTCAGCGGCCCGGAGGGAAACTACGACGCGCGCGATCGCCTGCGCACGTACGGCGAGGTGCTGGCCGGCTCTGGGCTCACGCCGCCCGATTCGTTAGTGGTGCCCGGAGACTTCGAGTACGACAGCGGGGTGAATGCCGTGCGCGTCCTGCTCGACGAGCGGGGCGTGACCTTCGACGCGATCGTCGCCGCCAGCGACCAGATGGCACTCGGGGCAATCGACGCGCTGCGCGTTCGCAACCTCCGGGTGCCGCGGGACGTGGCCATCATCGGCTTCGACGACATCAGCGAGGCCCGCTACTGTACCCCGCCCCTCACCACCATCCGGCAGCCACTTCGGCAGATGGGCAGGCTGGCCATCGAGGTCCTGCTGCGGCGCATTCGCGGAGAGAAAGTGGACGACGTCCTCGTGCTCCCCGCCGAGCTCGTCGTTCGGCGCAGCTGCGGCTGCTACTCGGACGCACGCCGCGTCTCCGTCACGAGCAACCTCACGCCTCCACTGACTCGTCCCGGGACCGAGCTCACCGTCGACGACGCGCTGCGGCTCCGCCGCTCCCAGATCCTGGAGGCGATGCGGGAGCCCCTGAGCGCCCTGCTCGATGGGATTCCGGAAGGGTGGGAGGAAAGCCTGCTCGATGCCCTCATCGCCGAGTTGCGAGGCGCTCCCGCCGGCTTTGCCGAACGGGTCAACACGCTGCTCAATGAGACGATGCGCCCTGGTGCCACGGGCAGCCACTGGCAGCCGGCGCTGTCGGCGTTGCACCGCGAGCTGATGCCCTGCCTCGCCTCGGACCCTATCATGTGCTCGCGGGCCGAGGATCTGCTGGAAGAAGCGCGGGCCCTGGTGGGCGAGGCCCTCGAGGACACCCAGGCCCAGCATCGCCTGACGATCGAGCGCCGCACGCAAACGCTCTCCGATGCGACCGAGATACTGAGTGCGGCATTCGATCTCGAGTCGCTCGGCAAAGCGCTTCGCGAGTGCCTGCCGCGACTCGGCGTTCCGAGCGCCTACCTCGTGCTGGATGCAGACATCTCCTCGGCCGGTGCGCGCGTGGCCTTCGCCTACGATCCGGGGCGAGACCCGGCGGTCATTGAGGGGCTCCGCGACGCCAAGGTCGAGGGGATCTCCATGCCGGATGGGCTGCTGCCAGTCGACCGCCCCTACGCAATGGTCGTGGACCCACTCTTCTTCAAGAACGATCCACTGGGCTACGCCGTCTTCGAAATGGGGCCCGCGGAAGCATCGACCTATGAAGCCCTGCGCGCACGGATAAGCGCCGCCCTGAAGGTCGCGCTGCTTATCGAGGAACTCCAGGTCCGCGCCGACCAGCTACGCCAGGCCCAGAAAATGGAGACGCTCGGCCAGCTGTCGGGGGCCATCGCCCACGACTTCAACAACCTGCTTCAGGCCATCCACGGCTACGCCGAGCTGGCCGGGGCCGCCGAACCTGGCAACGCCGAGCTGGCGGCCGACCTCGAGGAGATCGTTCGAGCCGCGGACCGCGCCTCCGAGCTGACCCGGCAGCTGCTCACGTTCAGCCAACCTACTCGGGCCAACGCCCGGGTCGTGGACGCGAATGCGTGCGTCGAGCAGGCGATCCCGATGATCAGGCACCTGCTCGGCCCGACGATTCAGCTGTCGACGGTTCTGCGGCCGGAGGCGGGCAACATCCTGATCGACCCGACCCAGCTCGAGCAGGCGATCGTGAATCTCTGCGTCAACGGCCGAGACGCGATGCCCGAGGGCGGCTCCCTGACGATCGAGACGGGTAAGCAATTGGCTGCGCCAGGGATTTCATCGACCCCATCCGCTTCGGAGCCGGACCCCTGGGCCTCGCGGCCCAGCGCCGCTCAGACCCTCACCTTCGTTTCAGTCAGTGACACGGGTCTGGGAATCCGCCCCGAGATTCGAGACAGGATCTTCGAGCCGTTCTTCACCACCAAGGAGACCGGCCAGGGCACGGGGCTCGGCCTGTCGATCGTGTACGGGATCGTTCGCAGCGCGTCTGGCGACATCACGGTCGAGTCCGAGCCAGGCCGCGGCGCCCGGTTCTGCCTGATGTTTCCTGCCTCCGGCGATATCGAAGGTGCTACGGCGACGGCAGCCGCGCCGCCCATCCACGGTTGCGAGACGGTGCTCCTCGTGGAGGACGAGGATGCCATCCGCAAGCTGGCGGAGCGAGTCCTGACCCAGCATGGTTACCGCGTTCTCTGCGCTGCAAACGCGTCGGAGGCGCGCACGCTGTGGTCCGCCAACGAGGGCAGAGTGGATCTGCTCCTGTCGGACGTCACGATGCCAGGGTTGTCCGGAGTCGCCTTCGCGGCAGAGCTGGCGGGCAGTGTTCGGCCGCCGCGGATGCTCTTCATCTCGGGCCATCTTGCCGGTGGGGTCAGTGGACGCGACCTCCCGGCCGGGGCCAGGTTCCTGCCCAAGCCATTCAGCGTGGCCGCCCTGCTGGATGCAGTCCGCGCAACGCTGGATTCCCCGGCGGTCGCCGGGAACGGTGGTGCCGGAGCCTGATCGTTCGACGCGGTCGCTCTCTCGGGCCACCTGTCCGTCCTCGTCGGCCTGCTCGGTGCCTGCGGGCGAGGCTGGATGTCGCTGAGGACCTAGAACCGACATGTCCTGCAGGGCGGATCGTCGGGCCGAGCTGGGCCGGCCGCCGACGTGAGAGAATCCGTCCATCAAGTTGCGGGCCTTGGTCCGGCCGGTCCTGGCTCGGGCGGCGCGAGACTCGTCGGCTCCCGGGTCGGCCCGAGGATCGTGTACTGGCCGCGACGAGAAGGACTTGAACATGAACCGCCTGCGCAGGCATCGCCTGGTCACCGCCGCCGGTTGGGGATTGGTCGTGCTGGTGGTCGCCGCTGCCTGTGGCACCGCGAACCCGGGCGGCCGGACACCCTCGCCGCCTCCGGCCACGGCCAACCCGCCGTTGCCGATCGTCGCCAGCCCGAGCCCGACCGCAGGCCCGATCAGCAACCCGTCCTCGAGCCCCGAAGTCCCCCCGCCGCCCGCCACCCCGCCGCCTTTCGCTGGCAGTCTTCCTCTGGTGGACAGCTGCAACCCGGCTGCGGTCCCGAGCGCCATCGCGGTGACGGCCCCGGCGAGCGGCAAGGCCAGCTCGTTCACGCTGCACGTGCCGATACTCATGTACCACCGGATCGTGCCCATTGCCGATGCCGGCAACTCGGATCGCGGGCTGGTAGTGCCGCCGGCGGCGTTCGTCGCTCAACTCAGCGGCCTGGTGGCGGCAGGCTGGCACACCATCACGATGGCGACACTCGCGAACGATCTGCAGGCCCACATCAAGCCGCCGGCGCGGACCATCGTGATCACCATCGACGACGGCTGGGACGACGGCTACACCTATGCCCTGCCAATCCTCCAGAGCCACGGCTTCGTGGCGACGTACTTCGTCATCGCCGGCCGTATCGATCGGCCGGACTTCCTGAGCTCCGCCCAGCTCCAGGCCCTCGTCGCCGCCGGTGACGAGATCGGCGACCACACCATGGATCACTACCGGCTCGCCGCTCGAAAAGGCGCGAGCCTGACCTACGAGATCGATGCCGCGGCCGCACGGATCGCCCAGGTCACGGGCGTCTGGCCCGAGTCCCTGGCCTATCCCTATGGCAGCGTGAACGCCCATGCCGCCGCCGCAGTCGAGGCATGCGGGGAGCTTCGGATCGCGGTGCTGGAGGGGCCTCTGGCAATCGAGATGCCCGCAGCGGCGCCAAAGCCCGGCGCGAGCCCCGCCCCTCGCACGAGCGAAAAGATCGAGGCCTACGAGACGTGGGCCGATCGCTTCGAAGTGCCGCGCCTACGGGTCACGGCGGGCACGACAGCCGCGGATCTGCTGGCCGAGCTGGGATAGTCGAATGGGGCTTAGGGCCGGGGCGGCTCGTCGTCCGGAGTCGCGTCGCCGACGCGACCCTATCGCCCGATGGTGCGAACGGCGAAACGAGAAGATTCGAGCCGGAGAGCGCAAGCCAGTTTGCGAGCCGAGGGAGCCTTATCGATCGTCCGCTGACATGTCCGGACGAGCGTAGCGAGTTGCAATTAATCTGGCTCCCTGGCCGGAGGCCTGCCCGCGCTAGTAGCCGCCTGAGGACGCGCTCGCGGCGGTGCTCGCAGATGGGCTCGCAGCTGGGCTAGCGGCGGCACTCGCAGATGGGCTCGCAGCTGGGCTCGTCGTCCCGACGGATCCGCTGAGCGGGGCCACGAACCAGGTGTTGTTCTTGCCCTCGCCCTTCGTGTCGCCAGCCACCGAGTCGCCGGCGTAGTAGTAGAGGGGCATGTGGCTATAGGTGACCTGGACCGTCCCGTCGGCGCGCGTGATCGTGGCGAACGTCAGCGTGGCCCCGGTCGGTCCCGTTATCGTCGCGCCGGCGGCGATGGAGAGCGGCGGCCAGTTGGTGGCGCACGTGCCGCTGCAAGTGCTGGTGTCGGACGTGTCCGTCGTAAGGATGTAGAGCGTCATGCCATTCTGGCCGGTGAGGTAGGTGCCGAGCGTTGGGTCGTTGGCAGAACCGATGGTCAGGGACGTGGCCCCGGCCGGGCCGGCCGTAGTGGGCGTGGCCATCACCCCTCCGACGCTGGGCGCCGGGGTTGCAGCGGCCGATGAGCACGCGGCTGCCAGGAAAGCCAGGCCGATGGCGAGGCCGGTGAGAGATGTTCGACGTGAGCTGGGACGCATGTTGTTGTCTCCCGGATCCCATTGCCCTGGGATCCCGCTGCGAAGGCCGCTGTGCTCAATGAGCGCGTCCAGGGTACGGGGGACCGGCTGCTGCCGGTTCTCGCCGCGGCCAACGGTCTCGTCCTGCGGCCCTGTCGGCGGATCGGGGCTCGCTGGTTGGGGTCGGAGTGGTCATCATCCCAATCGTCGTCCCGCTATCACGAGTGCGAGATCAGGCTGCAGCCGGGCAGGAGGCAGGCGAGTTGGAGATCCACCGCCTGGTGAAGGTAGGGTTGGATCACAGCCCCCGTCGAGAGCGAATCTGCGAGGCGGCCACCAATCGCCTGCATCAACAATCGCCTACATCGATGCGGCATTCCGGCCGACTCCTCGATTGATTGGTCGTCTCGTGCAATTGGGTCGGACTGCACCTTGGGCGTGCCCCGGGCCCGGCCGACCCGGACGGCCCGCCCGGGTATGGATCGATGACGGACGGACACACGCTTGAGGGCGAGCTCGCGCTCCTGGACCGGGTGCTCGTCGAAGCTGACATCGATGGTCGTCCCGTTTCGTTCCGGGCGGTGGTCGTCAGGATCTGCCCGACCGAACTGTGGCTCGGTCTCGCGTCGCCAGATGGACGCCTGGAGACGATGGCGGCTGACCAGACGGTCCGACTCACGGTCTCCCGCGACGACGCTGCCCTGGCGAGCCAGTCGCGGTTCCTCAGACCACTCGATGGCAGCAAGATGCGCGTCTTCGCGGTCGTCTGGCCCGGCGCGCTCGAACGGGTCCAACGTCGAGCTCACGTTCGCTACCAGTTTGACTGGCCGATCCACTTCCGTCGCCTCGACCCGGCCACACGGGAGCCGCGCGGCCCGGTAGCAGGTGGCACGACGGTCAACGTCAGCGCGGGAGGGCTGCTCTTCGAGTGCGACACTCCCGTGAACGTCGATGAAGAGCTGGAACTGACGCTACCCCTCTTTGGCGGAGACGGGGTCAAGATGCTTGGCGTCGTGGTGAGAGTTCGAGCAGCGGATGAAGGAGAGCCCGGCCGGGACGGTGGGCTCGACCGCACCGAGGCGGCGGTCAAGTTCACGCGCATCACCGCCGTCGACCAGGAGCGCATCGTGCGGTTCATCCTGCTCACCGAGCATCGCCGCCGCGAGGCCGTACCCCGCCTGCTACACGTTCGGGCGTCGGAACAGGCGGCAGCCACCCGACTGGCGGTTCCGCGAGAGGACGAGTAGGCCCGCGGCGAGCCGGATCAGGGCGCAGAGCTAGCCCCTCGCCACCCGAGCGGGAAGGAGGCGGGGGCTACGAGGAGACGACTACCCCTGGCAAAAGGGCGGCCGCCTGCCCGAGAATCTAGGCTCGATGACAACAGCCAGACAAGAGGCGCCCGGTCACGAGCGCCGTAACGTTTCCTGTGGA
>PMXQ01000028.1 GCA_003171065.1 Chloroflexota bacterium
CTGGTACCCTCCTGCCGCGCAGGTACCCGCCCCGGCGCAGCCCGCCTGGTACCCTCCTGCCGCGCAGGTACCCGCCCCGGCGACGCCAATCCCGGAGCCAGTGGCCCCAGCAGGGCCGGCCCCGACCGCGGGACCGGCGTCCCCAAGTCCCGCCCCCGACCACAACCGAATCCGGCTGGGTACGTTTGCAGCGGCCGGCTCGAGCGTCGTGCTGCTAGCCGTTCTGTTCATTCCCTGGTTCACCTGGATAGAGGGCGGCATCGTCATCACCCCTACAGGTGGAACGCCGTACAGCCCGTCGGGAGACTGGTCAGGAATGGCCGCGCTGGGCTTTCCCTGTTTGCTGCTGGTGGCCGCGTCACTGGCGGGGCTCGGCGCAGCCGCAGGAAGGCTTACCCGGGCGTTCATGCTTCCGGCGGCCACCGATCTCGTCCTGTTGGGTTTCGGTGTGCTGGCTGTGGGGTTGGTGGTCGTGGCTCTCGTCGCGCCTTTGCATCCAGCGCCCGGCAACGCGTACGTTGACTACCCCGATGCAACAGTGAATCCGGCCGTCGGTCTGTACCTGGGCCTGGCGGCGGCGATCGGAATCGTGCTCGGCGCGTTGCTATGCGTCGCTCCATTCGGGCGGCAGCAGCGAACGACCACCGCGGGCTCAGGACCGGTAGCCGCGGCCGCGCATTCGGCCACGCTCCCACAGTCGGCCGCACCGGCACTCGCTGTCGCGCCCCCCGCCCAGGCGCCAACCCATCTCGTCCCCGGAAACGGCATTGCGGTGGGACCCATGACTGACCATTCGGGTGCCTCACTGGGGTTCTGTGAGTTCTGCGGCGCGAAGCGGATCATGGCCGGGCAAGGCCATTGCGCGCAGTGCGGCCGGAAGCTCTACCAGCCGTCGGAGCTCGCCCTCGGTTCCGCTTCGGCCGCGGCACCGTTGGCCCCAGTGGCCCTCGCGGCGGCGATACCGGCAGCCCCAGCCCCGGCGTCCGTGGCCTCGCCGACCCCCGAGCAGCGGATGGCTCCAGCTGAGGTTCTCGCGCCTCCTTTCGCACCCACCCTGCCTCCGCCAGCGTCCTCCACAGCCTCAACCGCTCCCCCGCCATGGGCCGCCACCGCTCGTGGCGACGCCGCCGCAACGCCTCCGGCCGCGTACGCTCCGCCCCCGGCGCCGCCGATGCCACCCGCGCCCGCTCCGGGCTACTCGCCGCTGCATGGCTACGGCCAACCCCCGGGCTACGGTCAGCCTCCAACCGCCCAGCCGCCCCAAGGCTACGGTTCGGTTCCCGGGTATCCCCCCGGTTTTGGCTACGCACCGATCCCCGCCCGCCGCAACTCGACGCCCATCATCGTGGGGCTGGGCCTCATCGGCCTCGTCGTAGTGATCATCGTGGGCGCGGTGCTCCTCTCCTCGGCCGGTGGCCCCCATGCCACGTTTGTGTCCTCCGCCATCGCTCTTGCCACGCCGACCGCCGGCGCGACCCCCACTCCCACGCCAACTCCTGCGCCAACTCCTACGCCAAGTCCACAGCCGTTCGTAATCAATGATCCCACCTTCGTCCCCGCCGTCTCGGATAGCTGCGACGGGGATGTCCAGATCACCGGGGTCTCTGGCACAGGGCTCGTGGTCAGCGGCGACATTCCCATGATCAACAGCCAATTCGTCGTGTTCTGCTACGGCGCGAAGAGCACTTGGATCGGCACCCTGACCTATGCCGGGTATACCTTCGCCAGCGACGCGAGCGACCCGCTGCAGTTCACTGTGGTCCAGGGCCAAGGCTATGTGTACACAGGCGGGACCGGCACGGTTACCTCGCCCGACGGAAGCGTCGTGACCCTGCCGCGGTAGGAGGCCTGGCCGCCGCAAGCCTGGGATAATCGATGCGCGCCTGCTCATCAGGCGGGCACTCGTTCAGGCTGAAACCGCTGCCGCCCCAGCCACAGCGGCGGAGTTGAGGGAGCGGCCCATGAGTGAGAGCCTGAGCCGGGGCGCGGCTCGCTGCCTCAGTTGCGGCGCCTAACCCCCGCTGGCGCGAGGTTGGGTCCGGTCGGTGGGTAGGCCTTGAACGCGACACGAGCGCCCTCGTGGACTGCCCCCGTCCAGCCGGTACCCCAACCGGCGGCCTCAGCTCCGGCGCCCCGCCAGAACCGACGCCGCTCGCCATGTCTACCGCCAAACTCAGCCTCAGTTGGGCGGCCGGGCTCCGCCGATGGCTATGACGGACAGAGAGCGGCGACGCCCGGGAGAGCCAATTGCCATTCCCGCATTAAAGACCGATTCTCTACCCCTCTGCGATTAGGCCTAGTAACCGACCGCGGTCGCACGCTAAAGTACACAGGCGTCCGTTCGTACAAGTCAAAGGGGGTCGACGGGATGGACGCGCTCTTCTGCTCCAGGTGTGGCTCCAGACTCGTGCCCGGGGTTGTGTACTGCCCCGTGTGCGGCGCGCCAGCGGCGCCGACCGGGGCCAGTGCACCGTTCGCTGCGGCACCAGCGCGCAGGACGAACCCCTGGCCGCTCATCATCCTGGCCGTCTTGGTAGTGGCCGTCATCGTCGCCGGGCTCGGCTGGTACCAGATCCATCTCTCGAGCCCCGCGAACGTGGCCTCCGTTCCTACCGCAACGGCCACTCCAACGGCCACTCCAACGGCCACTCCAACGGCCACTCCAACGGCCACTCCAACCGCTACGCCCGTACCGACACCGACGGCCGCGCCGGTGACCGTTGCCGCTCTGGCGACTGCTTGTTCCGGCCAGCCCGTCCCCGGAACCGCTCCCTACGGTGGGACGGCCGGGCACCCCCTGGTGGTCATCGATGGTGCGAAGAAGGCCCTATACGGGGGGATTGGCGTGAACGCTAACTGGTCCAACGGCACGTGGACCGGCGCCATGATCCAACTGGTTGCCTGCGTTTCGGCCAGCAAGTCCAGCCAGACTGCCGACTGCGGCAGGTACTACAACTCTGCTGGCGTCCTTGGCGAGGTCTTGCTGTACAGGAAGTACGTCACGGTCACCGTGATCCGGACCGACACGGGCGCGACGGTGCAGACCAAGGGCATATACGGCTACGCCATGTCCTGCAGTAGCACCCTCTCCCCTTCCGGCAAACTGGGCAAGCCGCCTTGGAAGATCTATGGTGGAGAGCCGACCGCCGCCTCGATCAACTCCTACGCCACGGGCATGTCGAAGTGAGCGTGGCAGCGCCACCAGCCTCGCTTCCGTCGCACGACGTCGATCCGCGGGCCGACTGGGAGAGGTGACGACACAAGTCGATAGGCCGAAGTCAGGACCTCATTAGGCTCCGGGCTCGGGGCGTCCAATCAGTCCGACTGCTGGCATTCGGCCCCAATCTGCCGCCGCTGTCGGCTGGTGAGATCGGCGAACCGCCTCGGGCCTGGAGTCATCGCGACATCCGCAGAGGTGGACCCATCGCTGACCATTCGGACCCGCCGCGGGGGTTCTGTCAGTTCTGTGGCGCCAAGCGGATCATGGCCGGGCAAGGCCATTGCGCGCAGTGCGGCCACGAACTCGACGCGATACGGCGCCGAATGCCGTGCGTGCGGTCAGGCCGAGCTCGGCAACGGTCGCTTGTCAGACCAGCTCGATCGCGCACCTCGCGATTCGTCCCCGCGATCAGGCAGGCCGATAACCACAGTGAGCTCCACGTGAGACCAGTTCAGTCCCGCCCGGAGAATGGACATGTCGGAGTCGCCACCCCGACCCCCGAGTTCGCGACCTGTCACCCTCGAAGAGGTCGCCCGAGTCGCCAGCCTATCGAGGGCCGCGCCATCGCGAGTCGTCAGAGGAATCTCACACGTGAACCCAGCTTCGGGACGGGCCGTGCAGCGAGCGCTCGAAAACCTGGACTACGTGCCGGGCCTGACTCGCCTCGACCCGTCGCCGGCCGGTTCCGCCATCGGGGTCGTCATCACCGAGTCGACGACCAACCTGTTTGGGGACCCGTACTTCTCAACGCTGATCAAGGGCATCCGCTCCGCCCTGGCCGAGCTATCGATCCTGTCGGTGATGCTGGAGCCGCAGTCCGACCCGGAGATGGAACTGGCCGCGACGTATCTGACCGGCAAGCACGTGGACGGAGCGATACTGGTCGGCCCTCACCAGCACAACCCTCTGCCGAAACGCCTCCGCGAGCATCGTATTCCCATGGTCATCCAGGGCCGGCCATACGAGGACGTGGCGGCCAGTTGCGTCGACACCGACAACCGACAGGGCGGCGCCCTGGCGGTCAGCCACCTTGTAGCCCAGGGTCGTCGACGAATCGCCACGATAGCCGGCAACCTCGACATGACGAGCGCGGTCGATCGACTGATGGGTTACCGTGATGCATTGTCCGCAGCGGACATCGCTCTGGACCGCACCCTCGAAGAGGTCGCGGAGTATCTACCCGACCGAGCCCACATGGCGATGGAGCGGCTCTTGCTGAACCACCCCGACGTGGACGCCGTCTTCGCCGCGTCCGACCGGATGGCCGCAGCTGCGATGAGGGTCCTGCACCAAGCCCATAGGCGGATCCCTGAGGACGTCGCCGTCATCGGCTTCGACGACTCGCCAACCGCCCAGGCGACGGATCCTCCCTTGTCGAGCATCCGCCAGCCGATCGAGGAGATGGGCCGCGAAGTCGTCAATGTCCTGATGCGCGAGATGGCCGAGCCCGGGGCGGCTCCGCGGCACGTCACATTCGCGACCGAGCTCGTCGTCCGGGAGTCGACGGTCGGCGCCGAGGGTATCGGCGTGATGGGTTAGTGGGCGAGCTCAGTCGAATCGGGTTCTGGCCGTCCTCGGACGTGCTCTGGGATCGACGAGCTGCCGCCCTTTCGCCACACTTGCGGCCATGTCGGCGAGGGCCGATCGCGATCAGAGACGCGCAGACTCCGCCGCGGCGACTCGCGGGCTGGCGTTCATTCCCCATGGAGGAGCCCGGCTGCAACTCGTGTCAACTCGTCGCCGAGGCCGGCCGTGGTCGTCCGACGGCTACAGGGACGCCTTTCGCCCGGCGTCGGAGGCGAAGCGGATCTCTCGCCTACCTCTTCGTTGTCCCGGTGGCGCCTTTCCAACAACGTCCGCGATCAAGGACGTATCACCGTCCCATCCGTTCGGCGGATCTCGGGCCATGCTCCGTTGAACCGGTGCTCCGGAAATGGGTACCTCGCTGCCAGTCGCTCGTCGAGGTCGACGCCGAGCCCGGGCTGCTCATTGGACCACATCGCACCGTCGTGGATGTCGGGGCATCCCGTGAACACCTCTCGGGTGCGCTCACCAAACAGGCAGGCCTCCTGGATGCCGAAGTTGGGGCATGCGAGGTCGAGCTGGAGGTTGGCTGCGTGGCCCACCGGGGACACGTCGCCTGGCCCATGCCAGGCGGTTCTGGAACCGAAGAACTCACACAGCGCCGCGAGCTTGCGAGCTGGCGTGAGGCCCCCGATGTCCGAGATGTGCACGCGGATGAAATCGATCAAGCGATCCCTGATGAGAGGCACGTATTCGCTCTGGTTGACATACAGCTCGCCCATCGCCAGTGGGATGCTCGATTGCACTCGGAGCACCCGGAAGTAGTCGCTGTCCTCGGGTGCGAATACGTCCTCCAGAAAGAACAGGTGGTAGGGCTCGAGGTCCTTCGCGAGTTGGATGGCCATAATCGGCGGGACACGCTCGTGCACGTCGTGCAGGAGCTCGATGTCGTTCCCAAGCTGGCTTCGGAGGTGCTCGAACATCCTCGGCACCAGCTGGCAGTAAGGTCGCGGCTCCCAATGACCCTGATGCATGTCGAGACCTGCCCGGGGAGCGTCCGAACCGGTCGACTGCGCGATGTCCGCGCCGCCCCCGCCACTTGTCGCGTGGCCAGGGACCTCGATCTGACAGCGGACGTAACGGAAACCCTCTTCCATGTACCGGCGGACGTAGTTCTCGAGCTCCGCCAGGTCGCGCCCGTTGGCGTGTACGTAGACATCAGCCGAGCGGCGGCTCTTCCCGCCGAGCAGCTGGTACACGGGCATTCCGGCCCGCTTGCCCTTGATGTCCCATAGCGCCTGGTCCACGCCGGAGATGGCGTTGTTCAGAACTGGTCCGCTTCGCCAGTAGGAGCTGACCACAGACGCCTGCCAGATGTCTTCGATGTCGTCAGGGTTCCGACCGAGCAGGAATGGCTTGAGGTACTGCTCGACGGCGGTGACGACGGCAAGTGGCCGCTGCGTGAAGGTGGCGCAGCCGAGGCCCCAAAGGCCAGCGTCGCTCGTCTCGACCTTGACGACCACCAGGCGGATGCCGTCGGGCGCCGTGCAGATCGCCTTGACGTTCGTGATCTTGATCGGCGGCATGCTGCTGACCGGCGGCCACGCCGGCTTCGTCGCGGGCTGGACCCCTTCCTGCTCAACCACGTCCGGCATGGAGCCTGCTCCATCCTGCCTTAGCCGCCCTCCGACCTCGTCGGGGACGGCGTGCACCTAGAGTCATGTCATCCAACCGCCTGCGCGGCGATCTTGCCCGGGTCGAAATCTCGTTCCTCTGTTTCCCAGATGTATTCCGCGGAGAAGTGGAGCACCTCGCCGGCCCTGCTCAGGTCGAAAGGCGCCGTCCGACCGGGGAATGCGGACCGGCGTGGGACGTCCGGATGATAGAACGCCAGCAGCTGTTCGGTTGGATACGGGGCGAGCGTCTTCGGTGCGGCGACCGAGACCACATGGCAACCGGGAGGTGACTCTGAGAGGCCGAGTGCACACGCCCGCGCAGCATCCCGCGTCTCGAGGTACGCCCAGAACTCACGAGCCGCCGTCCCAAACGAGGGATCACGAGAAATACGGGCCGCCCGCTCGGGTAAACGGCCCGAGATGCCTCCCAGGAAGGGAAGGCGCAGCGCCACTACGGACAGGCCGTGCCGCCACCACATCAGCTCGGCCACAAGTTCATCTACCTGTTTTGAGAGGGCATATGGGTCCTCGATCTGGACGGGAGTAAGCTCGTCGATTGGCAAGTATGCAGGGTGACGAACACCCGGTGCGAACGTGAGGCCCAGGACCGAGTAGCTGCTTGCGATGACAGCGCGACGCACACCAGCCTGGCCACCCTGCTCGAGGACGGTGAACGTACCAGTCGTGTTTCCACAGAACACGGCTTCCGCCGTTCCGAGCATCGGTGCGGGGATGGCCGCGCAGTGGATGATGGCATCGACGCCGTCGAGGGCGTCCCTTACGAAGGGGACGTCGTCTGTGCTCCCCACGACCACTCGATCGGCCGGTAAGTCCCCGGGCTTGTGAAGCATCGCGGTCACGCGGACACCGATGCCTCGCATGTAAGCGACGACCTCTCGCCCGAGCAGCCCGTCCGCGCCAGTCACGAGCACGTGGTTAGGTATGTTTGACATGCCGAGTTCCTCTACCTGTTGTCCAGGCCATCTCATGCGCTCTCGAGACGGCGCCCGCCGCAGCTGGTTTCTGGATGCCGGCCAGGGCCCGAGCAACCTGGTCCGAGTGCGCACTCAGGTCCTCCCACCCGATGACTCCGGCCGTCACATCGTATCGCGGCCACTTCTTGCGTGGTGCGAGACATAGGGGAGGGATTTCGGAGAAGGGCTAGCACGCGGATGGCTCAATAGGCGCCCACAAGGTACGTCCGCGTTCTGACGACTGGGGTCTGGCGCTGGGCTGCCACCTTCACGACCCTGGAGGTGATGCTTACCGCCGATGATCCATACCGCATGCTGCAGGTGATTCCTGAGGCGGACCCGGAGGTCATCCGGGCCGCATATCGAGCCTTGGCGCGGAAGTATCACCCTGACCTGGGCGGCTCTGGAGTGCAGATGGCGTTGCTCAACGTCGCGTGGGAGACCTTGGGCGACCGGAAGGAGCGGGCACAGTACGACCGGCGTCGGAGCACAGCCGCCGCCGCGCAGACGACGCAGGCGGAGCGATACGGGGTAGACCAGCGGCCCCCCGCGACGACTCCGTCGCCGCGGCCGATGTCGCCTCGCGCCCGCTCGGGCACCGTTCTCGACTTCGGCCGTTATGCCGGGTCCTCGCTCGGAGAGCTAGCGATCCGCGATCCTGACTATCTCGAGTGGCTGGCGCGCACGTCCATCGGCCGCAGGCTCCAGCGCGAGATCGAAGCGCTCCTGGCTGGCTCGCGGCCGACCACCCCTCGACCGGAGCGCACCCGATCGCGTTTTGCCCGCCGCCGGTAGCTGGTCGGGGGTGCGGATAGACTCCGCCGGGGCGCGACACACGGGGTAGGCCACCGCCACTACGCGGATCGTGGTGGCCAGTACCTGGGGGTTCCATCTTCCAACGCGCAGATGTCGCGCTCATCGCGGGATCCTTCCAGCTGGCGAGAAGTGAGGTAGGGTTATTGCGGCGCTGACCGTCAGTCGCCGAAACCGGCCGCCCCAGAGGTCGGGGTTACGCAGGGAGGGCAGCTGGCGCCAGGCTCGAACGAACGCTTCCTGCGCGGCGTCCTCGGCGTCCGACTGGTTGCGCAGGATTGCCAGGCACGGGCCGATGGCTTCCCGCGACTCGAGATCGACCGGGTCGGCAAACGCGTGGCGATCTCCGTCTCGGGCCGTGGTGACTAGCTCCCTCCGATTCGTCATCACACCTACTGTGACGCAACCTCGACCGCGAAACGTTCCACGTATGTCATGGTCGCACAGGGTCGGCGAGGGTCCGCGAGGAGTTGGCGCGCTGGCGGCTCGGCCGCCGGCGCCGCGCCCTCGGCCGCTGGCACCCCGTCTGGCGGCCGTCGCCGTCAGGCTGGAGAGCCGCTCCGCTGCCGCAGGAGGGCCAGCATCCGCTCGTGAAGATGGCCGTTGGAGACGAGGATCGAGTCGCTGCCGACGAAGTCCGCGCCCCCATCGGTAGTGGATGCGCGGCCCCCGGCTTCCTGCACGATCAGCGCCCCGGCGGCGATGTCCCACGGCTTCACCCCGAACTCCCAGTACGCGTCCAGCCGTCCGGCGCCGACCCACGCGCCGTCGAGCGCGGCCGCGCCGGCGCGCCGAATCCCCTGCACCTGCAGGTGGATCTCCTTGAATTCCCTGAAGTTGTCGCGTGGCGCGTTCCGCAGGTCGTACGTGAAACCCGTCGCCAGCAAGGCCTCCTGGAGGCTCGTTTCGGCGGAGACTCGGATCGGGGCGCCGTTCAGGGTTGCGCCCTTGGCGGCCTCCGCTGCGAACAGCTCGTCTCGCATCGGGTCGTAGACGACGCCGACGATCGGGCGGTTGTCCAGGGTGAGCGCTATCGACACGGCGAAGGTCGGCAGGCCGTGGGCGAAGTTGGTCGTGCCGTCGAGCGGATCCACCAGCCAGCGATAGCCGCCGGAGGAGCCGTCTCCGCCGCTCGCGCCGCCCTCCTCCGCCAGAACGGCGTGGTCGGGAAAGCGTGCCCTGAGAGCGGTCACGATCAAAGCCTCCGACCGGCGGTCGTAGTCGGTGACGAGATCCGTCGCGCCCTTGTGCTCGACGTGCGTCACGCGCCCGAACCCGTCGCGCAGTATGGCTCCCGCCTGGCGGGCAACCTCCTGCACCAGCGTCAGCGTGTCGCTCATGACCCGAAGTATGGGTGCATCCGCACGACGGTGTCCGGCAGCGACGGCCGGGCATGAGTGCGCCAGCGGACCCGCGCCGCCGCGGCAGCCGGCACCGGCGGCTATCCGCGGTCCATCGTCAGGACAGCCGCGCCGCGGATCGAGCCCGCGGCCAGCGCCTGCAGCGCTTCGTTGCCGGCCTCGAGCGGGAAGAGGTCGGCCGCCGTTCGGATCGGGATGGAGGCGGCCAGCTCCATGAACTCGGCGGCGTCGCGGCGCGTGACGTTGGCGACGCTGCGGAGCTGGCGCTCCCACCACAGCCAGTCGTACGGGAATTCCGGCACGCGGTCCAGGTGGATGGCGTTGACGGCGACGACGCCGCCGCGGTCCACGGCGCGGAGAGCGGCGATGACCACGTCGCCCGACGGGGCCGTGGTGATGGCCGCGTCCAGGGGCGGCGCGGGGTCGTCGTACCCGCCAACCGACGCCGCGCCCATCTCCAGCGCCCGCCCCCGCTCGGCCTCCGATCGCGCCCGAACGTGGACCTCGCAGCCCCAGTGGCGCGCCACCTGGATGCACAGCAGCGCCGACGCGCCGAAGCCGTAGAGGCCGAGCCGCCCGCCCGGCTCGATGCCGGAAACGCGCAGCGCTCGATAGCCAATGACGCCGCCACAGAGCAGGGGAGCGGCGTCCAGGTCGGCGAACCCGTCGGGGATCCGCACGGCGACGTCGGCCCGCACGACCATCGCCTCGGCGAAGCCGCCGTCGCGGTCCCAGCCGGTGAAGGCCGCCGCCTCGCACAGGTTCTCGCGCCCGCCCCGACAGAAGCGGCAGGTCCCGTCCGTACCGAAGAGCCAGTAGGCGCCGGCCCGATCGCCGATCGACCAGCCGGTGACTCCCTCGCCGATGGCCGCCACGCGCCCGACCGCCTGATGACCGGGCACGATCGGCAGCCGCCTGGCCGGCAGGTCGCCCTCGACCAGCTGGAGGTCCGTTCGACAGACCGCGCACGCCGCCACGCGCAGCAGCAGCTCGCCCGGCCCGGGCGCAGGCTCGTCTCGCTCGGTCAGCCGAAGCGGACCTTCGGCGACCGGTCCCGGCCGCTGGAGTTCGAGCGCACGCACGGTGCCAGGGTACCGCGAGCCGGGAGCCGTGAAGAGTGCCGACGGTGCTCGCTCGACGGGCTGCCGCGGCAGGCGTGGACGACGCAGACTCGCCGGCCTCCGGGAGCGGGGACTGCTAGGCTGAGGCCCCAATACGAAAGGAAGGCGCATGGGCTGGAAGGCGAGCGACATCCCCGATCTATCGGGAAAGACGGCGGTCGTGACCGGCGGAAACGGTGGCCTTGGGCTGGCGACGGTGCGCCAGCTGGCGGCTCACGGGGCGCTCGTCGTCATCGGGGCGCGCAACCTCGAGAAGGCCGAAACCGCCCGCCAGGCCATAGTGGCCTCGGTGCCGGACGCGTTGCTGGAGATTCGCCGGCTCGATCTCGGCTCGCTCTCGTCGATCGCCGCATTCGCTCGGGAGGTGGTGGCGGCCTACCCCCGGATCGACATGCTGTACAACAACGCCGGGCTGATGGCCGTGCCCGCGGGCAGGACCGCCGACGGGTTCGAGACCCAGTTCGGCACCAATCACTTGGGCCATTTCGCGCTGACGATGCGGCTGATGCCCTCGCTCCTGGCCGCGCCTGCCGCGCGCGTCGTCAGCACGACTTCGCTCTACCGCTTCACTGCCGGCAAGTACGACCTGACGAACCCGCACATGGACGGCTGCTACAAACCCTGGGTCGCCTACGGGATGTCGAAGCGCGCGTGCCTCCAGTTCGCCCTGGAGCTCAACCGCCGGCTCGCCGGCCGGAGCGTGACCGCCTACGCCGCCGACCCCGGCTTCTCCAGGACCGATCTCCAGTCCACAAGCGCAAGAGCCATGAACGGCTGGCAGCAGCGGTTCTGGGTCATCACCGCCCCGGTGATCGCCCAGCCTGCCGCCAACGGCGCCCTCTGCCAGCTTCGAGCCGGCACCGATCCGGTGGCGGTCGGAGGCACGCTCTACGCACCCCGATGGCTCTCCTTCGGTGCGCCGGTGGTGCGCAAGGTCGGATCCAGGATCAACAATCCGGCCCAGCTCGTTGCGCTGTGGGAGCTCTCCGAGCGCGAAACCGGGCTGTCGCTCGAGGCCGCCCTGGCCCATTGACGCGCCACCGACGGCCGAACGGGGTTGCTACCTCGTCGGTTCGTGGCCGTGGCCGGTTCCGACCCGGGCCGAACTCCTTCGAGGGCGAGCAACCGGCGCTTGATGGCCAGGGCGGCCTGGCGGTCGGCGTATGTCGAGCCGCCGTAGCCACCGAGCGTGCCGTCTCCCGCGATGACTCGATGGCAGGGAATCAGAATCGGGACGGGGTTGCGGCCCATCGCGCCGCCGACCGCCTGCGCCGCGCCGGGCCTGCCGATGCGTCGGGCCAGCTCGCCGTACCCGACCGTCTCGCCGTACTGGAGCCGTGCCGCGCCCCCGAGCACCAGCCGATCCCAGTCCGAGACGCGCAGGTCGATCGGCACTTCGAAGCTCCGGCGCTCGCCGGCGAACCACTCGCCGATCTGGCGCGCCGCCGCGTCCAGAGTGGCGCGCCAGCTCGCGGGAACTTCGCCGTCCTCCGCGGGGAGCACGCGGCCGTGAAGCCGTCGCGCCAGAGCGTCCGCGAAGTCCGGAGTTTCGGCGCCCAGGTCCACGGCCACGATGCCGGCGCCGGTCGCGGCCACGTGGAGCATGCCCCAGGGCGCCGGGCACGTGGTGAAGGCGGCGACCGGAGTGGCGGCGAGCGTGGTCATGGGGACAGTCTGAGGCCGAGGCGGCCGCGGCGGAAGGGCCTGAGATGAGGGCCCGTTGCCCGATCCAGACCGTGGGCATATACTCCCGGGGAGTATGCAAGAAGTCCACGTCGCCTCCGCTCCCGCCGCGCCGACGGCCGAGATCCAGCTGCCCATCGAGGGCATGAGCTGCGCCTCGTGCGTGAACCGGATCGAGCGCTACCTGCGCAAGACCCCCGGCGTCGCCGAGGCGAACGTCAATCTCGCGACCGAGGTCGCCACCGTGCGCTACATGCCGGAGATCGCGGGACTGGACGAGATCGCGCGGGCCATCGAGGCGGCCGGCTACGAGATCCGCCACTTGCCCGAGCCCAAGGCCGGCGCCGGCGGGCGGGCCAACCTGCTGGAGGAAGCCGATGCGGAGGCCGCCGTTAGGGCGCGCGAGCAGCGCACGCTGGGCCTGACCGCCGCCGCCTCGCTCGCCGTCGCAGCCCTGACGATGCTGGTCATGTACGTGCCCACTGCGCCATGGACGATGGAGCAGGCCGCGTGGCTGCTCATCGGCCCCGCAACGGCCGTCCAGTTCCTGGCCGGTCGCCGCTTCTACCGTGCTGCCCTGCGGGCAGCCCGCCACGGCACGACGAGCATGGACACGCTCGTGGTCGTCGGCACCAGTGCAGCGTGGGCGTTCAGCGTGCTGGTGACGATTGCGCCCGGCCTGCTCCGCTCCGCCGGCATCGAGCCTCAGACCTACTTCGACAGCTCGACCGCGATCATCGGGCTCATCCTGACCGGCCGCTGGCTGGAGGCTCGGGCGAAGGGCCAGACGGTCGGCGCGATCAAGGCGCTCATCGGGCTGCAGGCTCGATCCGCCCGAATCGTCCGGGCCGGGGCCGAGATGGACGTGCCGCTCGAAGAGGTGCGAGTCGGCGATCTCGTGCGCGTGCGCCCGGGCGAGCGCGTGCCGGTCGATGGGCGGGTCGTGGACGGCGCCTCCGCGGTCGACGAGTCGATGCTCACCGGCGAGCCGATCCCGGCCGAGAAGGGGCCCGGCTCCGAAGTGATCGGCGGAACGATGAACGGCCGAGGGACCTTCCTGTTTCGGGCCACGCGGGTTGGCCGCGACACTGCGCTGGCGCAGATCGTGGACCTCGTTCGCCGGGCGCAGGGATCCAAGGCGCACATCCAGGGGCTGGCGGATCGGATCGCGGCCGTCTTCGTGCCCTTCGTGCTGGCCGTGGGCGCCGCCACTTTCGCGCTGTGGTTCGTCCTGGGTCCCGAGCCTCGGCCCACCCACGCCCTGGTGGCGTTCATCACCGTCGTCGTGATCGCGTGCCCGTGCGCCATGGGCCTCGCGACGCCGACGGCGATCATGGTCGGGACCGGCAACGGCGCGGAGGCCGGCATTCTGATCCGCGGCGGCGAGGCTCTCGAGCTGGCCGCCCGGATCGACGCGGTCGTCTTCGACAAGACGGGTACGCTGACTCGCGGCCGGCCTTCGCTGGGAACGGTCGTGGCCGCGCCGGGCTTCAGCGTCGACGAAGTCCTGGATCTTGCGGCGTCGGTGGAGCGGGGGAGCGAGCATCCGCTGGCGGCTGCCATCCTCGCCGGCGCCGGCGCGCGCGACCTCGGCCGGCGTCCGGTCGCGGACTTCGAGGCAGTCGCCGGGCGCGGCGTGCGCGGCCTCGTGGACGGTCGCCGGGTGCTCGTCGGCACGGCGGCGTTCCTCTCGGCCGAAGGGGTCGAACCTGGCGGGCTCGGCGGGCTCGCATCGGCGGCCGACCTGCCCGCGGCGGTTTCCTATGTCGCGGTGGACGGGCGCGCGGCGGGCGTGCTGCCCACCGTCGACGAGATCAAACCGGAAGCCGAACCGGCCGTGCGCGAGCTCCAGGCTTCCGGGATCGAAGTCTGGCTGGTCACCGGTGACCAGGCCGTGACCGCCCGAGCCGTTGCGGCCGCGGTTGGCATCCCGCCCGAACAGGTCATGGCCGAGGTCCTGCCGGCCGGTAAGGCGGCCGCCGTGGCTTCGCTGCAGGCCCGCGGACTGCGAGTGGCGATGGTCGGCGACGGCATCAACGACGCCCCGGCGCTCGCCCGGGCAGACGTCGGGATCGCCATCGGCACCGGAGCGGACGTAGCCCTGGAGGCGTCCGACATAACGCTCGTCGGCGGCGATCCGCGGAGCGTCGCGGCGGCGATCCGGCTCTCGCGCCAGACGCTGCGGGTGATCCGCCAGAACCTGGCCTGGGCCTTCGGCTACAACGTCGTTCTCATCCCCGTGGCTATGGGAGCGCTCTACCCGCTCGCCGGGATCACGCTCAACCCGGCGCTGGCGGCCGGAGCGATGGCCCTATCGTCGGTCAGCGTCGTGACGAACTCGCTGCGGCTGCGGCGGTCAACGAAGCGCCCGGCCCGATGGGCCCGGGCCGAGGCCGCGGCGGCGATCTAGCCTCGATTCGGCCTCGATCTAGCCGACGTACGGGCCGATCAGCGCCAGCGCCACCGCCACAACGGCTCCTGCCAGCACGGCCCGGAGGCCGGAGGAGTGGCCGAAGCCGAGTTCGGACGCCAGTGGTCCGACGGCGATCCCCACCGCCGCAACCGGGATCGCCAGCACCGCCGCAACCATGCCGAGTGGCAGGCTGCGCGACAGCCAGTGAACTGCGACCAGCTGCCGCGAGACGAACGAGGCGGCCATCAGCAGGTCCGCCGCAACCAGGAATCCGGCGAGGGCGCCGAGGGTGGCCTCCGTCCGGGTCGCGGCGAGAAAGATAGGTAGACCGACCGCCAGGACGCCCAGGGCGAGCAGCGCGGGAACGAGGATCAGCGATCCGTCGATCCCCTGCGGTAGCGCCACGCGCGGCTCAGGCCGGCCCAGGCGGAAGGCGAGCAGAGTTCCGCCGGACAGGAGCGCCCCGATGGCGCCGGCCTCGAATCCGCGGCGCAGCCAGGGCGGGATAAGTCGGCGGCGCTCCACGCAGCCATCCTACACGGTCACGCTCGGAGCCCCGGCACAGGGCCCAGCCTGTGCGAATCGGCGCTAGATGTGGAAGCGGCGGAACACCGCGACCGCGTTCTGGCCGCCGAACCCGAAGCCGTTGATGATCGCCGTGTCGACCTTCTTGACCCGCTTCACGTTCGGGACGTAGTCCAGGTCGCACTCCGGGTCGGGGTTCTCCTGGTTGATCGTCGGCGGGATCACGCCCTCGCGAATGGCGCCGATGGCCGCCAGCCCGCTCATGGCTCCGGCCGCGCCGAGGAGATGGCCGACCATCGACTTCGGCGAGCTGATCGCGACCTTGTAGGCGTAGTCGCCAAAGGCCGTCTTGATCGCGCGCGTCTCGGTCGCGTCGTTGAGCGGCGTCGAGGTTCCGTGGGCGACGATGTAGTCGACCTCATCGGGTGCGACGTCCGACCGGCGCAGGGCCTTGGTCATCGCGGTAGAGGCGCCACGGCCGGTCGGCTCGGGGGCGCTGATGTGGAAGGCGTCTGCCGTCAGGGCGCCGCCCATGACCTCGCACTGGATCTTGGCGCCGCGGGCCAGGGCATGCTCGGCCGACTCGAGGACGACGACCCCGGCGCCCTCGCCGAAGACGAAGCCGTCGCGATCCTTGTCGAAGGGCCTGGAAGCGCGGGTCGGGTCGTCGTTGCGACGCGAGAGCGCGCCCATGTTGCCGAGAGCCGCGAAGGCGATCGGCACCAGGTTCCCCTCCGAGCCGCCGACGATCACCACGTCGCATTCGCCGGCCTCGATCAGGCGCTGCCCGTCGATGAAGGCGATGACGCTGCTCGCGCAGGCCGCGACCTGGCACATGACCGGGCCGGTGATGCCGTACTTGATCGAGACCTGGCAGGCCGCCATCGAGCCCGAAAGGGCCGGGATTGCGAACGGCGAGACCTGGCCGTTGCCCTTCTCGGCGAGAACCCTGGTGCCCTCGATCACCTGCTCGACGCCGCCGCCGCCGGTGTTCACGATGACGGCGACGCGATCACGCTGTTCCTGCGTGTAGGTCGAGAAATCGATCCCGGCGTCCTCGACCGCCTCGGTCGCCGCGCCCATGGCGAAGTGGACGAAGCGGCTCATTCGGCGGGCCATCTTGCGGTCCATGACCGCGGCGGGGTCGAAGCCCTTGACCTCGGCCGCGATGCGCACGTCCAGCCCCGACGGATCCCAACAACTGATCGTGTCAACGCCCGAGGTGCCGGCGATGAGGCTCTCCCAGTAGGAGCGGGCGCTGATACCGATCGGGGTGATGGCCCCGAGACCGGTTACGACGGCGCGGCGAGCGAGATCCTTGGTGGGCACGACCATCTCCTACGACGTGACAGCTTGCGGGGCGGCTGCCGAAGCTGTGCGCTGCGGCTCGTCGACCCCCACGGATGAGCACGGGTAACCTTCGGCGGGACGGCGTCCGGGCGGTCGCGGGCTGGATCGCCGTGCGACCTGCTGGAGGGATTGTACCGGCTGGGGCGGGTCGGAGGGCGGCGGAGAGCCCTACCCAGCCAGGCGCATCAGGTCTATGACCCGGCGCAGGAAGATGCGAACAGCCTCCCGCTCGCTTTCCGATAAGGCCTCCAGGGCGCGCTGGACTGCCTCCCCGCGCCAGGCGTACGCTCGCTCGACCTGTTCGAGGGCGGCCTCGTCGAGTCGAACCCGGACGACCCGGCGATCGGAGGGGTCGTGTTCGCGGACGATGTAGTGCGCCGCTTCCAGCTCATCCACGACCCGGCTTGCCCAGCCGTACGAAATGCCGAGGCCGGAGGCAAGCTGGCCCACGGTCCGCTCGCCGTGCTGATACACATGAATGGCCGCTCGAACGGCGTGGGCCGACATCGGCGGCCGGGCGGCGACGTCCACTTCCGAGACTAGAGCCGGAGCATCGGGTTGGGCGCCTTCGCCCTCGACCGATGCCGTGGGCTGACGACGAGTCGCGTAGGTGGCGTGCAGGAACTCGACCAGCAGCTTGCTGGTTTCGAGGGCCTCGTCCGATATCCGGGTCTTCGGCCGCTGGGCTTTCGTCATCGCGCTCTTGCCAATCACCGCTGGACTATATCATGATCGGATCACTACTAGTTGCCCCAGACAAGGACTTCACCGTGAGCCTGAACCCGGTCGGAGAGGGCCGCGAAACGGGCGGCGTCCGGTCCTGCGGTCGCGAGAGCCGGCGGCGGAGCGTCGGGCGGCCAGTCCTTGTGCGGGTTGCGCAAGTCCATGCCCATCGTGGCGTGGAGCAGATTCCTCGCCGCTGTGTCGACCTGTTCGACGAAGCCAGGTCCTGCCCGACCGGTGCCCGCTGAACCCGGTGACGTCGCGGGCTCAGTCGCCCGTGTAGTGCTTGAAGATGACGGCAGCGTTGTGGCCGCCGAGGCCGATGTTGTTCGAGAGCGCGTAGCGGAGCGGCTTCTCGACCGTCTCGGTGGCGATGGTGACGTTGCACTCCGGATCGGGCTCGCGGTAGTTGAGGGTGCCCGGAACAGCCTGGTTGTAGAGCGAGAGGACTGTCGCTATGCCCTCGAAGGCTCCGGCCGCCCCCATCATGTGGCCCGTCATCGACTTGGTGGCGGAGATCAGGACGTTCGGTGTGTGGCTGCCGAACGCCGCCCAGATCGCCTCGCTCTCGCACTTATCGCCCACCGGCGTGGAGGTGCCGTGGGGGTTGATCATGCCGATCTCGTCGGCGGGCACGCCCCAGCGCTCGAGAGCCATCTTCATGGCGCGAGCCGAGCCCTCGCCGCGGTCGGCCGGCGCGATCATGTCGAACCCGTCAGCCGCGGAGCCGTAGCCCACGATCTCGGCGTAGATGCGTGCGCCGCGAGCCCTGGCCAGCTCGAGGTCCTCGAGGATCAGGGCGCCCGCGCCCTCGCCAAGGATGAAGCCATCACGCGTCCGATCGAACGGCCGGCAGGCGGTTCCGATGGACTGGCCCGGCAACGGCGTGCCCAGGCCGCGCATGTTGGTGAAGCCGATGTGGACCAGCTCCAGGAGCGGTGATTCGGCCGAGCCCGCGATGACGGCGGTGCAGTCGCCGCGGCGGATCGCCTCGGCGGCCTCGCCGATTGCGGTCGTGCCGGTGGAGCATGCCGAGACCGGGCAGAAGTTGTGGCCCTTGGCGCCGGTCTCGATCGCGATCGTGCCAGAGCTGGCGTCGACCAGGCCATTCGCGATGAAGAACGGGCTCACCGCGCGCGCGCCCCTCGTGTGCCAGACCTCCTGATTTGAGATGAACAGCGCCTGGCCGCCCCCGCCTGAGCCGTAGATGACGCCGATGTCGTAGCGGTTGGCGTCGGTGATCTCCAGGCCGGCGTCGGCCACGGCCATCCGCGCCGAGGCCACCGCGAAATGAACCGTGGTCTCGGTCCGGCGGGCGTCCTTGAAGTTCCAGAATCGGGTGATGTCGAAGTCGTGGACCTCGCCGCCGGCCTTGTGCTCATAGGGCGTCGTGTCGAAGTGGGTGATCTCGCCGATCCCGGAGCGGCCGTTGGCCAGATTCCCCCAGACGGTGTCCAGATCGTTGCCGATTGGGCTCACGACCCCCATTCCGGTGACGACGACTCGTCGGTTGTAGTCAGGCTTGCGCACGGGGGTCAAATCCTCCTGGGGCTTCGATTGGGCCGCTGCCGCGGCGAGGGGGTCATGGATCGGGTGTGGTTCATGCGTCGAGGACCGGCACGGCCATGCCGCCGGGCGCCGAAGCGTCGTCGGTGGCGAGGACCGTTGCATCGGGCGCGATGCGCTTGATGAGACCGGTCAGAACCCTGCCCGGACCGACCTCGACGAAGGTCGTGACGCCGTCGGCGGTCATCCGCTGCACCGCGGCGACCCAATCGACGCCACGAGTCAAGTGCTCGATCAGCTCCGCCCGAGCGTCGGCTGCCGTTGCGATCGGTCGTGCGTCCGCGTTGGAGAGGAGCGGAACTGCGGGATCGGCGAAGGCAATCGGCGCCAGGACGCGGGCCATGCCCGCGGCCGCTTCCCTCATCAGCGACGAGTGCGCTGCCACGGACACGGGCAGCACGATCGCCCGCCGAGCGCCCAGGTCCCGGGCGCCCGCGACCGCGGCCTCGACCGCGGCCCTGTCGCCGGAGATGACGACCTGGCCCGGGGCGTTGCGGTTGGCCACGGTGAGGCTGCCGAGCGGCTCGCCGAGAGCCATCAGCTCCGGCAGGCGGGCGTCGTCCAGGCCGATCAGCGCGGCCATGGCGCCACTTCGTCCCTGGCCGGAGGCCTGCATCTGGCGGCCGCGTTCCCTGACCAGCCGCACTGCGTCGCCGAGTGAGATGACGCCCGCGGCAACCAGGGCCGAGTACTGGCCCATCGAATGGCCGGCGCAATAGGCCGGCGTCGGGGCGGCGATGCCGGCCGCGGCCCAGCGCTCGCGCAGGGCGGCCAGGAAGGCGATCGAGGTGGCGACGAGGGCAGGCTGAGCGTTGACCGTCAGGTCGAGCTCCTCGGCGGGGCCTTCGAAGGCCAGCCGGCTGATCGGCTCGCCGAGAGCCTTGTCGGCCTCGGCCATGATTGCAGCTGCAGCCGGCGACCATTCCACCAGGGCCTTGCCCATCCCCACCGACTGGGACCCCTGCCCTGGAAATACGAACGCTACACGGTCCATGAGCCTGTGTCTGATCTCCTCCGGCCGGCGAACGCGACCTGACGGGGGTGGCGCCGCTCCTGCCGAGATGGGACTGGATGTGCTGCCGCTGTGAGGGCGGAATTGTGGCGCCAGAGTACGGCGGTGCGAGAGGGTCGTGCGGAAATCGTGTGCAGGTTTGCAAGTATCGGGTGGCAGAGCTACCCTGAGCCCGATGCCGCAGTTTCGCCCCAAGCTCCCCAGTCTTGTCCAGCGCCCGCTCGACGTGCCCTCGAACTCGGCCGTTCAGCCTCCTGGGGACTCGCCATCTGCCACGCTTGCCCCGGCCTCGGACCCGCTCGCCCCCACCAGCGCGCCGGCCGATGAGCGGGCCGGCGCATCCCCCGGCTCGGCCGGCGCCCCGGCGCGGACGTCCCTCCGGCTGCTGCGTGGATCGCCTCGGCCGTTCCTGCACATGCCGTCGCTGTCGGTCCCGAGCCGCGCCGCGGTGGAATCCGCCGCGCGGGAATTGCTGTCGGCGCCCGTCGAGGCGGCCCGCCATCGAATGCAGAACCCGCGCGAGCTATCCGATCGGATCGCCATGGGCCGCGCGATCTGGCGGGACCTGGTGATCGGCTTTGCCGCCCAGCTCGGCGAGCTGAATCTGGGCTTCACCCAGCTGGCGGCGATGTACGCCCTGGCCGACAGCGGGACGATGACGGTGGCGGACCTCGCGGACTCGCTGGGCCGTTCGCCGTCGGCTGTGAGCCGGATGGTGGACGCGCTGGTTGGGCGGCAGCTGATCGAGCGGCAGCAGGATTCGGAGGACCGCCGGCAGCGGACCCTGACCCTCACGGGCCGCGGCCAGGCTCTCCTGGGGCTGGTGGATCGGGCGCGAGCGGAGGAGTTCCTCTCCATCGTGCGGCCGCTGCCCACGGCCGAGCGGGCTGTCGTGGCGATGGGAGTTGCGGCGCTCTCGACCCATGCCATGACGCGGCGGGGTCGCCTGATCAAGCAGCGGGCGCGCCGCTAGGCTCGGTCCGTTCAGAGTCGAGGCCGGTGAGCCAGGACCGCCGCCGACGCGAGATGGCGGACGCTCCGATGTAGGGCGATCGTCTCGATGTCGCGCGCAACCGCCGGCAGCAGGGTTCCGTCGGCCGTCGCCCATCGGGCCGCCACAGCGACCAGGGTTTCGTGGCGTAACACCGCTGCGGCCTGGACGGCGGCGCCCATGCCGACGACCTCTCGGACGTGGGGGACGGCGATCGGTCTGCCGGACAATCTCTGAGCAACGCGCCGCCAGGTGTCGCCATATGCGCCACCGCCGACGAGGATGAGCGGAGCCTCCGGATCCACGCCCGATGAGCAGGCGTCGATGGCATCCAGGGCGTCGAGCAGACCGACGATGGCGCCTTCGTACGCGGCCATCAGGATGGCCCTCGGATCGGTCGTGTGGCGAAGGCCGAACACCGCGCCCGAGGCGTCGGGCAGGTTGGGCGTGCGCTCACCGTCGAGATAGGGGAGCACGACCACGCCGGCGCTCGGAGCGACGTTCTCGCGGTCGAGGTTCAGCCACGCGGCCACGCGGTCGATCGCGAGGGTGCAGTTCAGAGTGCAGGCCAGCGGCAGGAAACGCCCCGTGGCGTCGGCGAAGCCCGCAACGTCGCCCGTCGGGTCCGCGGTGCGAGTCTCCGACACGAGGAATACGGTTCCCGACGTGCCGAGGCTCAAGACCGGGACGCCGGGCCGAAGGCCGAGGCCGAGAGCCGCTCCCATGTTGTCGCCGGTGCCCGGGCCGACCGCTGTTCCCGCCCGCAGACCGGACTCCGCGGCCGCGGCGGCCGTCACGACCCCGGCCTGCTCCGTCGGCCCGAGGACGCGGGGCAGTCGATCCGCCGTCAGCCCGAGAGCCGGGAGGGAGAGGACTTCGGGGCTGTATCCCTCCGTCTCAGTCGACCACCAGGCCGTTCCGGAGGCGTCGCCGCGATCGGTGACGCCGGCGCCGCAGAGTCTCTCGGTCAGAAAGTCGTGCGGCAGCCGGATCGCCGCGGTCCGTTCGGCGATCGCGGGCTCGCGCCGGCGAAGCCAGGCCCACTTCGAGGCGGTGAACGAAGCCACGGGAACGATGCCCACCCTGGCCGCCCAGTGAGCGGCGCCGCCGAAACTGGCAACGAGATTCGCCGCGTCCGAGGCGGCACGCGTGTCGTTCCACAGCATCGCCGGGCCGAGCGGCTGGCCGGCCTCGTCCAGGCAGACCAGGCCATGCTGCTGACCGGCCACCGAGATGGCCGCGACCTCGCTCGCGAGGTTCGTCTGGCGCAGCGCGGACAGGAGAGCCCGCCACCAAGCGTCAGGGTGCGTCTCGCGGACGCCCTCGCTGCCCTCGACCGAATGCTCGGCCCGCCCGAACCCGACGGTCTCGCCCGTGTCGGCATCGACGACAACGACCTTCGTTGCCTGCGTTGAGCAGTCGACTCCGGCCACCAAAGTCCTCATTGGCGTCTCCTCGCGGCCCGCGATATCCAGCGCGTGCTTCAGCCGCCGGCCTACGTGTCGGACCCGGCCCGGCGTTCCGCCGCCCAGATCTGCTGGTTCACCAGGTTCTCGAGCAGTTCCTGCAGGCCCGACACCGGCCTGGGGTCGATCTCACCGGCGGCGACCCTGCGCTCGAGATCCTCGAGGCTGACGCCGCCCGACAGGATCGATGTCCCGAGCTCGCCGGCCCAGCCGGCATAGCGCTCCTCGCGCAGCCGCTCGAGCGTCCCGCGCTCGATCATTGCCGCCGCCACGAGCAGGGCCTGGGCCAGCGTGTCGATGCCGCCGATGTGGCCGTGGAAGAGGTCGGTCCGGGCCATGCTCTGGCGGCGCAGCTTGGCGTCGAAGTTGAAGCCGCCCGTGGTCAGGCCCCCGCCACGGAGGATCTCGTACATCGCCAAAGAGAGCTCGTCGACGGAGTTGGGGAACTGGTCGGTGTCCCAGCCGTTCTGGTAGTCGCCTCGATTGGCATCGATGCTGCCGAGGATGCCGTTCGCGACCGCGTAGGCGATCTCGTGGTGGAAGCTGTGGCCGGAGAGCGTGGCGTGGTTCGCCTCGATGTTCAGCCGGAATTCGTCCGCCAGGCCATGGCGGACGAGGAACCCGTGGACGATCGCGGCGTCGTGGTCGTACTGGTGCTTCGCCGGCTCGTGGGGCTTGGGCTCGATGAGGAGCGTGCCCTCAAAGCCGATCCGGTGCTTGTGCTCGGCGACCAGGCCGAGGAACCGGGCCAGTTGCGTCTCTTCGCGGCCGAGGTCCGTGTTGAGCAGCGTGTCATAGCCCTCGCGCCCGCCCCACAGGACGTAGTTGGCGCCGCCCAGCCGCTTCGTCGCCTCGAGCACGAGCTTCACCTGCGCCGCCGCGAAGGCGAAGACCTCGGGATCGGGATTGGTGGCGGCGCCGGCGGCGTAGCGCGGGTGACCGAACAGGTTGGCGGTGCCCCACAGCAGCTTCACGCCCGTCCGACCCATCTGCTCCGCGGCGTAGTCGACCATGGCTTCGAGGTGAGCCTTCGTCTCGGCCGCCGTCCGGCCCTCCGGGGCGATGTCTCGGTCGTGGAAGCAGTAGAACGGGACACCCAGCTTGGCGATGAACTCGAACGCGGCGTCGAGCTTGGCTCGTCCGGCGGCCAGGGGATCCAGCCCCGGCTCCAGCCAGGGCCGGTCGAACGTGCCGGAGCCGAACATGTCTGCGCCGGGGGAGGCGAACGAGTGCCACAGGCAGACGGCTATCCGGAGGTGATCTTCCATGCGCTTGCCGAGCACGAGCCGGTCGGGCTCGTAGACCTTGTACGCCAGCGGCTCGCTCGACTCGAGGCCGCCGAAGGGAACGCGCCCCGCCACCTCCGAGAAGAAGTCCTGAGTCACGGTCTGTCCTCCATTCGCCTGGCCCCTGGCTTAGCGCCGGCGGACCGGGGTGCCGCTGGAAGCGAATCGCTCGACCTGCAGTTTGGACCTTGACACGGCCACGCGTGCCGCGCCCGTCACCATGAGTTCGAGCGTGGCGTCCTATGCCTGACCCGATGGGGCGGCTAAGCGTAAGGGGATGCCATGGAGCGGGGGAAAGGCTCAGCCAGGGGTCGAAGATGGGGATCGTTCGGTCTAGCTGCGGTCGTGTTGATCGCGCTGTCTGTGACGGCGTGTACCGCAGAGTCTCTCAGTCCGTCGCCGATGTCGACCGTGCAGGCGGCATCATCGACAGAGGCGTCGCCGAGCAACTCGGCGAGTAGCTCAGCGAGCAGTTCGGCCGCGACTTCCGCACCGAGCCTGCCCGCCCTCTGGACAACGCCGCCGTCGACGCCCACGCCGACGCCNNCACGCCGACGCCCACGCCGACGCAGGAACCCTTTCAGAACCCGACGGCGTCACCCACGCCTCCGCTCCCCAAGGGTCCTCTGCCCAGCTTGAGTCCGGTACCGAGCGGCGCGTGGACACGCCTCCGCTGGATTGCGATCCCGGGCGGCCACTCGCCGGTCGTCCCGGCTCCGCCCCCTGGCTGGGGGACGGGGGTCACCCTGGCGGGCTTCAGCAAGGGCTACCTCGAGTTCATGTGGAACGCACACAAGCGCACGCTGATACCGTGGATCTCGGTCGATGGGCTCACCTGGAAGGCGGGCGCCAGCTTCGACCTCAGCATCTGGGCCGCCTCGTTCAAGGACTACGACTCCCATAACGACGGATCAGACCCGAACTGGCACGACGAATGCGCGGTGGTGCTCGACAACTTCCAGGAGGACCTGGATTCCCTGCTTCTCGTCGACCATGTCGTATGTTCCGATGGAAAGTGTGGCTTTAGCTCGATGACTGAGGTCACGACATGGATATCTCCGGATGCCCTGTCGTGGACGATGGCGACAATCCCCAGCACCGTGGACCCCATTCTGATCTCCGGCGGCTCGAGTGGGTTCATCGCCCTGGGTTCCGCCGGCTCGACGGCAACGGTCTGGATATCGCCGGACGGCCACACGTGGACGCCAGGCGCGCTGCCAGCGGCGGCCCTGGCGGCCGGTGCCCACGTCAGCGATCCCGTCTCGTTCGCCGGCGGTTTCGTTCTCCCAGGCGTCGTCAGGCTGAAGAGCGGTCACCGGGCCGGGTCCGACGAAGGCTGCGTCGGCGATGTGACGGACCTGAGCAAGTACCAGGGCGCGCTCTGGTGGTCGCCTGACGGCACGACGTGGACTCGCGACACCTTGAGCGGGGCAAACCCGACGTACAACCCCGTCGACATGAGGGCGATTCGGATCGACGACCACACCGTCGTGGCCGCGCAGACCATCGCGGGTTCGACCGTCGAATGGGCCTCCACAGACGGCAAGACGTGGACGCGTTTGAAGGGCAATCCCGTCTACTCGTGGGCCAGTATTGGGGAATCCCGAGGCGATCTGATCGCCGGCTGGGACCGCGGCATGATTCAAAACGGGTCCACGCTGTCCGTCTTCAGCGACAAGCTTGCCCTGGTAACGCTCAAACAGACCGGCGATCTGCCGTGGTGGGATGAGTACCCGCAACTGGCCCTGGGACCGAGCGGCCTTCTCGCATGCGACGGCGGCACTCGTTTCTGGATCGGCGTGCCGACCGCCGGCTGAGCCCTATCGCCCGCTGTGGTCCCGCGGGCCCGCAGCTAGCGCTCGACGGCCTCCTGGACGGCCGCGGGCATCCCCAGGATCTGGCGAGCGACTTCCTCGCGGTCCACGGACAGCGCCCACGTTGCCAGTCCGTTGGCCCGATTCAGGACGCAGCAGCCCTCGATGTTGACCCCGGCGTGCGAGAGCCGGTCGCTGACCTCGCCGAGGGCGCAGGGCGTGTCCTCGATCTGGACGATCAGGCTCGACCCGGCCACGAAGGGGTAGCCCATACTGTGGAGCACTTCCCTCGTGTCGTCGTCGCAGCAGTCCGTGTAGATCTCGGCGCAGGTGAGGTCGCCGGCGGTGCTCTGGTGGACCTGGACGATGTTGACGCCGCGCGCGCACAGGGCCTTGGCCAGATG
>PMXQ01000075.1 GCA_003171065.1 Chloroflexota bacterium
ATGCGCTACTCCATGAACCTGATGAACGGGGCCCGCCTGGCGGTCGCGGCTCAGGCTCTCGGCATTGCCGAGGCCGCCTATCGCGAGGCGGACGACTACTCCAAGGAACGCATCCAGTTCGGCAAGCCGATCCGCTCGCTGCCGGCCGTCGGCCGGCTGCTGCTGGGGATGCGCGTGGACCTGGAAGCGGCGCGCGCCCTCCTGGCCGAGACTGCCCACTGGGTCGACCTCTGGAAGGTCTACGAGAAGGCCGTCGGCGAGGCCGGGCCCGAAGCCGATCCCGCTGCCCGCGCCCGCCACAGGCAGTGCCAGACGCTGGCCGAGACGCTCACGCCCATGGTGAAGTACTGCTCCACCGAGATGGGCAACCGTGTCTGCTACCAGTCGATGCAGGTCCACGGCGGCGTCGGCTACATGCGCGAGTTCAACATCGAGCGGCTCTTCCGGGACGTTCGGATCACCAACATCTACGAGGGCACGAGCCAGCTGCAGGTCGTCGCGGCCATCGGCAAGCTGCTCAACCGCTCCCTCGATCCGCTCCTCGCCGAGTGGCAGGCCGCCGAGTACCCGACCGACATGGCCGCCGAGAAGGCCATCCTGGTCGAGCTGACGGCCACCTACCAGAGAGCCGCCGATGCGCTGAAGGCCCAATCGGACCGCGACCGCGTCGACTACTACGCCTGCGATCTGGTCGACATGGCGGTGTGGCTCGTGTGCTCGTGGTTGCTTCTGCGTGACACGACCGTCCTCGACGCCAAGAAGCCGATCGCCCGCGCTTACGTCGCCTCGGTCGCGCCGCGCCTGCGCGCAGCGGGCGAGACCGTCACCGCCACCAACCCCGTCCCCCTGGAGGCGATCGCCGCCCTGCTCCTGTAGGCGCTCACAGGCCCATTCCGGCAGGCAGCGGTACCCCCTCGCTGGCACGTTTGCGTCGAGAGAAGCCCGGCGGCAACCGGCAGACGGCGCTCCGAGCACGAACGACGACCGCACATGAAGGAGGCGGTGACGGCAGCCGTTGGATCGTCCTGCGCCTATAAACCCCGTCCCTGGACCAGGCTCGGACCGGTCTTGGCGGTGGCCTGCGGCGATGTGTCCGCTTCGGCGACCGCCTGGTCGAATCCCGGGGCCGCCTCGCCGAGGTAGGCGACACGGTTGCGACCGTCCGCCTTGGCCTGGTAGAGCGCCTCGTCGGCGATCCGCAGGAGGCTGATCCGATCGAGCGCCTGCATGGGCGCCGCGGCGACGCCGATCGAAACCGTGATTCGGTCGCTGATCCCAGGAGCCAGCGACACGATCGTCGACTCGGCCCGCGAACGGATCCGCTGGGCGATCGTGGCAGCGGCCGCGGGATCGACCCTCGGCAGCATGACTGCGAACTCATCTCCGCCATAGCGGGCGCCAAGGTCACCGTCGCGCATGCACGAGCGCAGGACCCCGGCGAATGCCCGGAGGGCCTCGTCGCCCGACGGATGGCCGTGGCGGTCGTTGAAGTCCTTGAAGTGGTCCAGATCGAGCATCAGGACCGCGATCGTCTCATCGGCGGTCCGCGACGCGAGCGCACTCTCGAGGGCGAGATCGAAGGTGCGGCTGTTGGCGAGGCCCGTCCGCGGATCCGTGCTCGCCTGGCCCGCAAGCGCGCTGAGCAGACGGCGGTTGCCGATCGCGAGCGCGGCGTGCGCGACGAACTGGGCCACGATCCGGCGGATCTCTACCGGCAGCGCGCGGGGGCGCTCCCAGTAGAGGTGGATCGCGCCGATCGCCTCTCCACTCACGAGGGGCACGCACGCGAGCGTGCCGCGCTCGGCTGGGTAGATCGGACAGTGAACGCTCAGTGGCGCGGCGAGGTCCGAGGAGACGTACATCGAGCCGCGAATCATCCCCGCGCACGTCGAGAGCGTCTGGAGCGTGAGGACCTCTGCGACCGCTCCGCCCACGATCGCCTCGGGGACCGCCCGATCCTGCGAATGGTTCAGGACATGGGTGACCCCGGCGTCGGGATGAACGAGCAGCGCGAGCGCCTCGAGGTTCGCCTTCGCCACCGCGGTGTCGTCGGCTGCGAACGAGATCGCCTCGGTGAACTGATTGAGGATCCCGCTGCGCAGGGCGTCCTTCTCGAGGGTGCGGCCGAACCGGCGGACAAGCCACAGGCTGAGCACCGCGGACAGGACGAGGACGCCGAGGCCGAACGCGGTCGCCACGGTCCGGGTGACTGCCAGGGCGTCATCTCGGAGTCTGAGGTCGCCTTCCGCGAGGTTGAGCTGGACAGTGAGCTGGGCGAGCGCCGCGTTGACGGGCTCTTCGTCCGGGGAGGATCCCCGGGTGAACGGCGCCAGGGCCGTCCCTCCCCCGGCCTGGACGGCGGCGATCGCCGGTCCGGCAAAGGACGAGCGCCACGTCGCCGTCGCGTTCTCGATCTCGGCAATCGCGCTGTCCAGGCCCGGCAGGTCGACCGTCCCTGCTCGCATCTGGGCGGCCACGGCAGTCTCGTCCGCGACCGCGGCCTCGAACCGGCTCAGCGCTTGCGGATCGGCCGAGAAGAGGTAGTCGTCGATGGCCGACTCCTGGGCATTCACGTCGCCGGCCAGTCGGTCGGCCGCGGCCCACAGGTCACTCGTCTGGCTGCTGTCGCGCTGGATGTCGAGTCGCTCAGACTCCGTGAAGGCATAGGTGAACCCAACGAGGAGGATCGCAAGGGCCGTCATGCCCGCAATCGCGACCAGAAACCGGTTGCTGCGCGAAATCCCGTGACGCATGGAGCCAGCGTAGGGGGCAACGCGTGCTCCGGCCTCGACCTGGAAGTCTGGCCGACTGGGTCATTCGTAACGCAGCGGATTGGCCATGGTATCGGTGTGGACTGGCGGCCGGTTGACCGCGCGTTCTCGAGCTTGCGCGGAGACGCTGCGCAGATGCCGGCCGCGCCCGCCGCGCCGACAGTCGACAGGTCGCGCACCTCGCGCGCCCGTCCGAGCACGGTTCCGAGTGATGGTGTGGTCGTGTGTCCTACAGTAGGGAGCCATAACTACTATAGACATAGTCCCTCATCTCGTGGTCCACTGCACTTACAGCAGTGGCCGGCATCTCTCCCGGCGGTGGACTTGGTTTCCCCGCTTCTCCGGATGCTAGTCTCAGCATCGGGGACCAAATGAGCGTCAAGGGAATCCACCGGCTGGCCGCCGGATCGCTAATCGCGATGGGCCTCACCGGCATGATCCTGGGCATCGTCACCCTGGACGGATTCGGGAGTTCCGCCAGTGGCGATCTGGTGATCTCGTCCACGATGTGGAGCGGCATGAGCCTGGCGACCATGTTGGTTGGAGCAGTGGCCCTTCTGAGCCTGGCGCTCGCGCATGTCACGAGCCGTCGGCCGAAGCACGCCAGACTAGCGGGAACTCCTGTCGCTGCTGACGCCTGACCGGCGTCGCTGTCTCAAGCGAGCAGGACCTGTTCGCTGGCGTCTTCGACCCGAAGAGGTCGACCGAGCAGGAAGCCCTGGCCCAGGTGGATGTCGAGGGCGCGCAAGACGGCGAACTCCTGGTCGGTCTCGATACCCTCGGCGATCAGCCGGAAGCCCGTGGCGCGAGCGAAGTGAGCCAGGCCGGCGATCATCGCGTGACGTGCATAGTCGGACTCGAGGCCGGCGATGAGAGAGCGATCGAGCTTCACGAAGCCTGGGCGCAGCTCGAGGATGTGGCGCAGGCTGGCGAACCCGGCACCCGCGTCATCCACGGCGAGTTCCACCCTCGGTCCCAGCGCGGCCATCGCCGCGCGGAACGCTGGGTAGTCGGCGATGGCCGTGTGTTCAGTCACCTCCAGCACCATGCGTCGGCGGCTTCCACGCAAGAGGGTGCCCAGGGGTTCCCTCGCAAGGATGAGTTCGGGCGACGCGTTCAGGTTGAGCCACGCCGACCGTGGCAACGCCTCCGCGGCCGCGAGGGCAGCCTGGAGCGTGCTGATCTCCAGTTCGGCCCCGAGGCCGACCGCGGCCGCCCTGGCGAACACGATCTCGGGATCGGTGTCGTCGTCGAAGCGCGTGAGCGCCTCGTAGCCGACGATCGGACTGCGCCCGAACTCGACGATCGGTTGGAAGACCGGCCGGAAGGCTCGGTGGCCGATGATGTCAAGGACGTAGTCGCGACTCCGACCAACCTCCGTCCGATATCGCACGTCTCGGCCGATGAGTGCCCCGGCCAGGTCCGCGAACTCGGCTATGGCCGGCAGCACGTCGGTGACGGCGACCTCCCCGACGGATCCTCTGGCGTAGATGACGAGCACCCCGATGACCGCCTGGTCGTGCCGCACGGGCGCGCACGCGAGCGCGTGGATGCCGAGGCCGTTCAGGAGGTGACGGTATGGGGTCGAGTGCCGGTTCACCCACGGCTCGATCCAAGGGCCTTCGAACGCCCGCTCGCGAAGGTGCCGACTGAGCTGTTCCGGCAGGCGTTTCAGCGGCGGGTCGGGCTGGCCTTCGACGAAGAGGCCGATCGGCCATGCGCGTCCATCGAGTCCGAAGATGCCGAGCTGCGCGCCCATGACGCCTGGGAGGCTCACGACTCGGCGGCAGATCGCCTGTGCAGTGGCCTCCGGCGTGTCGCCTTCGCGCCGGCCGCGGATCGTGTCAGCGATGAGCGCCCGCTCGCGCGCGAGCTGAACGGCACGCTCTTGGAGCGCCCGCTCGCGCGTCACGTCGCGCTTGACGGCCACGCAGCTCGTGATCGCGCCCGAGGGGTCGCGGATTGGCGAGATGACGGCCTCCTCGGTGAAGAGCGAACCGTCCTTGCGCCGGCTGTCAAGGTCTCCCGTCCACGGCTCGCCGCTCGTGAGGACGGCCCGCAGCGCCTCGTGGAACGAGGGCGGCTGGAGGCCGCTCTGCAGTAGGCTCAGGTTCTGGCCGATGACCTCGTGGCGACTGTACCCGGTTACTTTCTCAAAGGCGGGATTGACGTAGGTGATCCGTGCCTCACGGTCAGCGATCACGATCGACTCGGCCACCTGCTCGATTGCGCCGACGAGCCGATCGTGCTCCGCCTCCGTGTTCGTAGGTTCGGAGACGTCGATGCCGATGCCGCCCACTCCGATGCCGGTCACCAGGGGAACTCCGGGAGCCGGACACTGTGCGGCCCATCCTCGAGCGCCATCACGCGCGAGAAGACCTGCAACCCATTCCGACGGAGGATCGCCTCGTCGTGCGCGCGCATCACCACGGCGGCTTCGGGAGGCCACGTGTCGGCATCGGTCTTGCCACACCAATCGGACCCGATTCGCTTGCCCATGGCGGCGAGAAGGTACGGGTTGGCGTACACGTAGCGGCCATCGGCGTCCTTCACGAAGGCAGCGACGGGGCCCGCTTCCATCAGGTCGCGGAAGAGCAGCGTGAAGGGCACGGAGAGGGTCGGGACTACAGCCTCCTGGGACGACGCCGGAACCTGCACCCGGCGTGGTAGTCCGCGCCTGGATGTTCGGTGGCGCAGCCTGGGCGGGTCGATGTGCGGCCCGTCCTTGGGCTCCGAGTCTTCCATGAGGGCGACCTTCCGGAACGCCTGACTATGCCGGCTCAGGCCAATTCGTCATGCAACCCTGCTACGTACAGTCACAATTGACAACATCATCTCACTTCACGCAATGTGAGATGCCCGGTCTTCGCTCGCGTTACGCGAGCTTGCCGGTGCGCGGAGTCGCGCAGCCGGGCCGAGTTGACGCGCTCCCGCCGAGCATCTCAGCTGGCGCCGCGGGTCCTACGGCTCGATCGCCGGCGGGCGCGATACCAGGCGAGATACTCAAGCAGCTCGTCGCGCTCGTCTTCGGTCAGATTGGCGAAGAGGGCCGCACTGACCGTATTGGCGCCATTCGCGTTCGACTCGTCGGGGAGACGATATCCGCTGAGGCGCATTAGCTCGGCGTAAGGTACCGCCAGGGCCTCGCTCAGCTGGTGCAGGATCTGCGGCGAGGGCTTCTTGACGGCATCGTTCTCGAGCTTGCTCAAGTAAGCCGCGGAGATGCCCGCTGCCCGGGCTGCGTCGACGGCCGAGAGCCCGCGAACCCCGCGCGCCTGTCTGAGCACGGTTCCGAAAGATGCGGCCATCCCGCCTCCTATCCTACAGTAGAACCGCCATAACTACTATGGACAATACCACCTTTTGGTGGTTCACTGCAATGACAGCGGAGCCGGAGCATCTCCCGGCGGTGGATTTGGTTCACCGCTTCCCCGGATGCCAAGGGCGAAGGCGGAAGCTATGACAATCGAGCATGAGGGCCACGTCGACTCGGACGGTCGGATTGTCGTCGGCGGTTGTCACGTCAGCACTGAAGTCGCTCGTTATTCCGCAGCTACGACTCGTTAGCCATGACTCGTTTCAGCTGTTCCAGGATCGGTCACGATTGGATGCGGAACGGGGTGTGGCCGCTGCGTATCGGCGGTCGCTGGCTCGGAACTTCACCCGACTGGCAAAGCTGTCTTCGTTGCGGTCACTGGGAACTCGTGCCGGACTTGGCGGAAACCCCGCGAAAGGCCTCGATTGGGGCGGGTACGTCGCAAAGAGCGTCTTCAAGGTCGGCTCGCTTGACGACCGCAGAACTCCTTGTGAACAAAGATGGCTAGACGACCCGCGTTCCTCGGAAGCATACTCGGGAGCGAGGCGCCAGAGCGCGACGCCGGCGCCGGATTCGGCACCGAAACCCTGATCGACCCTCTGTCCCTCTTCTCCCAGGGCGACCCGAACGCCGAGCGCTCCGAGACCGGCTCGAGCGTCACGCCGGTATTCGACCCGGTCTGGGGAACGCTCGGCGCACCGATTCCGCAGGGCGGCGACGACTGGCTCGCCCGCGGTCGGGAAGAGGGCAAGGGCCTGGCCGTCGAGGTCGAGATCTTCGGCGATGGTTTCCACGTCTCCGGTCAGATCCGGACCGGCTCTTTCGACCGCCTGTCGGACTGGATCAACATGCAGTTTGGCTTCATCGCGGTCCACGATGCCTGGCACGTCCACCCGTGCGAGACCGACGCTCCCGATTCCGATCGGGCGAATGGCACGCTCTGGGTGCGCCTGGACCAGATAGTCATGGTTGCCCAACGGTCGCCTGTCGTCCTGAGCCGTCCCGGAGCGCCGGCGGTTCAGAAGCAGCGACGCAAGGTCTGGATCGTCACGGCGGGCTACAACGTGCGGGGCAACGTCCATCTCCACGCCGACGGATTGATGAGCCACTTCCTCGAGCTGCCCGATCCGCGCTTCTTGCCCATCACGGACCTGACGGTCCGGTGGGGGCCCGATGCGGCGTTGGTAACCCGGTTCCCGTTCGCCATGATCAATCGCGAGCAGATGCTGACCGTCCTTGACGAATCCGCGGACCCGGTCGGCGAGGTGGATGAGCCGGAGGCCCGTGACCGCGACGCAGCGTTCCGGTAAGTGCGTGCCCCGGACGTCGATCGAGGACAATGCTGTCGACTGAACGGCGGTCACATTCGGGCGAGCGCCGGCCGCAGCCGGGCTAGCCGAACAGCCCGCCGAACAGCAGCTTGAACAGCGGGTCGAGCGGACCCTGCGAGGGCGTACTCTCGCGAACCCGAAGGCTTATCGAGGCCCCGTTTGGGTCGGCCAGATCGGGAGAGACGGGACCGCCGGCCGGCGAGCTGACCGGGGCGGGGTCAGCGTTCGGCCCGGGCGTGGCGGCAGTCGCGGTCACCGTCGGCTGGGCCGTCGGCTGGGCAGTCGGCCCGGGCGTGGCGGCAGTCGCGGTCACCGTCGGCTGGGTAGTCGGCTGGGCCGTCGGAGCAGGCTGCGGAGCCGGCTTTCCTGTCGGCTTGGGAGCCGGCTTCGAGACCGGCTTCGAGACCGGCTTCGCCTTGGACCCGCACGGCACCGAGAAGAGGACGACGTACAGCTTCCGGCCGTCTGCCGCCTTGTACGCGCCAACGCCCAGGCGCTGCCACGTGCCGAGAATGTTGTCCCGGTGGCTGGTGGAGCCCATGAACGCGGCTTCGATGCGGGTCGTGGCGGTCGAGTCGCTGTAGGTGCTCAGGCCGATGTTCTCGCCGGCGACCTTGAAGCAGTAACCGTCCGCCTGCATGTCGTCGAAGACCTTCGTGTTGGCGGGCGGGATGGCGTGCGAGAAGTAGTCCCGGTCAGCCATGTCCTTGGCCCGCCACTCGGCCTCCTTGTGCAGGTACGAGTCGTTGGTCAGGGCGCTCAGGCCCGCGGAGGCACGGTCCTGGTTGGTGAGCGTGAAGAGGAGCTGTTCGTCGGTCGGGCTGAAGGCTGAGGGGGCCCACGCGAAGGCCGGCGCGGCCGTGGCAAAGGTGGTCAGCAGGGAAAGAACGAGGGCCAGCCCGCCAACGCGCAGGTTGCGCGTCGAGGCG
>PMXQ01000148.1 GCA_003171065.1 Chloroflexota bacterium
GAAGAGCGCGACAAGGTCCTCAAGAACGAGGACATGGCCGACACGATCCAGTCCTTCCTCGAGCACGAGATAGACGCCCTCGTCGACCGCCACCTGTCGCCCATGGTGTCCGTGAACGATTGGGACTTCGACGGCCTGTCGTCAACCCTGACGAACATGGGGCTGGGCAGCGACGAAACCACGCCCGACGCGTTGGAGGACATGGGCACCCGCGAAGCCGTCGCCATCAACCTCAAGGACATCGCCGCGGAGCGCCTCGAGGCGAAGGAGAAGGAGATCGGCGAGGACTGGCCTCTTCTCGAACGCCTTGTCCTGCTGCGGACCATCGACTCAATCTGGGTCGAGCACCTGACCGAAGTGGACGCGATGCGCCAGGGCATCGGCCTGCGAGGGTTGGCCCAGGAAGACCCGCTCAACGCCTTCAAGAAGGAAGCCTTCGGCCTCTTCGGTGAGATGAGCACTCTCATCCGGCACCAGGTCGCAACCACCATCTTCCGCGTCTCACTCGTCCGCCAGCCGCCGCCTCCGCCCGAGGGTACCGAGAGCCACGGGACCGAGGAGCCGGTCGGAGCGGCTGCCGGTAGTCCGGCGGGGGCGAGCGCGGAAGCCGGTGCCGGCGCGGTCGGCGGGCGAGCTCTGCCCAGGCCGTTGCCGGCAGGACGACCGGTCGGCGGCTCGAGCTCGAGTGGCGGCGGCGGAAGCGGGGCTGTCCGCCCCGGCTACTCGCCCGCCGGCGTGCGCATGGGCCGCAACGACCGCTGCTGGTGCGGCTCCGGAGTCAAGTACAAGAAGTGCCACGGCCGGTGACCTGGAAGGCGCGCTTGCGGGATCTGGCGCTCGTGGTACTGGCCTTCGTCATCGGCGCTATCGGGCTCACCGCCTACACCGTCTACCGGGTCTGGGACGTGGGGCAGCAGGACAACCGCCGGCCCGTGGACGCCATCGTCGTCCTCGGCGCGGCCCAGTACAATGGCCGCCCCTCGGCTGTGCTCGCGGCGCGGCTCGATCACGCCATCGACCTTTACAAGCAAGGCTACGCCCCCTGGTTCGTGGTCACGGGCGGCAAGCAACCCGGCGACCGCGTCACCGAGGCGGCCACGGAACGCAGCTACGCCGTGGCGCGGGGCGTGCCCGCCTCCGCGATCCTCGCCGAGACGACCGGCGGCACGACTCTCGAGTCCATTCACAACGTCCGCGCCCTGTTCGACCAGCACGGTCTCCACACCGCCCTCTTCGTCTCGGACCGCACCCACATGCTGCGTGTCCTGCTGATGGCCGCGGACCAGGGGATCGAGGCGTGGGGCTCGCCAACCACGACCAGCCCGGCGGACAACGACGAGCCAATGCACTTCGACGCTCTCATGCACGAGCTGGGCGCCCTGGGCGAGTACGCATTCCTGGAAGCCGAGCCGTCGTACGCGCCCGCCGCCCTGTCGGACGGGGCGCCATCGACCACGCCTGTGGCGACCACCGCGCCGAGCCCGTCTTCGAGCCCGGCTTCGAGCTAGACGGAGCTCCGCCGAGCGCCAGACGGAAGCTTGCGGTTGTCTCTCCGCGCCCCAGCAATGGCTGCCCCTTCGGGCGGCAACTCGAGCCAATCCGGGCGGCAAACCGCACTATGCGGTGATTTCCAGCCAATCTGATGAATTGACCCCTTGGCTGCGCCGAATTGAGCCCGTATACTCGCCGCGAGACACCCGTTTCGGTCCCCGTCAGGCCGTAGCGGGAATGTTGAGGGGTTGTGCCGTCACACAACGAGGAGAGAGTTGAAGCAGGCAGAGGAAGCGGCGTTCATCGATCTCATCGCCTGCGAGCGTGACTGCCGGAACTGCAGCTATGCGGCTGCGCTCGACTGTGATGGGAATTGCGGTGTCTGCCCTCACAACATCTACTGCCCCTGCGTGAACCCCGTAGTCGCCCGGAGCAAGAGCGCGCTGCGTCTCATAGAGCTCCGTCCGATCCTTCTCCAGGACGCTCGAGGCCGGGATTAGTGGAACCGGCTGAGATCCGCGACCTGGTCCAGAGGATCCAGGCGACCTCGGGGCGTCTTTGACCTTTCGGGCAAGGAAGGGCGCCTAGCCGAGCTGGATGCTGCCGTTGGCGAGCCCGGCTTCTGGGACGATCAGCGTGTGGCCAAGAAGGTGCTGCGCGAAGCAGAGGGTCTTCGCGAGGAGCTCGAGCTCTGGCGAAACCTGGAATCGCGCGCCCGCTCCACCATCGAGCTGCTCGAGCTGGCCCAGGAGGAGAACGACCAGAGCGTCCTGGCGGACGTCGACACAGAGGCCCGGCAGCTGGCCGCCGAATACGGGCGGGCCCGCCGTGAGCTGCTCTTCGGCGGCGAATACGACCAGCGCAACGCCCTGCTGACGATCAGCGCCGGAGCCGGCGGCACCGAAGCCACTGACTGGGCCGAGATGCTGCTGCGGATGTACCTGCGCTGGGCCGAGCGCCATCGCTTCGCGACCGAGATCCTCGACCAGACCGAAGGCGAGGAGACCGGGATCAAGAGCGTCACCGTCGCCGTCGACGGGCGGGCCGCCTACGGCTATCTCAAGGCCGAGCGCGGCGTCCACCGTCTGGTTCGAATCAGCCCCTTCGATTCTCAGAAGCGGCGGCACACGACCTTCGCCCTCGTGGAGGTACTCCCGGAAGTCGAGAGCGACGTCGAAGTGGAGATCAACTGGGAAGAGGTCCGCATCGACACCTTCCGCGCCACCGGCGCCGGCGGCCAGCACGTCAACAAGACGGACTCGGCCGTGCGTCTGACCCACGTACCCACCGGCATAGTGGCCCAGAGCCAGAACGAGCGCTCGCAGACCCAGAACAAGGACACTGCCGCCAAGATCCTCCAGGCTCGCCTCCTGGAGCGGGCGGTGGAGGAGCACGAGGCCGAGATCCGCAAGCTTCGCGGGGAGCACGTCGAGGCGGGTTGGGGCAACCAGATCAGAAGCTACGTCCTCCACCCCTACCAGATGGTGAAGGACCACCGAACAGAAGTGGAGACGGGCAACACTGCGGCGGTCCTCGACGGCGACCTGGACACGTTCATGCAAGCCGAGCTCGAACGCGAGGCTACCGGAGCCGTCATCGCCGGCAGCCGGCCCGGGCCGGACGACAGATGATCGAAGGGGTCACCTTCCGTCCGCCGCGACCCGAAGAGCTAGCCGACTGCGCGCTCGTCTGGCACGCCTCCGTGAACGACTACATGTCGCGCCTGGGCCATCCGCTGCCGCCGCCGGTCCTCGAGCCTGCGATGCGCCTGGGCGAGCATCTCCTGGCCACGGACCCGGGCCACTTTCGGGTCGCAGTGAAAGCCTCGCCGGGTGGACGGCGCGACCGGATAGTGGGTTTCGGCATCGGGCTGCAGCGAGAGCACGTGTGGTTCCTCTCGCAGCTGTACGTGCTGCCGGAGGAGCAGCAACGGGGCATCGGGCGGGCGCTCCTGTCGCTTGTCCTGCCCTCGGCGCCTGAGGCGGGCTCCGCGGACGCCGCGCGGGACGGCGCGCGGGGCAGCGCGGCGTTCGGCCGCCGGCCGGGTGTTCTGGCGACGTGCACCGACAGCGCTCAGCCGATCTCCAACGCCCTCTACGGCAAGCTCGGCATCGTCGCCCGGATGCCGGTCTTCAATCTCGTCGGTCGCCCCAGCTCGCCGTCGCGGCTGCCGTCTCTGCCGCAAGGGATCGAAGCCATCGCCCTCGAGCCGCCCGAGCTGGTATCGCACCGAAACCCGGCGGCACCCGGCAAGTCGGAGCTCCGCCAGACGATCGACGCCATAGACCGCGACGTACTCGGCTACGCCCACCAGTCCGACCACGACTTCCTGCGGGTGCAGGGCCGAACGGGCTTCCTCTACCGGACCAGCACCGGTGAGCCTGTCGGCTACGGGTACTCGTCCCAGGTGGGGCGGTTCGGGCCGGTCGCGCTGCTGGACGAAACCCTGACCGCGCCCGTCATCGGGCACCTCATGAGTGCCATCGAGCCGCGCGGCGCTACCAGCGTGTGGGTCCCCGGCGCCAACGACCGGGCCATGGTCGCGATGCTGAGAGCCGGCCTCCGAATCGAGGGCTTCCCGGCGATGTTCTGCTGGACCCGCCCCTTCGCCGCCTTCGAGCGCTACCTCCCGGCCAGCCTGGCGCTGCTGTAGCCCGCCGCACCGAGCCATGCCGCCCGCGCGTCGGCGATCTGCCAGGCAACGCCATCGGTGCTAGCCTCGCAATGTGAGCTCCGTACCCTCCGGATCCACGTCCGGCACGCCCGCCCGGCCAGCGGTGGCCAGGCCTCGTCCGACCGACCCCGTGGCGGACGGCACCCCCGTCATCGCCCTTCGCGGCGTCACCAAGACCTACGCCAACGGCAAGTCCGCGCTGCGTGACGTGAACCTCTCGGTTCCGGAGGGCGACTTCGTGTTCCTCGTCGGTCCTTCGGGCGCCGGCAAGTCCACCCTGATCCGCCTCCTCATCCGAGAGGAGCTGCCGACCAGGGGCAAGGTCATGCTCGAAGGTCGCGACCTGGCCCGACTCAGTCGCCGGGAGGTGCCCAAGATCCGCCGCCGCATCGGCATCGTCTTCCAGGACTTCAAGCTTCTCCCCAACAAGTCCGTGCGCGACAACGTGGCCTTCGCCCTGGAAGTCACCGGCACGCCTCGGGCACGCATCAAGCCCGCGGTGGAACGCGTCCTGCGCGTCGTGGGTCTCTCCGCGCAGGCGGACCAGCGGCCCTCCGAGCTCTCAGGCGGCGAGCAGCAGCGCACCGCCATCGCCCGCGCCCTCGTCCACGACCCGCACCTCTTCATCGCCGACGAACCGACCGGGAACCTCGACCCGCTCATCAGCTGGGAGATAATCCAGCTGCTGCTACGCATCAACGAGATGGGCGTCACGGTCATGATGGCGACCCACAACGCCGAGGTAGTCACCGCCCTCCGCAAGAGAGTGGTCGGCCTCGAGGATGGCCGCGTCGTTCGCGACGAGACGGGCGCCGCCTACCACCCGGAGGACTGAGTGATCGCCTTCGTAGCGTTCAGCCTCAACCGAGCCTGGCAGGGGTTCTGGCGCAACTCCCTGATGAGCCTCGCCGCGACCGCCTCGATGGTCCTGATGCTCACGCTGCTGAGCGGCGTGGTCATCCTGTACTTCGGCCTGAACGCCACGCTCAACTACGTCCAGGGCGAAGTCCAGGTCGTGGCCTACCTCAACGATTCGGCGACCGCCCAGGACGTCGCGCAACTCAAGGCCCAGCTGCAGGCCATGCCCCAGGTCTCGACCGTCAACTACGTCTCCAAGGACCAGGCCCTCAAGAACTTCCAGACGAGCGAACCCGGGGTTGCGAATCTGGTCGATTCCCTGCCGAGCAACCCGCTGCCGGCCTCGTTCGAGATCGGCCTGCGCGACCCCAGCGACTACATCGACGTGGCCACCTACCTGCGCGGCCAGGCGGCGGTGGATAGCGTTCAGGACATCGCCAAGACGGTCAGCCAGATGACCTCGGTCATCAACGTCGTGAGCACCGTAGGGATCGTGGTCCTGGTGATCGTCGGCCTGACGGTGCTGTTCATCATCGTGAACACGATCCGGCTGGCCGTCGTGGCGCGCGCCGAAGAGATCGAGATCATGCGCCTTGTCGGCGCATCCGACGCGTTCATACGCTGGCCGTTCGTCTTCGAGGGGGCCTTCGTGGGACTCTTGGGGGCCATCATTACCATCGGCCTGTTGCTGCTGGTTCAGGCCCCCGTCGCAAGCCTGCTGTCAAGCTTCTTCAATGTCCTGCCGGTTCAGGCCACCGCGATGGTCGGCCAGAATGTGGCCCTCATGGTGCTGGGAACGGGCGTCGGGATCGGTTTCGTCGGTTCCTACGTGTCCGTACGCAGTTACTTGAAGCGCTGACCCGGCCTCCCGCCCGGCCTGCACCTAGCTCTCGAGGTTCGATTCCATGCCCGCGCCGAAGAACCCCCTCCATCGCGACCAACCTGATCCGGCAGATCGGCCGGCGACAGGCCCGACGCCCAGCCCGACGCCAGAGCCGCCATCGACCACGGAGGCCGACCGCGCAACAGCGCCGCCGTCCGACGGTGCAACCGACTCCGAAGCCCGCCGGCCGCGGACCTTCGAACCTTCGCGCCTGGGCCTCCTCATCGTGGCCGTCCTCGTCGGCAGCGCTCTGTTCGTCGGCGGCTTCACGCTCGGCGCGCGGGTGGCGACGACGCCGGGAACGCCCGCGTCGCAGGAAGCCCAATTCGACCCGTTCTGGGACGTCTACTCGCTGATCCAGAATGAATACGCCGGGTCCCCCAAGCCCTCTACGGATCAGCTGGTCCAGGCCGCCATCAACGGCATGATGCAGAGCCTCAACGATCCGTGGTCCTACTACCAGGCCCCGTCCGACTTCGAGAGCTCGCTGCTCAGCGTCGGAGGCCAGGCCCAGGGCATCGGCGTCGAGGTCCAGCTCCAGCCGATCGACCCCAACTCGGGCACCAGCTGTTCGGCGATCGGCAACGGCTGCGAGCTGGCCGTCGTCCAGCCGATCTGTGGATCGCCCGCCGCGGCGGCCGGCATCCAGGCCGGAGACGTGATCGTGTCGGTCGGCGGCACCGCCCTGGATGGGCTCACGATCGACCAGGCCACGGCGATGATCAAAGGGCCCAACGACACTTCGGTGACGCTCGGCCTGCTCCGCGGCACCACGACCATCCAGCGTTCGGTCGTGCGCATGATCTACAACCAGTGCGAGGTCGCCTCAAAGACGCTGGCCAATGGCGCCGTCGGCTACATATCGGTCAGCGGCATCAACGATCCCGCCGCCTCGCAGTTCGATCTGGCGCTCAAGAATGCTCTCGCGGCAGGACAGCGCAGCTTCATCCTCGACCTCCGCGGCAACGGCGGCGGCTATGTCCCGGACGCGGTGAAGATCGCGAGCGAGTACATTCCGTCCGGCACGATCCTGTATCAGCAGGATGCGAGCGGCAACCAGACGGAGATCGCGGCAAACCCGGGCGGCCTCGCCACCGACCCTTCGGTCAAGCTGGTCGTGCTTGTGGACGGGAACACCGCCTCGGCCGCGGAGATCCTGGCCGGAGCTTTGCAGGCCCGTGGCCGGGCGCCATTGATCGGCACGAAGACCTACGGTAAGGGCGTCGTGCAGGAGTGGCTGCCTCTCCCCAATAACGATGGCGGCATCCACCTGACGGTGGCCCGCTGGCTCACGCCCGACAAGGTGTGGATCCAGGGCAAGGGCCTGACGCCGGACGTGGCCGCCACGACCGTCGGGGCTCGGGCGGGCACGGATCCCGTGCTCGACGCGGGCCTGGTCGCACTGGGCTACCCGCCCGAAACTACGGCTTCGCCCAGCCCGGCCCCAAGCGGGAGCCCCGCGCCGAGTTCTGCGCCCAGCCCGGCGCCGAGCGGCAGCCCGGCCCCAGGCGGCAGCCCCACGCCCGGCAGTCACACGCCGAGCCCGAGCTGATCGTCGAAGCCCGTCAGGTGCGCCCCCGGGCCTCGCCTCGCGCGCCTGGCGACCCCCTGTTGCGCCTTTCGGCCGGCACCGATACCATGCGCGAGAACGAAAGGAGGTGATGTGCAGTGTCAAAGGACTTGCCGACGCGCTGCACCACCTCGTCAGGAGCTGACGCCTAAGAACAGCCCGTGACGGGTGGTGACATACGCAAACCGAATGCCGGTCCTTCGGGGCCGGCATTCGTGCGTCCCGCGCCTGATGACGATTTCGACCGCCCCGAGATCGCCCCTTCCGCTACCCTCCGAATGTCCGGCCGACCGGCCGTCAATCCCGAGGAGCCCCACGTGGGCGAAGAGAAGACCGTCGCCCAAAACCGAAGAGCCCGCCACGAATACTCAATCGAGGATTCGTTCGAGGCCGGCATCGCCCTGACCGGGACCGAGATCAAGTCGGTTCGGGCCGGCAAGGTGAGCCTGGCCCAGTCATACGCGCGCATCGAGAACGGCGAGGCCTGGCTGGTCGGCGCCAACATCTCGCCCTGGGACACGGGCAACCGCTACAACCACGACCCCAAGCGGAACCGCAAGCTGCTGGTTCACCGCGACCAGATCGTGGCCTTGCTCTTCAAGACGAAGTCGAAGGGGCTGACGCTGGTCCCACTCAAGATGTACATCACCGGGCGCGGCCGGGCCAAGCTGGAGATCGGCCTGGCCCGCGGCAAGCAGCTCCACGATCGCCGCCGCGATATCGCCGAGCGCGACTCCCGCCGCGAAGTGGAGCGGGCCATGGCCGACGCCGACCGCGGCCGCGACCAGCGCTGACGGCGTTGACGGCGCTGACGGCGCGGCGCATGTGCGCCAGGCAACAGGAGAATCGATGGAGACAGAGACGCCGCACATCACGGGTAGCTATCAGACGTCGATACGCGAGTACATGAGCCACGCCCCGGCCCTCAACCGGGGGACCAAGTTCTCCATCGGGTTCGGCGTCCTGGCTCTGGCCCTGGCCGTCCTGAGTCTGCCCTACGTGGTTCCGTTCGCCGTCGAGCTGGCGCTGGCCATCGCCTTGCTGTCCGGCTACTACGCCGTGCCCTTCACCTGGCTGAGCCTCCGGTCCAGAAGAGAGCAGGTGGAGCAGACCGTCGAGATGTTCGCCGACGATGACGGCCTCCACTTCATTCAGGGGGTCAGGGAGGTCGACGCCCCATGGGAGGAAATCAACCGGCTCCGTGAGAACCGGGACTGCTTCTTCGTGATGGCGCACCATTCCAGGGTCTACATCCTGCCCAAGCGCGCGTTCGACTCAACCGGGCTCGAAGCCTTTCGGCAGCTGGCCGCTTCCAGGACCAGGCTCGAGCGCGGCTGACCCGGAGGGGAGTTTCGTTCGGGATCGGCCGACGGGGAACGAATCGCCACCCTCGCTGCGTCATCATCCCCGAGATGGCTACCCGTCACGATCTCGTCATCGCAGCCAGAGCCGGAGACGGCGACGCATTCATGGACCTCGTCCGGCTGGAGACGCCCGATGCGTTCCGGTTGAGCCTGGCCATCCTGCGGCACCACTTCGACGCGGAAGACGCACTCCAGGAAGCATTCACGCGAGCCTGGCGCGAGTTGCCGGGGCTGCGGGACCCAGAGCTCTGGCCAGCCTGGTTCCGCCGGATCATCGTCTCCTCCGCCATCGACACGGGTCGGCGGAAGAAGGCGCGCCGGATCGTGCCGCTCGGCTACCACGAGCCGCCGCCCACGGCGGACGGCTCGGCAGGTCTGGCGGCGCGCGACGAGGTCACGCGGGCGATGGGCCATCTCGACGCCAAGGATCGAGCGCTGCTGGCGCTCCGCTTCGGTCACGATCTCGAGCTGCCCGACGTGGCGTCCGCGCTCGGCGTCCCTCTAGGGACCGCCAAGTCACGGCTCCACCGCGCCCTGGGTCGCATGCGCAAGGAATTGGAGAGCGTCGATGAGCTCCAACGACATCGAGGATCTTCTTCGGGAGAGACTGAGTACCGGGTCAAGCCGGCCCCTACCGAGCCCGGGCTTTGAGGACCGGGTCCGGCGATCGCTGACCCCGCGCGGCGCCCGGAGCCGGCGGCGAGCCCACATGCTCGGGGCAATGGTGGCGATGGCGGCCGCCCTCGCCCTGGCGGTGGTCGTGCTGCCCTCGGTGATCGCCCCCCGTTCGGGCGTAGGTCCCGGCGGCGGGGAGGCGAGTCCACTGGTGACCGGCGAGCCGACCCGTGAGCCAACAGTCGCGCCCACGGCGACGCCCACGCCCGTACCGCTCGCCCACGCTCAGAAGTGGTTCCTCTCGTTCGATTACCCGGCGAACTGGACACTGACCGACCGGGACACCTTCGCCGCCGACAACGGCCTGAGCTCTGCCTCGGCTACCGACGGAAATCCATTGGTGTTTGGGTTCGTCGGCAACGTAGCTGCCAGCGAAGAATGCGCCGGGAGTACGGGCGGGGGCATTTACACGTGCACGACCAACTGGGCGCTCGCGGAGGGGTCCGTCGCCATTCGGTTCGAGATAGCACCGCGCACGAGTGGCTCGATTCGGCCGACCTCCATATGGACGGCCAGGCAGGCGGTCAATGGGACCGAAATCCCCGGAGCCGAGGCGCTCACCATTGACGGGCTCCCGGCCCGCTTTGCCAGGAGCACGTCCGACGTCATCCCCTACAGCACCGAGACAGTCCCGGGCGCAACTGAAGTCCTCTGGTGGGGGCTCCCCAGCCAGCAGCAGTACTCATTCGGGTACAGCATCGTGGCCGGCATCAGGGGCCCGAACGACGCCGAATTGGAGGCTCAGGCAGAGGCTCTCGTGGCCGGCATTCATTTCGTCCCGGAGCCGGTGATGCTGCCGACCGACCCTGCCGCTCTCGCCCAGGCTCGCCAGTCGGCGCTGCTGGCCTTCTTTGCCGATCAGGCGAGCTCCGCCAACGCGGAACACGTGCACGCATACGACTGCTTCCCGCGGACCCCGGGGGCCAGCAACCAGACGACGATCATCCAGACGCTGAACGGCTCCGCCCCCATGACGCAGCCACTCCCAGTGACGTGCCAGACAATGTCGTCGGATCCCAATTCGATGCAGGGCTGGACCGTCACGCTCAAGCAAACATGGCTCGCAGGCAGGGGCTACCCGGCCGCCGAACTCACCGTCGTCTGCTACACGAGGGGCGACGGCGGCACATGGGGTTGCTCATTCAGCCCGATCAGCATCGTCTACCCGCACGTGGGGAAGTCCAAGTACGCGGGCTGACCGCCATCGGGGCGGCCGCGAGCCGCCACCCGTCGCAGCCGAATTCGGGCGGCGCCCCAGCGCGACGCCGTCCGGCCTGGGTTGACCTGCGCCGGCGGCGCGGTACAATCCGCGGGCGCTGGTAGCAGCGGCACCTGTGGGGATGCGTGGTTTCGACAGGGGCCGGTTACCGGAGAACGCGAGCCGAGGTGCCGTCAGGCCTCGTTAAACAGGCGGCAAACGAAGTAACTGGCAACAACCAGTCTGCTTTCGCCCTCGCTGCTTAGGCAGTAAGGTGAACGTGGAAGCAGCCTCACCTCCGTGGGCTGTGGAAGCGTCATTGAGCGGAGGTGCGATTCCGGGTAGCGTCGCGTAGCCGGATTCAAAGCCCGCAAGGGAACGTGACTGGAGCGCTCGGCAGGCTGCCGATGGTCGGCCGGGCGATCGACGACAAATCATCGGACACGCTCGTAGTGGTCTCCGGCGAAGGTTTCTGGACGGGGAGTTCGACTCTCCCCCATCTCCACCATTTCTTTGCCCGCGACCGTGGGGCTTCCAGCCGACCGCCGGACACCGAAACGCCAGGCCACGGACGGGACCGGGCCTGGGGTCCGTGACGTCGGGCGGTCGATCGCTCGACGGGTAGGGGCTGCGCGCCCATGGGCACGCCCGAGGACACGCCCGAAACTGCGCTCGAAGACGAGCCTCTCGCCCTGCTGCGGTGTTACTTGACGAGAGTCTTGGCGACCTCCGGGTCGAGGTTGGCGAGGTAGCGCTCGGCGCGCTGCTGCACGATGTCCTTGGCCGCCTCCGCAGCCGCTCGCTCCTTGTTCGCGATGACTACGCCCTGCAATCCGAGGGCTATGCCGAAGAAGGCGCCGCCCAGGCCGGCGATCGCGATCACGATCATGCCCAGGAAGGCTGTCGGGTCGGTAAGACTCTTGATGTTAATCAAGATCAGCCACAGCGCGATCAGAATCGTCGCGAAACCGGCGACCACGACGATCAGGCCGTAAACGACCGCCAGGTATTCGCGAGGAGCGGGCGCAACCGGCGCAGCGGGAGTGGCCACCACTGTGGCCGGGACCATGACCGAGTTACCGGAGAGGCTGGGAGCGGGAGCGGCTACCGGAGCCATGGGCGTGGCTGCGGGAGCGGCGCTGGCGGCGGCAGTGCGCCGTCGGGTGCCACGGCCGGTGGTGGAACGGCCCGTGGTGGGTGCGGGACCTGCCATTTGTTTCACCTCCCCCGCCGGCGAAGCGGTCCATCCCCGGGCCGGGGCTGGTTTCAGCAGTGACCGGCGTAGGGCGAGTATGGTCTGGTCGCCCGCCGGGATCAAACCCTTGTGTGTTAAGTTCGGGTTGTCAATCCACGCCGTTAAGCCACCCGATCGATCGGCCGAATCCATGCTCGGATCGGGCCGGGCTGGAGCGTGAAGGCACCGCTATCCCATCGATTCGGGGGCTATACGGCATCTGGCGGACCCCCCAATCGCTGCGCCCTGCTAATCTTGGCGAGCAGGGAGTCGAATCTGCTCTTCCACTGCCGGAAGTGGTGATGACCTCAACCCTGGCGCTGTCTACGCTCGATCACTATCGGACGTTCGGACTCGATCCCTCGGCCGGATTCGAGGCTGTTCAGGGCGCCTACCGAATCCTCGTCCGCCATCTCCACCCGGACGTCAACCCCGCCACGAGCGACGCGATGAGCCGGGCGAACGTCGCCTTCGAGGCGTTACGGTCGACCGAACAGCCCACTTTCACAGCCGACTTCACGCTCGATCCCACGCCCGTGCTGCGCCGGGCTCTTTCGGGCTCGGATCCGCTGTCGCGTTACCGCGAGGCGGCTTCGACATCGGTCAGCCAGCTCGGCCAGCTGGTCGATGTCTTCGCCTGAAACGAGGGGCGGGGGAGCGGACAAGGCGGCCCGGGCCGCAGGCGGACGTAGCGATCCCTTCGACGTGTCGCCGCGCACCGCGGGAGTTCTGGGCCTGGGCGCCTCGGCGGTGATCCTGCTCGGCGCGCTCGTCACGGCAATCCCCTACGTCGGGTACGCGGGCGAGGGTTACTCACCGCTCAACCACTTCATCTCCGAGCTGGGCGAGACGGGTCGGTCGCAGCTGGCTCCCGTATTCAACGCCGGGATCGTGCTAGGCGGCATCGGCCTGGGCCTGTTCCTGCTGCTCCTGTCGCGTCGCCTGACGGGCCGCTACCGGCCCGCGCTCATGCTGGCGGGAAGCGTGGCCGGCACCTCCGGTACGCTCGTCGGCATCTTCCCGATGGACACCCACGCCGTTCATCGCCTGGTTTCGGGCGTCTTCTTCTGCACCGGCTGGATCGTGGTAGCCGTCTTCAGCGTCTGGCTCGCCCGGCACCGGCGGTCGGGCTTCCCTCGCTGGCTCCTTGTCCCGGGTGCGATTTCGGTCGCGATCTTCTTCGCCTTCCTGGCGGTCTATTCGACTTACCGACCGATCGACCCGGACGCCCACATCGTCGAGCGCGGCGCCGTGTGGACGGTACCGCTGCTCGAATGGGCGTCGCTGCTGAGCCTGCTGGCCTGGTTCGTTTGCGTCTCGCTCGTCCTGGTACGCCAGAGGGCCGATTAGCAGACCCTCAGTGGAGCAACTCGCCGGCGGGTGTCAGGCGCAGCCCACATCGAGGAGATCGAAAGCGACCCTGCCGGCCTGCCCCGCGCCGCGTGGAGTCTCGTTCCTCTTGACCCGCTGCTCAAGCCCGCCCCCGCTGTCCCCAGCGGCAAATCGTCGGGGGCGAGTCTTCAGACGCTCAGCCCCACCGCGTCGTGTCGGCTCGGCTGGGCTCGCCTATCCTTCGCGCCATGTCCCTGAAGCGTTCCACCCGACGCGAGCGACTGCGCGGCCTGCTGGTCGATCTTGAGCCGGTCAGGCGCGACCGCGACTTCCGGATGATCTGGCTGGGCCAGCTCGTGAGCGGCGTCGGCCGGCAGGTCACCGTCGTCGTCCTGCCGCTCGAGCTGTGGAATCTGACGAAGAACCCCCTAGCGATCGGCCTCCTGGCGATCATCCAGCTCCTTCCGATTCTCGTCTTCGCCCTGGGCGGCGGCGCTGTCGCCGACGCCGTCGACCGGCGCAAGCTGCTGTTCGTCACTCAGGTGTGCCTGGCAGCGACCAGCGCCATGCTGGCCTTCCTGGCGTTCCTGCCCGCCCCGCCGCTGTGGGGCTTCTACGCTGTCGCCTTCGTGGCGGCCGGGATCGGCGCCGTGGACCAGCCCACGCGCTCGTCCGCGATCCCGAGGCTCGTCCCCCGAGAGCGGCTCCAGGCCGCGATTGCCGTCAACTCGCTCAGCGCCCAGACCGTTTCCGTCGTGGGGCCGGTCTTCGGCGGCATCCTCGTAGCGCTGGCCGGAGCGGCCTGGGCTTTCTCCTTCGACGTGGCCACGTTCATGGCCTCGATCGTGGCGGTTCTGCTGATCGCCCCGATCCCACCTCACCCCGAAGCCCCACGCCCGAGTCTCCGCTCCGTTGCCGAGGGGCTCCGCTTCGCCCGGTCACACAAGGTCGTGCTGGCCACCTTCGTGATCGACCTCGACGCGATGATCTTCGGCATGCCGAGCTCGCTCTTCCCGCAACTTGCCCTGACGGTCTTCAACGTCGGCACGGCGGGTTACGGGCTGCTGACCGCGGCGCCGGCGCTGGGCGCGCTCGTGGGCTCGGCGCTGACCGGCTGGACGAGCCACGCTCACCACCCCGGGCGAGGAGTGGCGGTGTCCGTGGCCGGCTGGGGCGCCGCGATCGTCGCCTTCGGCCTCCTGGCGGCGAGCTTTCCGCTGGCGCTCCTGTGCCTGGCCGTGGCAGGCGGCGCGGACGTCATCAGCGCGGTGTTGCGCTCCTCGATCGTCCAGCTCGAGACGCCGGACCCGCTGCGCGGCCGCCTGATGTCGATCCACACGCTGGTGGTCACGAGCGGTCCGCGCCTGGGTGACGCGGAGGCGGCGGCCGTGGCCGCAATCGCCGGGCCGCAGTTCTCGGTGGTCTCCGGCGGCGTCCTCTGCCTGGTCGGCCTGGCCGCGGTCCTGCGGCTCTTCCCGCAGCTGTTGGGCTACGAGGTGGGACGCGGCGATCGCGCCCCGGCCACCGCCGGGCCTGCGGCCGCCGGGTCCACGGCCGCCGAGGCCGCGCCCGAATAGAAGAGCCGGCGCTGGTCGCGCCGGCTCTTGCCGGGTCTGAGTGAGGACCGCTTACTTGCGGAGGAGGCGCCGCCGCCGCAAGACCGGCACCATCAAGACCAGCAGCGGGAGAAGGGTCAGCGGGAGAAGGCCCGCGGGCGCGGGCGCGGGCGTGGGCGCCTTCGTCGGCGCGGCCGTGGGCGTAGGCGCGCCCGTCGTAGCGGTGGGCGGCGGCGTGGCCGGTCCCGGAGTCGGCGTCGGCGTCTTCGACGGCGGAGGCGTGCCCTTGTAGGCCAGCAGGCCGTTGACAACCCCGTACTTGGAGTACCACGTGTCGGAGTGGATGACGGCGCCGGTCGAGTCCTTGACCGTTCGGGTCACGACGGTGTTGAAGCCGTTCGTTGGGTACTCGAAGCGGTAGGGGCTCTTTTCGCCGGGCGGCAGGGCGGCAACGTATTCCGTGGTGTCCGTCGCCTTGACTATGCTGGTCTTGACGGGCACCTTCGGCGAGAAGGTCGTGGTGCGCCCGTTCGGCAGGCTCCACAGCTGTACCCAGATGTTCCTCTTCGATGAGCCGCCGGTAGTGAAGGCCTTGATCACGATCGGGTACGGGGTGTCGTTGGTCCAGCGCAGGTTCCAGGTCGTGCTGCCGTTCGAGTAGACCGTCGCGTCCAGACCAACGGGGTAGCGGTCGATGTAGTAGAAGTGCGCGTGCCGCTCGTCGATCTCCAGGCCCGCCCGGGCCGCGGCGTTGAACATGGTCGTGGATGCTGAGCAGATGCCACCGCCGACGGCGCCGGTGTGGTTGCTCTGCCCGTTCAGGATGACGCCGCCCATCTTCCAGCCGGTGGACAGGCTGATCGTACCCATCCGCTGCAGGAAGTTGAACTGCGCGCCGGGGGCCACCACGTCCCCGTTCAGAAGGGTGGCCGGGAGGTTGATGTTCACGCCGTTGCCGTTGGACTCACTCGGAAAGTAGGTGACGTGCCAATCGCCGATGATCACAAAGCCCTTGAGCGTGGGGTTGTCGGCGAGGGTCGGCTGGGTCACGTTCACGACGAGCGCCACGGTGGTGCTCGTATTCGCGGTGTCCGTTGCGAGATCGTCCAGGTAAGCCTCGACGGCCTGCGCAGTGCCATCCACGTCGAGATCGAGGCCGGCCGTGCCTCCGGCCACGCCGGTTGGGTTACCACCGGTGTAGGTGATTTTCGGCTCGACCGCGGCGACGTTGACGTCCGCGGCCATAGTGCTGACGTAGGTCTTGACCAGCACCGGATTGATCACCGGGCCAAAGGTTCCATCACTTCGGTCGCCGAAGATGATCCAGCTGCGGACGGTGGCCGCGTCGATCGTCCAGGTCTTGGCGTTGTACGTCAGGGTGACGTCGGCCGACATCTTGTTGGCGCTGTCGATGGCCGCCTGGGCATCCGCGTCGGTCACGTTGGGCTGGACGGTGATGAACTTGCCACCGACCTGGACCTGGCTTGGGGCATCGGCGTTGGCCAGCTGGTCGATCAGCCCGGTGGCGATGGTGGTCTCGTCGATGCCGCGCCCGGCGATGCCCGGCACTACCGTGAAGTTCGAGCCGCTGACGGAGACGCTGGCATCCGTGGGCGGGTCCTGAGTTGAGCCCGTGATCTGGTGGAGCTTGGTTTCGAGGGCCAGCGGATCCAGCTTGACGATCACCGGGATCTCGACGCCACCTGCGAAGGTGCGGATCGCCGACGTGACGCTGGTAATCGGATTGTCGCCGTGTCCGACTGACAGGGCCGCATCCGCCATGGCGGCCGAGTCGGGGGCTCGTCCGGCGTCGGCGTAGGTGAGCGTGCCGGTCCCATTCGGCGTGGTGATGGTGGCCTGGCCCTGCCCAAGGGACGCATACGCGGAGTCGATGGCGCTGATCGCCTCGTCACGGGTGAGCCCGGAGACATCCACCGTTCCGGCGTGAACGCCGGGCATGATCTTGCCGTCGTAACTCTGCGCAACCCCGAGGACGGCGACGGTGGCGAGGATGAGAGCGCCGAACACCCCGATGGCGAACCCGACCACGAATCGCACCGTGGCCGTGGTCATCCCGGAACGCGGCCTGGACGCCGAGCGAGACTTGACGCGCCTGGCCGCCACAACCCCGGCCTTCTCCATGGCGGCCGACCCGTTTGAGCCGTTACCCGACCTACTGGTGGTCGGCAATGTCGCGGCGGTACCGCGGATCGACTGTCCGGCCGGAGCGGAGCGAACCGTGGATGCTGTCTTGCGCACCGGCGTGCCGGATTCGTCCCACCAGCCCGGGCCGTCCCAGCCCTGAGGCTGCGACGCACTCGGCTTGGCTTGATCTCTTGGCTCGCGGGTGTCCCAGGTCATAATCGTTCCTTCTGTCGCGCCGATAGGTTCGTGGTGGGGGCGGCGCTGGACGGCAGGGGCTGGCTAGACCGGGAGATCACGCCCGGCCGCGCGATAGACGCACAACCTGGCGTCACCGTGACGCCGTCTCCTACATGATAATTGAGTGCGCCGATATCGTTTGCCACTCCCCAGAGAGGGAGGGACGCGCTCTGGGCCCTGGCCAACGATGGTCGCCCGTCGCTTCCTGGGGGCGGATCGGCTACAGCTCTCGCGGAAGCACCACCACGCGGCGATTGGGTTCTTCACCGATTGACTGCGTCGCCACTTTGTCGTGGTCGCGCAGGGCGAGATGGATCCAGCGCCTTTCGAGAGCCGGCATCGGCTCGAGCTGGAGCATCTTGCCCGTTTCCAGTACGCGCTCGGCAGCGCGATTGGCCAGGTCGCGGAGCTGGCGCTCGCGGCGGCCGCGGTAGTCCTCCACGTCGACGAGGATTCGCGTCCACTCGCCGACCTTCTTGGAGAGCAGCAGGTTCACGAGGTGCTGCAGGGCGGAGAGGCGCTCGCCCTTGCGCCCGATGAGCGCGCCGAGCGATTCCTTCTCAGTACCCTCGCCAACGACGTTGAGGCGGTTCGTCTCGCCGGCCTTGATCTCCACGCGGACGTGGAAATCGAGCTGGGCCATGAGATGCTCGAGGATCTCCTTGGCCGCGGCCATCGCCTCGGGCGTGACCTCGGCGGATTCGGGCCGCTCGATTGGCGGGGCGACGCGCGCGGCGGCGACCTCCTCAAGCTCCTTGGCGGTCAGCGCGGCCTGCGGTGCGGGTCGGCCATCCGGGCGCGGGGCACGCGCGCCGCCGTCGGGGCGGCGGCCACGGTCGCGGTCGAATTGCCCGCCGCCGGGTCCACGATCCGGACGACCGCCGTCGTCGGGGCGGGGCGATCCACCGCGCATCGGAGCGCCTTCGGGGCGGGCTGGCCGCGGGCCGCGATCTCGATCGAGGCCACCCGGAGCGCGATCACCGCCACGGTCGCGATCGAAACCGCCACGGTCACCGCCACGGTCACCGCCACGGTCGCCCCACGCAGGACGACTGCCACGGTCGAAGCCGCGGTCGCGATCGTGATGAGGGCGATCCTCGCGGTCCCGGGCGGGCGGGGGCGGCAGCGGAACCTGGGCCGCGGCCTCGCGCTTGGGGGCGGAGCCACCAAGCGCGGATCGGGGTGCTGCAAGGACGCGGGCCGGCTCGGCGCCCATGCCGAGCACACCGCGGCTGCCGGGCGTCAGGATCTCGAAGTCGAGCTCGTTGAGGTCCACACCGAATTCGTCGCGAGCCGCACGGAGGGCCTCCTCAGGAGTCTTGCCGGTGAACTCGCGGTATGCGTCTCGGAAGCTACTCATGTCAGCGTCGTCTCCCTCGCCGGCTCTGGTGCCGGTGCGTATTGGGCCGAACCGTTGAGGCCGCCGATGCCCACCGCTCCTCCGGCTTGTACCGGGTTGCAGCCAGCGACTTGCCTGCGTTCGCTGGCTCGGGCATGGTGACCGGGAACCTTGGTGTGTAGTTTTGCGCGAAGCCCGGGGTCCGTCCAAAGAGCGGGAACAGCGCGCCCCATCCGACGATCAGGAACTGCTGCACGATCGAGAACAGTGAAGTGACGATCCAGTAGATGAACAGACCGGCGGGGAGGATCCCGCCGTATAGGATCGAAATAAGAGGCATGAAGATCATCATGCTGCGCTGGGTGCTGGCCGAGGGATCGTTCTCGGCATTGGGCGGCATCATCATCCGGCTCTGAACCATCTGCAGCGCCGCAGCGGCGAGGGCCAGGAGGCTCACCCCGAGAGCCCACCCGTTGATGCCGAGTGGCAGGTTGAAGAGGACCTGCTCCTTGCCCATGTCGATGCCCGCAACGACGGTGTTGATGCACGGCAGGGCCTTGTCCAGGACGCCGTTCACGTAGTGGGCCGGGTTCGGGCAGGTAAGTGGCACGACCTTCTGATTGAAGACGGTCAGCATCGCGCTCGGGTCGAAGTTGGTCAGTCCGATGCGGATGACCGAGTACATGGGGATGAGCATCCCCATCTGCAGCAGGCTCGGGAGGCAGCCGGAGGTCGGACTGACGCCTCGCTCCTTGTAGAACTCCTGCTGGGCCTGATACACGGCCTGGCGATCGCCCTTGTAGCGGCGCTGGAGCTCCTTTTGCAGGCTCTTGAGCTCGGGCTGAAGACGCTGCATGCGCTGCTGGGAGGCGAGCTGGCGGGCCGACAGCTTGACCGTCGCGAACCGGATGATCAGGGTCAGGATCACGATCGCGATCAGGACGTTGCCGGTGAGCACGTACAGCCAGGTCAGCAGGATGAAGAGGGCCTGGAAGACGGGCGTGAAGAGCCAGCTGAGGAAGCTGAACGGGTCGGTGGGTGAGCTAGCTGCCAGGGGCAGGGGCACTGGCGTGGGGCTGGGCGACGGAGAGGTCGCGGGCAACCCGCTGGTTCCAGGCGAAGCGATCGCCGCGGCGGCAGCGCCGGCGGACGGTCCCGAGCTGGAACTGGCCGTGCCCACGTCGGCGCACGCCACTACGGCGAGCGCGACGAGCACGACGAAGAGCCCGAGCACGAGCCAGCGCGCCCGGGACATGGACATGCGCTTTCGAGAGCTCATGCTAGCGAACTGGGTCGTAGCCACCGCGACTCCACGGGTGGCAGCGAGCGATTCGACGCATTCCCATCCAGCTCCCTCGAAGCAAACCGTACTTGGCGATAGCCTGCTCGGTGTAGACCGAACAGGTCGGCTCATAGCGACAGACCGACGGGCGCCATGCGAAGAGGCGGCGGTAGAGCCTGATAAGCCCGATGCCGACCGTTTTCACGTGACGGTCCGCCCTCCGAGAACGCCTCCCCGGCGGAGGAGACTGTGCAGGGCCCCCGTCAACGCTTGATAGTCTGCTGCGATGACGGGCTGTCGGGCGATGATCAGAACGTCCCAGCCGGGCCGGAACGAGGGCGCCATCACCCTTAGCGCCTCACGGAATCGCCGGCGCACTCGGTTCCGGACGACCGCTCCGCCGAGCTTGCGTCCAGTCGAGAACCCGAAGCGCGTCTCCTCGAGGTCATTCCGGCGGATTCGGACGACGAGCAGGGGATTGGACCTGACCGATCCTTGACCCTGCAGTGCGGCGAAGTCCTCCGGGCTGGAGAGCATCACCAGCCGCGGCGAGTTGTGGCCGCGGTCCGCCGTCAGACCGTGAGCTTCTTGCGGCCGTGGGCGCGGCGTGCGGCCAGCACGCGACGTCCCCCGGTGGTTTTCATCCGGGCGCGGAAGCCGTGCTCTTTTGCGCGATGCCGCTTCTTGGGCTGATAGGTCTGCTTCATCGGACGGCGGGTGTCTCTCCATTCGGCCTCGGGGTCAGGATACCCCGAAAGGCACGCGAACGCGCCTGGCGCCACAAGAGCGCTTCAGCGCGTCTGCCGGCGGATTATATGAACGTGACCTACAGAGTGTCAAACGATGAGGCCACGCCGGCACCCGTCGGGTCGCCGGGAAGGGTCTGTCGCCCGATACTCCCCGGGAGTATGCGATTCGGATCGCGCCGAAACCTTGCCGCGGCCGCCGGGGCGGTGCTATTCTTCGGCGGCCCGCGGCGCCAGACAACCCCAGGGCCACGGCCCGGAGGGACCGTGAGGACCGGCAGACTGCTCCGGAGGAGAGCCTGATCGGTCGACCTCACGGCGCCGGAAGGTGAAAGCGGAAGCGGGCGTCCGTCACGATTCTGGCTATCCATCTCCGTCTCTTGGGACTAAGCCTGCCTCGATGGACGCAAAGCAAGTCTGGCGCGCAGCACTCGGAGAGCTTCAGGTCTCGCTGTCTCCGGCGAACTTCGAAACCTGGCTCCGCGACACGGTGCTCGTCGACGTAGACGACAACCACTTCAGGATCGCGGTTCCCAACGGCTTCGCCAAGGACTGGCTGGAGACGCGTTACCGATCCCTGATCTCCCAGACGCTGGCCCGCATCGTCGGCTACAGCGTCCAGGTCGAGTTCGTCGTTCGCCCGGCTGGTGAAACGCCCGGCGCAACCGTGGGTAGCGGCTCGAACGGCGCAACCGTGGGTAGCGGCTCGACGCCGGCTTTGTCGCAGCCTGTCCGGGTCGAGGCCACGCGCGTTGGCGCGCCCGAGGGGGCCGCCAGCAACATCAACGCGCGGTATACCTTCTCCAACTTCATCGTCGGGTCGGCGAACCGCCTGGCCCACGCAGCCAGCCTCTCGGTCGCGGAGCGGCCCGGCCACGCCTACAACCCGCTGTTCCTGTACGGCGGCGTGGGCCTGGGCAAGACCCACCTGATGCACGCCATCGGCAACGCGGTGATTGCCCGCTACCCGCGCAAGCGCGTCGTGTACGCGACCAGCGAGAAATTCACCAACGAGTTCATCACCAGCATCCAGCAGGGCAAGATCGACGAATTCCGGGCGCGTTATCGCCGGATCGACCTCCTCCTCATCGACGACATCCAGTTCATCGCGGACAAGGAGCGGACCCAGGAGGAGTTCTTCCACACGTTCAATGCCATCCACGAGGACGGCAAGCAGATCGTGCTGTCGTCGGATCGGCCGCCCAAGGCGATCCTGACGCTGGAGGAGCGGCTCCGCAGTCGCTTCGAATGGGGCCTCATCGCGGACCTGACCGCGCCGGACCTGGAGACCCGCATCGCCATCCTTCGGGCCAAGGCTGAGGAACAGGCCGTCCCGGTTAGTTCGGACGTGCTCGAGTTCATCGCCCGTAAGGTTGTCAGCAACATCCGCGAGCTCGAAGGCGCCCTCAATCGGATCGTGGCCTACGCCAGCATGGGTGCCGTGCCGATCACGATCGAGCTGGCCCAGGCAGTCCTGTCGAACGTTCTCTACAACCCGAAGAAGCGCCAGGTCACGCCCGAGCGGATCACTCGTGCGGTGTCCGAGTACTACGGCGTCCAGATCGACGCTCTCAAGGGCCAGAAGCGCGACAAGGCGATCGTGGTCCCGCGCCAGATCGCGATGTTCCTGATGCGCGAGGAGACGGACGTCTCGCTGCTACGCATCGGAGCCGAACTTGGCGGCCGGGACCATTCCACGGTCCTGCACGCCTGCGACAAGATCAATCGCGAGATGGGCATCAACGACGAGCTGCGGCGAGAGCTGGCCGCGGTCCGGGAACTCATCTACGCCGAATAAGGCCAACGTTCGGGCGGGCGATCTCGTTGTTGCTCTCTGTAGTGCTCGCTCACGCGCGTCCAAGCGCGCTCACTCGCCTCCGCGGGAGCGCCTGGGGCTCACCTCGCCGGAACGTCGGCATGGTTGTTCGAGCGGTCCAGCCGGCTCGCAACGTGGATAACTTGGCCAAAACCGTGGATATCCGCCGTCGGGCGTGGAGAAACCCAGCGTTTATTGCGGACGTCGAAGTGGCTTGATCACCGCCCCAGGAGACGAGCACGGACCATCAGCCCAATCTCTCCACCGCACCGCAATACAGTCATCCCCAATTCGACGCAGTCCATTCACCATCCCAGAGGACCCTTCCACCGCCGACCTGAGCGTGACCACGCAGCCAATGCACATCCTCCACACCATGATGACGGTGATGACGGGATGAGAAGATAGATGGACAATCAACCAAGAGTAGGATCCCGCTGCTCGTCACCCAGCTACCCGATCAGCCCGTCATGTCCGACCTCAGGGGAGTGAAGCCGAAGTGAAACTCTCGGTCATGCAGGAGAACCTGGCTCGAGGTCTCCAGGTCGTCAGCCGCGCCGTGCCAACGCGGAGCACCCTGCCCGTGCTGAACAATGTCCTTCTTCGAACTGAGGACGGCGGCCTGAAGCTGACCGCCACCAACCTTGAGATCGGGATGACCTACTGGGTGCCCGGCAAGATCGAGGTTGGTGGGACAACCACAGCGCCGGCCAGGCTTCTCACTGACATCGTCGCCGGATTACCAGCCAACGAGCGAGTCGACCTTGAGCTCCAGGCTCAGGAGACGCTGTACATCCACGCCGGGCGGTTCGAGACGCGCGTCAAGGGGATCGATGCCGAGGAGTTCCCGGCGATCCCCACCGCCGGAGAGAAGCCGACCACCCGGATCGCCCAGAACGTCCTGCGCAAGGCACTTACTGAAGTGACCTTCGCTGCGGCGACCGACGAGGCGAGACCGATCCTGACGGGCGTTCTGGCTCGTTTCGAGGGCACACAACTCACCCTGGCGGCGGCCGACAACTACCGGATCGCAGTCAAGACAATCACTCTTCTCGACCCCGTCGAGGAGACGAGCATCGTCATCCCGGCCCACTCGCTCGATGCCCTGGGCCGGGTTCTGTCGGAAACCGATGACCCGGTCAGCGTCGTGCTCTCGCCGAGCCGCAACCAGATCCTGTTCCATGTCGAAGGGATCGATCTGGTGAGCCGTCTGATCGACGGGCAGTTCCCCAATTACCAGCAGGTGCTGCCGAAGAGCCATACCACGACCGCGACGGTCGACCGCGACCAGCTCCTCAAGGCGGTTCGTCTGGCCGGCCTCATCGCCTTCTCGTCGGCCAATATCGTCAAGCTCCACATCGGCAAGGAAGCGGCGACGGGCCTGACGGTGAGCGCCGCAGCCGACATCGGCGACAACCACAGCGAGGTCGAGGCCCAGGTCGAGGGTGACGGCACCACGATCGCCTTCAACGCCAAGTACCTGGTCGACGTCCTGGCGAACGTCCCGGCCGAGCAGTTCTCGATCGAGCTGAACGGGCCTCTCTCGCCCGGTGTCTTCCGGCCGGTCGACGACGCGGACTACGTCCACATCGTCATGCCCGTCAAGACGACCTCTTAGGAGCGGCAGATCCCCAAGGACCGCGTGGTCGCGCCTCGGTCGAGGCCGCCGACGCTGCTTCGCTCTCTTGCTCTCCGGAATCTCCGGGGCTACGCCTCGCTGGACCTGACACTGGGCCCCGGGCCACAGCTCATCTGGGGCCCGAACGCGGCCGGGAAGACGACCCTGCTCGAGGCCATCGTGCTGCTGGCGTTGGGCCGCTCCCATCGAACCGGCGCTGATGCCGAGCTGATCCGCTGGGGGACCGACTTTCTGCGGGTCGAGGGGGTGGTGGGGGTCATGGAGGCGACCGGGGCGCCCGAGGCCGAATCCCCTGAGGCCGAATCCAGGGCGACGGGGGTCGCGCTCGAGGGTTCCCCGCCAGCAGGGGTCGCGCTGGACGTCACCTTCCAGGCCGGCGGCCGCAAGCAGATCCAGGTGAACGGCGTCCCTCGCCGCCCCGCGGCCCTGGCCGAGCACCTGCGGACCGTTCTCTTCGCCCCCGAGGACATGCTCCTCGTCGTCGGCCCGCCGACCCTGCGGCGGACGGTGCTCGACCAGCTCGCAGGGCCGCACGATCCGATGTACGGGTCGCATCTCTCCACGTATACCCGCGCCCTATCCCAGCGCAACAGCCTGCTCCGGCAGATCCGCGACGGCGAAGCGGACCGCGCCCAGCTGCGCTACTGGGACGAGCCGTTCCTGGCCTCGGGCGCGGCCATAGTGGTGGCTCGGCTGCGCCTTCTGGAGTTGCTCACAGCGCCTCTGGCGGCCGCTCACCGCGAGATCGCCCCGGCAGAGGAGCCGTTGTCGCTGGCCTACGCCACAAACGCGCCGCTGCTCCCCGGGGAGTCGCCACGGGACGCGCTGGCCCGCCGGCTGGACGAGACGGCCGAGAAGGAGGCGTGGAACGGAACGACGCTCGTGGGTCCGCACCGGGACGACCTGGTCTTTCGCATTGGCGCCCGCGACCTCACCACATTCGCCTCGCGCGGCCAGCAGCGGACGGCCATCCTGGCCCTCAAGCTGGCCGAGCTGGACCTTCTCACAGTTCTCGACGGCCGACCTCCGCTGCTCCTGCTCGACGATGTCTTCAGCGAGCTGGACCCGCTGCGCCGCGGCCACCTGGTCCGGCGCATCGCCGATCTGCCCCAGGCGCTGGTCACGACGACCGTGCCGGACGATCTGGACCCGGATCTGCGGCGGCGGGCGTGCGCCTGGCGGGTGGTCGCGGACGTCGAGGGTACGCGGGTCGAGGAGGGCGGGGCTTGAGCGGGCAGCGCGGTGACCGGGGCGAGGGCGGCCGGTCCGAGCGTCGGGGCATGGAGCGACTGGGCGACCTGCTGCCCGACGCGGCCCGCCAGCTCGGCCTCGAAGACGAGCTGGAGCTTGCCGCGGCCATGACCGCCTGGCAGAGGATCGTGACCGAACGAATCCCGCCTGCGGTCGGAGCCTGCCGGATCGTGGCCCTGTCACAGGGCGTGGCCACGGTCGAAGTCGACGAGCCGATCGTGGCTCAGGAACTGCGACTCCGGGCCCCGGAGCTGGTGGCCGCGCTGCGGTCGGCCGTGAGGAGCCCCGTGCGCCAGCTTCGCATCGCGGTGAGGCACGTATAATCGCCAACTGCTGATCCCGGACAGATTCACAGCCGCCGCTAGCAGTCGTCATGACCGTCCGCCTTCAAATGAAGCTTGGCCTCGTGGCCGAGTCGCAAAGACCGCCCGACTCACCAGACACGGTCCTGGTCGTGGAGCCCAGCATCGGGTCGACGACCCGGACCAAGGGCAACCTCTACCTAGTCGTAACGGGCGAGGGTGGGGGTGAGCTTCGTTCTGCGACGAACATGGTCGCCGAGCGCGTCCGGCACGAGTACTACTACGATGAGTCGGCCGGAATCACCGTCTGCCTCAAGAAGGCCATCAGGGCGGCGAACCGCGAGCTACGCGTCACGGAGCGGCTGGTCGCCAGGCAGGGCGAGGGCGGCCCAATCGGAATCGCGCTGGCCGTGGTTCGGAGCAACGAGCTGTACGTTGCGACCGTGGGACCGGCCGAGGCCTATCTGGTCCGTGAGGCCAGGCTGCTGACTCTGCCCGCGCCCAACCCGGCCAGCGGACTACCGTGCGAAGACGGCACTGATCCCGAGGTCTGGCACGGCGACCTCCTCGCCGGCGACAGCATCATCCTCATCTGTCCCAACGCCACCCGCCGGATCGGCCTGGCGCCGATCCAGGACGCCGTTATCCAGCTCCATCCCCAGGTCGCGATCGACCAGATCCACCGCCAGCTGGCCGGCGGAGGACTCGGCGTGGCCGGTGGTGACGGCATGCTCGCCCTCGAGGCGGACGAGGTGCCGGTCACCCAGAAGAACCAGCCCCTGAAGCCGGTTTGGCCGAGCGACTCGCTGGCCGGGGTGCCGGAGCACTCGCCGATCCCGATGGCCGACTCGGTCAGCGAGAGCGTGTCGACGGTCCAGCACACGGCCAAGCAGGTCCAACGCACGGCGGACGGCATGCTCCGCCACAGCGTCTACGGTCTCTTCGACCGGATGCCGCGGCGGCCCGTCCAGCGCGTTCGAGTCACCCCGATCGCCGTCCAGCGCGAGCGCCAGCGCCGCGTCGCGAGCGCCGTCGTGGGCCTGCTGCTCGTCCTGACGGTCGTGGGCGCCTCGCTCTGGTACCTGGCCGGGACTCGCCACGAGCTGAACATCGACCAGCAGAACCGCGACCAGGCCGCCTATTTGCAGGCGCAGAGCGATTGGTTCGCGGTCGCCGGCAATGGCCGGAACCTCCTGGTAAGCGATCCATCGACCGCCAAGACGTATCTGGAAGATGCGTACAGGAACCTGCAGATCGCCAAGGAAAGCTACTCCAGCGACGCTCTGGCCGGACTCACCAATGAGATCGTCGGCGATCTCAACATCTATTACCACGTCAATGTGATCGTCCCGCAGGTCGTCCTCTCATTCGGGAGCGACACGCTGACGGGGCTCGTGCTTGGTCCGGACGACGGGGCGTACGTCATCGACCAGACCGACGGAACCGTCTACCGGGTCGATCTGCGCACGCGAGGCAAGGTCGCGGTAGCAGTCGAGGGCGAGCAGCCGGCGGCCGTGCTGACCGCAGGCATCGCCGTGGGCTCGCCCCGTTTGCTGGCCACTGGCGGCCAGGACGTGCTGATCCTCGACGACGCCAACAACCTGTGGCGCTGGCGGCCCGCGGCCGGGGCGGCGATCGGGCAGGGCACGCTGGCCCAGGTCCTCGTGCAGGACTCTGGAACATGGGGCTCGAACGTCCGGGCGATGGCGACCTTCTTGACCAGCTACGACCTGGGCCAGTACTCCCTCTACGTCGTGGTTCCGTCGGCCGGCCAGGTTCTGAAGTATCCGGAGGCGGCCGACGGCACCGGCTACTACGCTCAGTCCAGGGCGAACTACCTGAACGGCCAGGACCTGAGCGTGTCCCAGGTGGACGACATGTACATCGACGGCAGCGTCTACCTGGCCGACGACGGAGTGATCGAGCGGTTCGACTCCGGCACGGAGATTCGGAATTGGACGGCCGACCCGCCGGGCGACGCCATCATGCGGCCCGCGGCTCCCTTCTACACGAGGATTTCCGCCGACAACGACAACGCTGACCAGGGCAACCTCTACGCCTACGACGGTGTCGGCCGGCGGATCGTCTCGGTCGCGAAGATCAACGGGGCGTACGTGCAGGAATTCGTCCTTCCGGGCAACTCGGCCTACTTCTCCACTCTGCAGGCGATGTTCGTTCGGACCGGTCCGAACAGTTCGAACCCGACGCTCTACTGGATCGAAAGCGGCAATCTGATGAGCGCTCCGCTTGGGACCGGGCCGGCGGCCAGCCCCTCGCCGAGCGGCATGCCGTCGCCCTCGCCGAGCGGCATGCCGTCGCCCTCGCCGAGCGGCACGCCGGTGCCGACGCCGTCGCCCAAGAAGCGCTGAGAGGCCGCGTCGCAGGCGAGACTCCGGGCCTGGCGCGAGGGCGGACGGGTAGTGGGATAATCCGGCCATGGCAGACTCGCTTGTCGAGGTCGTCGTGGAGAGCGTCCGAGTCCACATGCTTTCCAGCCAGCACGTCGTACTCCTCAAGGAGACTGAGCGGGATCGCTATCTGCCGATCTGGATCGGCCCGTGGGAGGCCAACGCCATCGCCACGCGGCTGCAGGGCGTGACTCCCGAGCGGCCGCTGACCCACGACCTCTTCGTCGCCACCCTGACCGCCCTTGGAGCGAAGCTCCGGCGGGTGATCATCTCCAGCCTGGCAGAGGAGACGTACCACGCCACGCTCGAGGTGGAGCTGGACGGCCAGACCTTCGAGGTGGACGCCCGACCGTCGGATTCGCTCGCCCTCGCGGTTCGGACCGGAATCCGGATCTTCGCCTCGGAGGCGGTCCTGGACAAGGCCGGCGTCGAGCCGGACACGCACGTCGACGAGAAGCTCGAGGTCTTCCGCGAGTTCGTCAACTCGCTGGACGTCGATCTCGAGGAAGGCCACCGCGAGGGTCCGGGCACCACGGAGTAGTCTCCGGGGGCGCCGACGCCGCGCGCGCCGCGGCAGGGTCGGCCGCCTCTAGCCGAGCATCGCCTCGCCACGGCGCATGCCCTTCGAACGTCCCAGCCACAGGCGGAGTCGCAGCGACCAGAAGTCGCGCACCGCCCGGAAGACCACGCTGGGCTTCGCGCCCGTTGGCGAACCGGCCGTCCGCGGATAGTGGGGCACGCCGACCTCGGCGATGCGGCGGCCTTCGAAGCGCAGCTTGATCAGCAGCTCGGCGGTGAAGAAGGCGCCGCCCGAGGATACCCTGACCGGCTCGAGGGCCTGGCGTTTGAAGAGCTTGCAGGCGCAGTCGATGTCGTGGACGCGGACACCGAAGAAGATTCGGTTCGAGAGGCGGTAGACGCGGGCATACCAGCGCCGGATCGGGGGGTCGGCGCGCTGAAGGCGGAAGCCCACCACGACGTCCGGAGAGTCGGGCGCGGCCATCCGCTCCGTCAGGCGGCCGACGTCGATCACCCTGAACTGCCGGTCGCCGTCGATGAAGGCGATCAGGTCGTAGCGCGCGGCTCGGAAGCCGGATCGAAGCGCGGCCCCGTAGCCCAGGTTGGTGGGGTGATGGACGACACGGAAGACGTCCGGATGGCGCTTCGCCAGGTCGTCGGCGATGGCCGGCGTCCGGTCCTTCGAGCCGTCATCGACCGCGATCACCTCGAACCTGGCCGCCAACGAGGGCAGCGTCGCCAGCGCCTCGTCTACCAGCGCCTCGAGGTTGGCTTCCTCGTTGTGGGCAGGAAAGAAGAACGACAGCTCGGTGACCCGGTTGCCGGGCTCCCCGGCAGACGCTCCTGGGTTGTCCATTCGATCAGGTTCGCGCATCGGCTTCACTTTCGGGCAGTGACCTTGTTGAGAACGTAGGGCTTGCACGGATCTATGACGTAGCGGGTACACAGGGCCGGAATGCCGTCGCCCGTGACCGGATCGCCGGCATCCGTCCGGATGGTGTAAACGGGCCTCTTGCCAAGGTACTTGTCGAACACGTCCGTGACTTGCTCGACCGTGACGCCGTTCAGGACCCGGTCGCTGTCATCCACGATCAGGACGTCGGGTCGCAAGCCCTCGACCCGCTGGCCGTACCAGAGGGTCGTAGAGGCCGACCACCAGCTCACGATGACAGCGTTGGCCGCCACGCCGCCCTGGTCCGGGGGAGCCAGAACGCTCTGCATCCAGGTCGCGTCCTGAGTCTGGTCGGCCTCGCTGACGGCGCCGGGTTCCGATCCGGCCAGCGCTTGACGCGCGGGCACGACGGCCACGCTCGCGGCCACCAGGACGACGGCAGCGACGATCTCGGCCACCAGGAGCGCTCGACGATTCCAGCCCTCGCCGTCCCGGGACGAGGTCGGGCGAGGAGCGTCAGCCGAGGGCGCGGCTCCGGCCGTTGCCGGCGGAGCAAGGCTGGGCCCGAGTTTCTTCCGGGCGATCGCCACCAGCCATATCCCGAGCCGGAGAACGTCCGCCAGCCCGAGCCCGGCGTAGATGAAGGCTACGAAGAGGGGCACGAGGAAGTACCGGTCGAGCTCCGCATTGGCATACGAGACGGCGAAGTCGGCCGTCACGGCCGCCGCAAGAATGCTCAGCAAGACGAAACGCGGCCGGCGCGCCAGGCTGGTGCCCAGGCCGATGACGGCGAGGTAGCCCAGCGCCCCGAGCCAGCCTGCGAGCAGGTCTATCACCGCGGCGTACTTGGCCGGCAGGTCGCCCGACGGGTCGATGAGGCTGCCTCCGAACTGCTGAGCCAGAACGACATACTGGAAGCCGGCCCACGTGTCCGGATGCCCGTACACGAGCGGCGCTCCCATCGCCGCCCGGATGGGCAGCTCCAGGTACAGGATGACGATCGTCACGGCCAGGACGGCGGCGCAGCGGAGGATCAGCCGCCACTGCAGAACGATGCGCGGCGCCACGGCCAGCACAAAGAGGGCGATCGCCGGCGGCAGCAGCCACGACAGGCCGTGGTTGGCGAAGGCCACCCCGTAGACGAAGGCAGCGGCCACGAGCCAGCGGTCGGCTGTGCGGCGTCTCTCCTGGTCGTGGCCCGTCCGCCGACGCTCCCACACGAGCAAGAGGAGGAAGAGCAGCGCCACGAGCGCGAGGTGGAGCATGTGGTAGTCGGCGTGGGTGGCGATCTGCCAGAGGAGCGGCGTGGACGTGACGCTGTAGCCATCCGGGAACCCGACCTGCGCCGGCGACAGAGTGGGCATGATCAGGAACAGCAGCCCAGAGGCCAGGGCGACCCAGCGCATGCTCGTCAGCATCTGGACGATGGCCACCAGTCCCGCCACTGCCCCTGCCGCCAGGATCGCGTTGAGCAGGTTCATACGGTAGGCCGGGTCGCCGAACGGCAGCAGATGGGAGGCAATGAATCCGAGGATCACGTAGGCCGGATAGCCCGTGGGGTGACCGGTGCCGAGCACCGGCGCGACGGTCTGGAACTCGGCCGTATCCCAGGCCAGAACGCCGGGCGCCAGGGTGGGAATGACGAGCCAGAGCGTCGCCACGGCTCCAACCAGCGGCGCGAAGGCCGCCGCCGCCAGAGCGCGATTCAGGCCGGCGCGCGCAAGGCGCTGCCGGATCGCTTCGGTTCGGCGGGAAGGCGCGGTCGCCTCCGGGGAGCTATCGGTCCGCGGCAGATCGTCACCAGCCAAGCATCACTCCCCAGACGGTGCCCCACAGGTTGATCGCGATCGAAGCGGCCACGAACGGCACCAGCACCCACCAGTAGCGGCCGAGGCGGTTCGCGCCGAGCGCGACCAGCAAGATGGCGAACGGAGCGAAGTCGTTGCTGAAACGGTAGCCGAACTGAACCCAGCCCTGGCTGAAGTGCATGAGGTTGACGAAGGCAATCGCCACGACGGCGATGGCGGCGCCCACGGTTACGCGGTCGAGCCTGCGCCAGAGGGCCGGGATGAAGGCCAGCGGGGCGAGCAGATAGGCCGGGCTGGTCAGGATGACGCTGTTGCCGACCCAGTTCGGGACTGCGATCGGGCAGGACTTGTCGAACAGCCCGCGCGCCGCGCCGCCCTGGCAGAGCTGATCCGCCGGCCAGGGATACTGGTTGGGCATGATCAGGGGCGTGTTGAACAGCATGATCATCAGGTTCTGCGGCACGTAGCGCAGGTCCTCGATCGACCAGTCCGCATGGTAGTTGAGGAAGGTGTATCCGAGCTCCTGCTGGTACAGGTAGTCGTACACGGGGTTGAAGAGGTGACCCGTTTCCGCGTACGTGTAGACGAGCAGCGCGACGAGCGGCACCGCCGCTCCGGCGCCGGCCAGGAGTCCGCGCCGCAGCCAGTTGCCACCGCCGCCCACCAGGAGCAGGAACGGGAAGCCGAAGACGATCGTCAGCCGCGCCGTGCAGGCGAGGCCGAAGAGAAGCCCGGCGGCCACCTGGCGTGACTCCGGCCGGGCCATCGTGTCCGAGAAGGCGGCCAGCGCGCGATCCATCGACTGGGGTCGAACGCGGGCCATGACCACCAGCACGACGACCAGCACCAGGACCGCTGCGTCCGCGAGTGCCAGCGCCCCCGGGTCCTGGGCTCCGAGCACCAGAGCCGCGGGCACGCCGCCGACGACGGCGACGACGGCGATGAGCGGCACCAGAACGCCGCGGCCGGACACGGCGAGGGCCAGAATGGCGGCCCCGATCGCCAGGACAACGCCCACGCCGGCGACGGTGGCTGCTGCCGTACCGGCTCCGGCCAACCTGAAGAGCAGCTCGCCGAGCACACCAAGCACGACGACCGTCACTGCCGAGCGCCACCAGCCGGGCCACGCCGCACGCCGGGCCGCGGCGAGATCATCTGCGAGGGGCTGCGGCTCGGCGGCCTCGCGGTCGGCGGAGAGCGCGAAAGCAATCGCCGCCAGCAGACAGCCGACGGCGACTATGTGGGCCCAGAACCAGGTGCTTCCTATGGCGGCCGCGTACCAGAGGACCGTGCCCAGGCCCAGGAACAAGGTGGTCAGCCGGCGCACCTCCTGTCGGATCGGCAGGTAGCCCAGCATCCAATAGGCAATCCCAACATCCACGGCGGCGAAGATCGTGGCCAGCAGCTGCTCGTTGGTGAACAGGTGCCAGAAGGCGACGAACGGCAGCAGGACCAGCGCCGGGAGCGGCGGGAACGGCAGGTTGCCGCGGTTGGTGTCGTTGCCGTCGGCGTCGAGGATCGGCTGGAAGTCCTGATACCAGGAATCGCCCGGCGAGGTCGCCGACGGCGCCACATGGGTCGCGATCGAGGTCTGGCCGTCCAGCCACGCCTGGGCCTGCCAGACGAAATGACTGTACGGGTTCTGGCGGTTTGGGTTCGTGAAGACGAACACGATCAGGCACAGGACGATGAGGGCGATGCCCCAGACGAAGGGCGCCAGGCGGACCTTCCCGTCTTGGGCGTCGGAGCCGCCGGGATGCAGATCGTCCGCCGGCTCGGCGGCGGGCGTGGCCGGTCCGCCGTCCCCAGGCGTGGCCTGGGTTATACTCCGCTGCACTTCAGCGCTCGTCCAGGAGGCCGTTTCGGTTGGCAGGCCCGAGCACGCGAGAGGCCAGCCCGCGGGGGAACGCGGCGGCGGGAACGAACGGTGTCGAAACCTCTGTTCTCGCCATCGTCGTCCTTCTCCTCCTGGGTCTGACCCTCCGACTCATCATCGCATACGTTCTACTTCCCGGGTCGGGCTTCCCCAACGATCTCGGCTCGTTTCGGGGTTGGAGCAGCCAGCTCGTAGCGCAGGGCCCCGTGGGGTTCTACGACAGGGCCGGCTTCCTGGACTATCCCCCCGTCTACCTGCTCTTCCTGTGGGTCCAGGGCCTGATCTTCTCGCCGTTCGGCGGCATCGATGACCAGTCGATCAAGCTGATCCCGATCTTCACGGACCTGGCCCTGGCCTGGGTCGTCTTCGTCACGGCGCATGAGCTGGGTGCATCGCGGTGGCGGTCCGTGGGCGCGGCCGCGATCGTCCTGTTCAACCCCATCACCTGGTTCAACAGCGCGATCTGGGGCCAGGCCGACGTCGTCGGCGCCTTCTTCATGCTGCTGGGCCTGAGGGAGCTGCTGCGGGATCGGCGCGAGCTCGCCGCGGTATTCGCCGTGGTGGCCGCCATGACCAAGATGCAGCTGGGAATCCTCGGCGTCCTCGTCGGCTTCGTGATCCTCCGCCGGTCGCTGGCTCCGCGCGAGGGGCGGCCCGATCCCGAGCGCGTCCTGACGTCCATGGCGTCGGGATTGGCCACGGGCGCCCTGGTCTGCCTGCCATTCACGGGCCTCGATTTCGTCGGCCTCGCCGCGCGCCTGACCACGCCTCAAGGCCTTCTGGCGCTGCCCGCGGGCTTGATCGCCGGCCTGGGCGTCTACTTGCTGGTCCGGCGCTCCGACCTCGTTTCGGCCGCGACCCGAGAGCTCGCAGCCGCGGCAGCCGGCGCGGCCACGGTCGTTGGCTTCGCCGCGATGGCTTTCGGCTCGATCGCCAGCCACATCATCAACACGTTCGGCGAGTACCCGTACCTGACTCTCAACGCCTACAACCCCTGGGCCCTGGTGGGCACCGGGACCGGCGGCGCCATGGATCAGACCCTGGGCTGGATCCACGATGTCCTGGTGTACGCCAACGGCGCCGCCCAACCGTACTTCAGCGTCGGGCCGTTCTCGACCCATGTCGTGATCGCCATGGCGGTCACCGTTCTCGTGCTCGTCGCGGTCGCCGCCGTCGCCTGGGCACGTGCCAGGGCGACGGATCCGGGAGCGGAACAGGTCCAGGCGTACGCGGCTGCCGCTGCGGCGCCCGCAACCGATCAGCTCGAATCGGAGGCCCCGGCGTCCGAGGCGGCCCCGTCGGCGTCCGGATCCCGCAAGCCCGCCTTCTCGCTGCCGTCCGAGCTGCGCTCGCTCGCGGTGGGATGCCTTGTCGTGGTGGGCGCGATCGTCTGCCTCCTCGCCGGCCAGCTCAGCGGCGGGCTTCCGGCCTGGGTCGTCGGCGACGGCTTCCTGGTGGCCATCATGGTCGGCGTAGGCGCCTGGGCGGCCTGGCGCGACGACCGCCTTTCGATCGCGGTCGCGCTCGCGATCCTGGCCATCGCCTTCTTCGTCGTCCCGACCCGGGCGCACGAGCGCTATCTGTTCCCGTTCTTCGCCGTGGGCGCGATCCTGCTGGCCGTGTCGTGGCGCTGGAGCGTCGCGTACGTGGTGCTGGCCGTGGTCAACGCCGCGAACCTGCTGGCCGTCCTTGTCGAATACCAGGGCATCCCCGGCGTGCAGGGTGCCAATGGGACGGCCGGCCCGATCTCGGGGCTGCTGGGCGATTGGGGCAACTTCCTCAAGACCGCCGAGTGGGCCGGGGTAATCTGGCCGATCGCGCTTTCGGGGGTCGTCACCGGCCTCGCCCTGCTGTGGGCCATGGCGCAGATGCGACCCCGGGCCGTCGCGGTGCTGGCCTGGGAGGCCGAAAGGGCAGGGCGCGAGCCCGAGCATTTGTGGTCCCTGACACACATGTGGCCGGAGTCTGGCCAGGTGCCGGTATGGGCAGCGGAAAGGGCGGGCCGCCGACCCGAGCCCCGGCCCGAGCCCGAGGTCGAACCGGCCGCCGCGGGGACCCTCGCGGGCCGCGAGATGGCGGTGTCGGACGAGACAGCCGGCGACGAGACAGCCGGCGACGAGACAGCCGGCGACGTCTACGACGACTATGAGAGCTACGACTCGGCATCCGGCGAGCAGCCGGAGTTTGTCCCCGGCTTCGTGATGTCGGCCTGGCGATGGCTCAACCGCTCGGGGACGATGCCGGATCGTTCGGCCGCTCTCTCAACCGAGCCCAAAGGCCACTTCGACAAGCTCGACCTCTGGGTCGTCGTGGCCGTCGTCATCGTGATTCTCTCGATGCGCGTCTATCGCCTCGACGAACCGTCCCAGATGTACTTCGACGAGGTCTACCACGCCCGCACCGCCACGGAGTTCCTGCAGGACTGGCAGTACGGCATCCGCCACGACATCTATGAGTGGACTCACCCGATGCTGGCCAAGTACGCCATCGCCGGCGGCCTGGCCGTCTTCTCGGACGACAAGGTCACGGCCACGAGCAGCCTCGGTGTGCCGGTGATGGATGCGGTCGTGCAGCCGCGGATCGCGCCCGACAGCGCCGACTCCGGGACCGGCCCCACCGATCCCCGCTCCAACGCCGACGCGCGACTCGGCGATCGCCTGTACGTCGCCACGGGCACGGAGGTGATCGCGTACGACCTCCAGACGCGAGCGGTGGAGGCGACGTACCAGATTCCCGGAGCATCCGCGCTCTCCATCGCGGGCGACACGGGCGACCTCTTCGTCGGCACCTCGGACGGGCGGATCTGGCGGATCGACATGTTCCAGCTCGACGACGTCCGCCTCGGCGCGGCGAGCAAGCCCGCGCCGGCGGTCGAGCTGTCGACCCAGACGGGCTTTCCGATCGTCAAGATCTACGCCGACTCGCCGCCCCTGATCCTGGCCGTCGACACGACCGGAACGATCGTGTCGCTTGATGGCACGGGCAAGATCCTGGCCCGCGAAGTGGTGGATGGCGCCGCCGATTTCGCACCGCTGACTTCTACCGCGACAGTGGTCGTACGGACCCCGACCTCGAGCCCGACTGCGACCGTGTCGGCGGAAGCCAACGCCATTGCCGCGGCGCTGAAGATATCGTCGGACGACGTTGCGGCGGCGCTGAGCTCGCCGGCGAACTCGGGTCTCGACACGGTCCTGGACCTGGGCACGCTCTCGCAGGACCAGATAGCCGCTCTCCAGACACTCATCGACGCCGGCCAGCTGCCGGACATCGCCATCAGGTCAGATGACCCGCAGGTGGTGGTCGCGTACGCCAGCGGCGTCGGCATCATGGACGTGCGTGACCTCGCCGTGACCTCGCCCATCAGCACGAATCAGCCGGCAACCTCGATCGCGATCGACCCCGCGGCCCGTTCTGCTTGTGTGAACCCCCCCCTCCCGGAATGGTTCGTCGCCACGGGCGCCTCGATCCTCCTGGTCGACGTGAACGACGCGGGGACCGCGACGATCGCGCAGGATCCTTGTCAGCAGCTCAGTGTGATGCCCGGCTTGATCACCAAGGTCGTCTTTGACGGCTCGACCCAGGACGCCTCTGCTCTCGGGAGAACTCCCGACGGGTCGGGCTGGACGGTCTATGCGATCGAAAGCAACGGCAACACCGTCTTCTCGGATGCGAAGCTGCCGTTCGATCCGGTCGCCATCGGGGTGGACGCGACCCCGGACCTGCCCAACACCGACCGCCAGGACCTCCTCGCCTTCGCTCCCAACGGCGACATGGCCCAGGTCGACATCGGCCAGTTCGCCTTCGCCTGGCGCATCGTCGGGGTCCTCTTCGGAGCGCTCATGGCGGTCTGCCTCTACCTGCTGGCGCGGCTCCTCTTCCGCCGCCGCTCGGTCGGCCTGCTGGTGGCCCTCTTCTCGTGCGTGGACGGGATGTTCTTCGCCCAGTCGCGCATCGCCATGAACGACACATACGTCGGCGGCTTCCTGTTACTGGCATATCTTCTGTTTGCATACATCTGGCTCGGCGCGAAGAACGATCGCCGGTCATGGCTGGCTTTCTGGATCGGCATGCCGCTGGTGGGGCTGGTGCTGGGCCTGGCCCTGGCCTCCAAGTGGGTAGCCCTGTACGCCATCGCGAGCATCGGCATCCTGATCTTCATCCGATCGGCGCTGGGACGGCTCCTCACCATCCTGGGTCTGGTCGCGGGGACGGGCATCCTCGGCTGGAACGCGATCGCGGAGATGCAGACCCTGCCGGGAACGGGGAACGTCGCCGCGCTCCTGCTCATCCTCGGCCTGGGCCTGGCGGTCCTGGTGGGCGGCGTGTGGTACGCCATGGTGCGGGCTCGGACGACGCCCGACAAGGTGCTCTTCGTGGCGGTCGCGGTCCTGATCAGCCTGCCGATCTTCTACTGGGGCATGAAGTTCTATCCCGCGCCCGACCAGAACGGCGGCCCGGACTACACGTTCTTCTTGATCATGCTCGTGGCGACCGCGATCGCCGCCGCCGTGAACGCCTACCACCCGATCGCCTGGAGCAAGCAGGAGTTCTGGTTCGCGGTCTTCGCCCCGCTCGGGATCGGCCTGGTGGCCGGCGTCGGTTGGCTGATAGTGGGCGTGCTCGACTTCGTGCCCTTGCAGGGCATCCTGGCCTATGTCGCCTCGCGGGGCATCGTGGGCGGCATCGCCGCCGTCCCCGCCATCGCCTTCGTCTTCTGGCTCGCCGGCAAGCTCGGCTTCGGGCCGCTGGCCGACCCGCCGTCGGCGGAGAATCCTTCGTCCTTCGCCGGACCGCCATCGCCGGCGCCCCAGGGCTGGCTGCGCCTGGGCTCCGGCTTCGGTCTGCCGGCGGCCTGGATGGCGGTTTGCCTCATGATCCTGCCGCTGGCCGTCTACATCGCCGTCTACGTCCCGTGGGCGGTGCCCTGGCAGCAGGAGACACCCGCCAGCGGCCGGCTGCCGATCCTGATGTGCTGGAACACGGATCCCGCAACGGGGGCGTGTACGAACGCCTGGCCGGTGGGCCACACCGGTCAGACGCTGATGCAGCTGACCGAGCAGATGTATGCCTACCACAATGATCTGCGCGCCACGCACGCCGCCAGCTCGCCGTGGTGGGCCTGGCCCCTGGACCTGAAGCCCGTCTGGTTCGAGAGCGTCAGCTACGGCCCGGACGTTGGCTCATGGATCCACGATGGCGGCAACCCGGTGCTGTGGTGGCTGGCCATCCCGGGCATGGCCTTCGTCTGCTGGCAGGCCTTCAAACGACGAAGCCTGGGGCTGGCGCTGATAGCAATCGCCTTCTTCTGGCAATGGCTGTCCTGGGCCCGCATCGACCGGGCTGCGTTCCAGTATCACTTCTACACGGCCCTCCCGTTCTTCCTGTTAGGCCTGGCGTATTTCCTGGCCGAACTGTGGCACGGGCCGTCCCGCCGGACATGGCTGCTCGCCCGCATCGCCGCCGTCGCGGCGGCGATGGTTCCGGCTGCCCTGTGGATAGCGAAGTACCCGTTGTGCAGTCTCGCCCGCGTAGATGCATCGAACTACTTCGGTAACACCGCCTGCGGTTCTGTTACGGGTACGCTCACGGTCGAGGCGCGCATCTTCCTGATCGCGCTGGTTCTCGTGGGCGCACTGGCCGTGCTCGCCCTGACGCTGATCCGCCTCGAGCGCTGCCCTCCCGAGGAGAGCGAAGATGATCGAAGCTGGATCTTCCAGCTGATCCTCCCTGTTGCCGTGGCCGGAGCCTTGATCCTCTGGCTTGGTGCCAACGGTCCGCGCGAAGTGATCTTCCAGGCTGCCCTGCCGCCCGACCTGCTGGCGCTCATCATGGCGGTGCTGGGCGTGTGCCTGGGCATCCTCGCGATCACCGCCCGCGACTCGCGCCGCCTGATGTTTGGGATCTGCATCTTCGCGGTGGTGACGTTTGCCGCGCTGTATCCGGACCTGTCCGCCCTGCCCGTGCCGAACCTGTTGCTCAACGTCTACGACGCCATCCTGCCGACCTGGTTCTACGGCTTCCAGTTCGCGGACAACATGCAACAGTCGCAGAGCGTGGCCTTCATCAGCAGCGCCTCGGTCCTGGTTTCGCTGGCGGCGCTGGCCGTCGCACTGATGGCGGGCTACGCGGCCTGGGTGCAGCGCGTCGTCGCCGGGTACCGCCGCCACCAGTTGCTGATCGCCGGTCTGGGCGAGGGGGATGCCGCCGGGGGCGAATCCGCAGACGAGCCGGCGGCCGGAGCGGCAGACAAGCCGGTAGACAAGCCGGTAGACGGACCTGCGGGCGGCGCGGCAGACAAGCCGGCAGACGGGGCGGCAGACGGGGCGGCAGACGGAACTGCGG
>PMXQ01000005.1:0-540 GCA_003171065.1 Chloroflexota bacterium
CGCTCGACGCCCGTCGGATCGCCGTCGCCGTTGAACCGAACTCTGGCGATGCCGATGCGCGAGTAGTTGCCGGCTGCCACGAGGCGTGGGAACAGGTATAGATGGCCATCCGGCCCACGCGCGGCGGCCGGATTGAGGACGCCCTCGACTTCGTTGGGATTGCCCGGCTCCGGTTCCATGATCGTCCCCAGGCGGCACAACACGAACGCGCCCGCCGAGCCCGTCACCACGCTATCCATTCGTCATCGGATCCAGGCAGGCGATGATCGCCTCGGTGACCCGCTTGGTCTCGTCAGGACTTTTCACCGGGATAGAGACGACGCCCGCTTCTTCGGCCGGGTAGTCGTTGCCACCGACGAACAGGGCGTCGCCGATGAAGATCATCTCCTTGAGCGAGAGGCCAAGGATGTCTCGCAGCTTCCGGACGCCGTAGGCCTTGTCGATGCCTGGTTTGGTCACATCGATCGAGGTGGCGCCGCCCATTCGGACTGAGAACTCCGGAAGCAGCGTGTCAAGAATCGCCTTGATCTTCTTTCGCTT
>PMXQ01000005.1:583-3194 GCA_003171065.1 Chloroflexota bacterium
CAGAGCTTCTGGGGCTTGAAGCCCGCCTCTGAGACCGCCTTCTGAAGCGAGCTCTCGATCTTGGCCTTCTCGTCGGCGGCGAGGTCCTCCGAGTAGACCTTCGTCCAGTCCGCGCCGTATCGGAAGAACTGAGTCCCGCACGTCGGAAGAAGAGACAGATTCGCCAGTCGCTCGTCGTGCGGAAGATTCGACAGCAGCTGCTCTTCGAACTGCTTCCAGGCGCCGCCGGATATCACGGCTACCTTGACGATGCCCAGGAGGTCATGAAGCAGTCCCGCCATCTCGGCATCGAGAGGGGACTTGCTCTCCGCGAGCGTGCCATCGAGGTCGTAGACGATAAGTTGCTTCATTCCGGCAGAGCTGCTTCCAGCACGGTCACTGTGCCGCTTGGCTGAAAAACGCTGGCTCCGACCGCCGCCGGGAGCAGCAAGACGTCCCCTTTGCCGGCGGTGTAGGTCTCACCGCCGTGCTCGACTCGTCCCGTGCCCTCTATACAGACCAACACGCGCGGCGCGCCCGCGGCGCCGACGGCAAAGGGCGATTGGCCACGCAGGCGCCACAATCGGAAGTGCTCGCAATCGAAAAGCCGCTCGCGCTCAACCGGTGTCGTCTCCTCAACCACCGGTGAGACCGGGGCGACCGCGCCTAGCGTCATGTCGATGGCGCTCAGGGCCTGATCCACCTGAAGAGCACGAGGCCGGCCAGTCTTGGGATCGACATGGCCCCAGTCGTCGAGGCGGAAGGTCACGTCGCTGTTCTCCTGAATCTCGAACACCACAATGTCGCCGCCGAGGGAGTGGACCGTGCCGGCAGGCAGGAAGGACTGCCGTCGCCTTGTTTGGGTATGAACGATGCGACGTTGTCCGCCACAACTCCGCTCGCGATCGCCCGCCGGAGATCGTCGGCCATGGTGCCCGGCTTCAGGCCGGCATAGATTCGGCTCTTCGTCCCCGCTTCGAGCACGACCCATGCTTCCGTCTTGCCGGTTTCGCCGGCCGGCAGCAGATCCTTGCGATCATCCGCGGGATGCACCTGGAGCGAGAGCATCTCGCGCACGTCGAGGAACTTGAGCAGCAGCGGGAAGCGAGGATATCGTCCGGCAAGCTTTCCGAGCATCTGCTCCGGATAGAGCTCCAGCACTTCACCGAGGGTTCGCCCTTTGAGCGGACCATCGGCAACCCGGCTGGCATGGTCATCTCGATCGCTCAGCACCCATGCCTCGCCAATTGGTCCGTCGCCCGACAGCGGCGCGGTCAGAAGGTCGGCCAACCGGCGGCCGCCCCAGAGCCGGTACTGATAGATGGGCTCGAATCGCAGCGGGTACAGGGACGTCTGCGTCGGGTCGCGTGGCTCCACGGTCGCGCTCATGTGTTCTCCATCGCGGCTGTGTATTCGCCCCGGCGTGCGGCCCGGTTGCAGTCGGCTCGATGGAACAGAGCCTGCTGGGCCGCGGGAACGTTGGCCTCCTCGCCTCGCCAGATCTCCATGGCCGGTTGCTGAATAGCGCGAGCAAACGAGAACGCCAATGCCCAGGGCACGCGCGTCTTGAAGCGGACGTTCATTGCGTTGAGGCGGGCCGAGGCCAGTTCGCTGGATTGACCGCCCGACAGGAAGGCGATTCCCGGAACGGCCGCCGGGACCGCTCGCAGGAGGCACCTCACGGTGGCGTCCGCTACCTCGACCACGGTTGCGGGCGTACCACAGGCCAGCCCCGGAGCAACCATGTTGGGCTTGAGGAGCATGCCTTCCAGCGCCACCTGCTGGAGGTAGAGCTGCTCGAAGACCGCGCGCAGGACTTCCTCGGTTATCTGCGCACACCGAGCCAGGGTGTGGTCGCCGTCCATGAGCACCTCTGGTTCGACGACCGGGACGAGGCCAGCCTCCTGGCACAGCGCGGCATATCGAGCCAGCGCCTGCGCGTTGGCCTCGATGCAACCACGGCTGGGAATTCCGTCGCCCACGGCAATCACGGCCCGCCACTTGGCAAAACGTGCGCCCATCTGGGCGTACTGGGCCAGGCGCTCGCGTAATCCGTCAAGGCCTTCGGTGACCTGCTCTCCCTCATGCCCGGCCAGGTCCTTTGCGCCGGCGTCGACCTTGATCCCGGGGATGATCCCGGCATCGATCAGGACTTTGACAAAGGGAATGCCAGCCTTGGTCTCCTGGTGGATCGTCTGGTCGTAGAGGATCGCGCCGCTGATGCACTGTCCCAGATTGGGCGTGGTCACGATCATCTCGCGATAGGCGCGCCGGACGTCGTCGGTCTGGGGAATCCCCAGCGCGGCAAATCGCCTGTTACAGGTGGGAGTGCTCTCGTCCATCGCCAGCAGGCCCTTGTCGCCAGCCACCAGGGCCTTGGCAGTCTCGAGAATGGTCGGAGCTTTCATTTGACGTCGCCCCACTTCCAGTCCCGGATCTCCGGCATGTCCTCGCCGTGCTCGTCGATGTACTGGCCGTGCTCGACGAGCTTGTCCGCCATCATCTGCTTGAGGTAGTCGCCGCCGGCACCCAAATGAGGCAGCCGGTCGACCACGTCCTGCACCAGGTGGAACCGATCCAGCTTGTTCTGGACCCTCATGTCGAAGGCGGTGGTAATCGTGCCTTCCTCGAT
>PMXQ01000006.1 GCA_003171065.1 Chloroflexota bacterium
CGCTTGGCCAGCAGCCGCGCGCCCACTGCCATCGTCACCGATAGCACCGTTGGCATCGCCACCGGGATCGCGGCCACGGTCAGCACAAGGGCGAACTGCAGGGTGGTCAGGATCGGGTCGCCGCGGATGATCGAGACGGTAATGATCACCGCCACCAGGGCCACCGCCAGGATGATCAGGTAGTCGCCGATCTTGAGCACCGCGCGCTGGAAGTGGCTGACGGTGTGTGCTTCCTGCACCAGCTCGGCCGTCTTGCCGAAATACGTGTTCGCGCCGGTCGCATAGACGAGCGCGCTGATCTCGCCCTGGCGGACGATCGAGCCTGAGAACACGGCCTCGCCCGGTTTTCGCGTCGCGGGTAGCGACTCGCCCGTCAGCGCGGACTGATCCACCTCGATCGAGTCGCCATCGAGCAGGCGGGCGTCTGCGGGNNGGGCACGATGTCGCCCAGACGCATTCGGATGACGTCGCCCGGAACCAGTTCGCGTGCCGGTGGCGTGACCCATTTGCCATCCCGCCGCACCCTGGCCTCAACCGCCAGTTTCGCCTTCAGCGCCGCGATGGCGTTGCCCGCCTGGTGTTCTTCCCAGAACCCGACCACAGCGTTAGCCAGGAGCAGGACGAGGATGATGCCAAAGTCCGGCCAGTGCTGGGCCAGCGCCGAGAGGACGACGGCCGCCTCGATCATCCATGGGATTGGGCCCCACAGATAGGTGAGGAACTTCAGGAACGGGTTGTCCTTCTTCTCCTCGATCTCGTTGGGGCCGTATTGGACCAGGCGCTTCGCGGCTTCGGCCTGGCTGATGCCGTCCGGCGACGACTCCAGCTTCCCCTGGAGTTCCGGCATTGGCATGGATTGGAGGTCGCTCTTCGCCTTGGGCACTGACCCCGTCTTCGTCTTGGGCTTGTGGGCACTCGATTTCATGATGCGTTGACCTCTGCTATACCCTCGCGCCCGGCGAGTGGGCGAGCCCTCCAAGTGGCAGAGCTTCTGGCAGGTCGAGGCGGGCTACGCCAATCCTGTCGTCGGCGATGCCGTAGTAGACATCGAACCGGTCGGGCATGCCGAGATCGTCGCGCCGGTCGATGCCGGTCGGGAACACGACGTTCGCGATGGTCCCGCTTCGTTCTTGGGGCAGGTCGGGAGTAAGCACCGGCTGCGCCGACCGATATCGGAGCATTTGCGGATGCTCCCTCGATAGCACCATCACCCCGGCCGAGTAGCAGAGTTGGCGGCCGCCCTCGCTTGGCGGACTGGCCTCGCTCACGCCGTGATAGACGATGAGCCAGCCGTGGCGGGTCAGGATCGGGGGCGTGCCTCCGCCGATCTTGAGCCGCTCCCATTGGGAAACGGGACTCGCGAGGCGGTGATGCGAGGCGAACCGGCCGAAGCGACTCGGCGGATCGCCCGTCGGCGCCCTTTCGCAATATGAAATCCAGATGCTCTCCCGGTTGAGGTCGACGTTGCGGGAGGCGGGGTGCAGGGCGGTCTCCTCCGGACGTGTGCCCGGGAAGAGCGGCCGGTGCAGGATTGCCAGTTCGGGGCGCCCGGATGGATTGCGGATGGCCACCGGGAAGAGACTTGCATCCTTGTCGTCCAAACCGTCGGGGTCGCGGCCGTCGTGGTAGTTGGTGAAGTTGACGAGCCCCAGGCGCTGCCAGTGGAAGAGGTCCTTCGATATGGCGAGAGCGATGCGCGGGCCTTCGGGCGAGAACGCGGTGTAGGTCATCACATAGCTTCCGAGCGGTTCCACGAAGGTGACACGAGGATCCTCGCAGCCGCCGCCGTCGTCGGGCCGCAGCTCATAGTCGGCCTCCGGCTCGAGGGCGATGCCAAGCCGCTCGACGCCCATCGGATCGCCCTCGTCGTTGAACCGCACTCTTGCGATCCCGATGCGCGAGTAGTTGCCGGCTGCCACGAGGCGTGGAAACAGGTAGAGGTGGCCATCGGGCCCGCGTGCGGCGGCCGGGTTGAGAACGCCCTCGACCTCGTTGGGGTTGCCCGGCTCCGGTTCCATGATCGTCCCCAGGCGCCGCAACACGAGCGCGCCTGCCTTGCCCTGCGCGCCTGCCTTGCCCGTCACGACGCTGTCCATCGGTGCTCGGACCCATCGGTGCCCGGATCCAGACAGGCGATGATCGCCTCGGTAACGCGCTTCGTCTCGTCGGGACTCTTCACCGGGATCGAGGCGACGCCCGCTTCTTCAGCCGGGTAGTCGTTGCCACCGACGAACAGGGCGTCGCCGATGAAGATCATCTCCTTGAGCGAGAGGTCAAGGATGTCCCGCAGCTTCCGAATGCCATACGCCTTGTCGATGCCGGGTTTGGTCACATCGATCGAGGTGGCGCCGCCCATCCGGACGGAGAATTCCGGAAGCAGCTTGTCGAGGATCGCCTTGATCTTCTTTCGCTTGGCATAGTCCGGGTCCCACTTGTCCTTCTCGTCGAGGGGTGCCTCCTGCCCCAGGGCCGAGAACGTGATCTGGCTTCCCCGATCTTCGATCTGTTCTCCCCAGAGCTTCTGGGGCTTGAAGCCCGCCTCTGAAACTGCCTTCTGCAGCGAGCTCTCGATCCTGGCCTTTTCGCCGGCGGCGAGGTCCTCCGAGTAGACCTTTGTCCAGTCGGCGTCGTATCGGAAGAACTGAGTCCCGCACGTTGGCAGGAGCGACAGATTCGCCAGTCGCTCATCGTGGGGAAGGGTCGACAGCAGCTGCTGTTCAAACTGTTTCCAGGCGCCGCCGGATATCACGGCTACCTTGACGATGCGCAGGAGGTCATGGAGCAGTCCCGCCATCTCAGCATCAAGAGCGGACTTGCTCTCGGCGAGCGTGCCGTCGAGGTCGTAGACGATGAGCTTCTTCATTCCGGCAGAGCTACTTCCAGCAAGGCCACCGGGCCGCTCGGCCGAAAAGCACAGACTCCGACCGCGGCCGGGAGCAGCAAGACGTCCCCCTTGCCGGCGGCATAGGACTCGCCACCGTGTTCGACTCGCCCGGTGCCTGCCAGGCAGACCAGGACGCGCGGCGCGCCCGCGGCGCCGACGGCAAAGGGCGATTGGCCACGCAGGCGCAACAACCGGAAGTAATCACAATCGAAAAGCCGCTCGCGCTC
>PMXQ01000044.1 GCA_003171065.1 Chloroflexota bacterium
ACCCTCGGTCTCCGGCCAGCCAGACGCCTCGGGACTACGCCGCGATGTCGCGGCGGGAGGCGCTCTCGGCGGCTCCAACGGCCATAACCGCCATCCACGTTCGAATCTGGCTGGCGGTGATCGTCGGCTGCATCGTCATCGGAACGGGCGGCTATCTCGTCCTCGAGCCCGGACTGCGACCGCTCGACGCGCTCTACATGACGGTGATCACTCTCACGACCGTCGGCTTCGGAGAGGGTCAGCCCGTCACCGACGCCGGGCGCGTCTGGACGATGGCACTCTCGCTCGTGGGAGTCGGGCTCATCTTCGGCACGGTCGGGATCGTGGCCGAGTACCTTGTGGTTGAGGCGACCAGCGGACGGCGGGAGGCCAGGCGAATGATCGAGGCGGTCGGCAAGCTATCGGGCCACTACATCCTCTGCGGCTACGGCCGAGTCGGGCAGACCGTCGCCCGGGAACTCGTCCATTCCGGCCTGAAGGTCGTCGTTATCGACATCCTGCCCGAATCCCTGGCCCGCGCCAGGCGCGAGGGCTTCCTCGAGGTCGAGGGCGACGCCACCGAGGAGGCAACTCTCCGGGCTGCAGGAATCGAGCGGGCGCGCGGGTTGATCACGACCATCGATTCGGACGCCCACAACGTCTACGTCATCCTTTCGGCCAGGGCCATGAACCCCAAACTCTTCGTCGTGGCGCGAGCGAACACCGAGGACTCCGAAGCTCGACTGATGCAGGCGGGCGCGAGCCGGGTCGTCTCGCCCTACACGATGGCCGGCCACCGGCTGGCCGAGCTGGCCGTCAGACCGCGCGTCGTCGACTTCATCGACGCGGCGCTCTCGCACGGTGAACTGGCCTTCTCGATGGAGGAGGTCGAGGTCACGGCCGGCGATTCCACGGACGGATCGACCGTGGGCGCGCTGCGCGACTCCGGCGTCTTCGTTCTGGCGATCGTCACCGGCGAGCGCAGCTATCAGGCCAACCCGCCGGCGGATCGGATTCTCAAGGCCGGGGAGACGCTCGTCGTTTCCGGAAGTGTGGCGCGGCTGCGCGAGTTGCGAGGCACGCGGGCAAACGGATAAGGGCGGGCAGGCCCAGTCAGACGGGGCGGTCGATGGCCAAACGCAGGACGAAGCTCGAACTGCTGACCGACGCACGCACCGAGCGGGACCGGCTGGCTGCGATGCTGGCCCAGCTGACGCCCGAGCAGCAGCTGCAGCCGGGCCCGAACGGCTGGTCCACGAAAGACATCGTGGCTCACCTGTCCGAATGGGAGCGGATGCTCTTCGGCTGGTACGACGCCGCGTGGCGTGGCGAAGAGCCGGCGGTGCCGGCCGAGGGCTACACCTGGGCGACGATGGCCCAGCTCAACGCGCGAATCTTCGAGCAGCACCGCGATGAACGGTGGGCGCAAGTCTTCGGCGACTGGCAGGACACCTCGCGGCGGCTGATCTCCCTGACCGACTCGATCTCCGAGGCCGACCTCTTCACCCCCGGCCGCTACGCCTGGACCGGCCGGGGCACGCTGGCCGACTTCGTGTGCGAGTGCGGCCCGAACCACTATCGCTGGGCCCGCGCGGACATCGGGAAGGCGCTCAAGCGGCGCAAATAGGCGGGCGAAGTGCCGTCTCCGGCCTGAGACGAGCCACTCAGGCGATTGGCTCGCCCGACGCAGAAGTCGCAGCGTGGGCCCGACGCTCGTGAGCGATCAGCGCCCCGCCCACGATCCCGGCGTTGTTTCGGAAAGTGGCAATGGCGATCGGCGTCTGGACGGTCAGGTACGACAGGTAGTTGTCGGCGCGCTTCGACGCCCCGCCGCCGAAGATGAACAGGTCCGGCCAGAAGAGCCGCTCCAGCTCGTGAAGGTACTCATCGAAGCCGGCGGCCCAGTCTCTCCAGCCGAGCCCGAGCCGTTCGCGCGCCGATTCGGCCGCCCGCTCCTCCGCGTCGCGGCCCTTGAGCTCCAGGTGGCCGAGCTCAGTGTTCGGAACGAGCCGGCCGTCGATGAACAGCGCCGACCCCATGCCGGTCCCGATCGTCAGCACCATCACCAGGCCCCGCTGGTAGCGCCCGGCACCGAACCGCATCTCGGCCAGGCCGGCTACGTCGGCGTCGTTGCCGACCGCCACGATTCGGTGCGTCGCAAGCCCCAGCTCCCGCTCGGCAGAGAAGCCGATCCAGGCCGGGTCGATGTTCGCGGCGGTGAGCGTCACTCCGTTGCGGATCGCCGCGGGCAGGCCCACGCCCACGGGGAAGGTATCGCCCTGGCTCGGGTCCCACGGCGCGACGAGCCGGCGCACCAGCTCACCCGTCACGGCCACGACCTCACGCGGCACCGAGGGCTGCGGTGTCGGAATGCGCAACCGATCGCCCACGAGCAGGCCGGTTCGGCAGTCGACGACCGCGCCCTTGATGCCGCTCCCTCCGAAGTCGATGCCTATGGCGAGGTCGGAGTGCCGGACGTCGGCCGGTTGCAGGTCGCCCGGTTTCGTCCCGACAGCTGCAGGTCCGCCGGTTCGGGTATCGGTCACCGGGCGATCGGTCATGGGCGGTTCCTCATTCGGGCTTCACAGTGGCGTTCGATTGTCCCTGGCAGGTGTCGGCAGCCGGCCGACGCTAGAAGTAGTTCACGCTGATGCCGCCGTCAATGACCATCGAAGCGCCGTTGGTCCAGGCCGATTCGTCGGACGCCAGATAGATCGCCAGATTCGCGATCTCGTCGGCCCTGCCGAAGCGCCCGGTCGGGTTGCGGGCCAGTCGAAGCTTCTTTGCGGCCTCGTCCTTGAGAAGCCAGTCCATGAGCAGCGGCGTCTCCACGGGGCCCGGCAGGATGGCGTTGGTTCGAATGCCCTGGGGCGCGAACTGGACGGCCAGCGACCGCGTCAGCGCCAGGACCGCGCCCTTCGACGCGGTGTACGCGTCCTGCGGTACCGAGCAGCCCAGGATCGCGACGAAGCTCGAGACATTGATGATCGAGCCGCAATGGCGCTCGATCATGTGGGGGATGGCGTACTTGCAGCCGAGAAACACGCCTCGAACGTTGACCGCCATGACCTGATCCCAGGCTTCGACCGGGGTGTCCACGACCGAATGGTCGGCCTCGGGCATGATGCCGGCGTTGTTGTAGAGGACGTCGACCTGGCCGTAGCGCTTGATCGCCAGGTCCACCATGGCCTTCGCGTCGGCCTGGAGCGAGACGTCGACCGCGGCGGCGCACGACTCTCCGCCGCCCGCGCGGATCTGGCGGACGGTTTCCTCGGCGGCCTCGCCCTGGCTGTCGGCGACGACCACCCGCGAGCCCTCGGCGGCGAACCGGAGGGCGGCCACGCGCCCCATGCCGCTGCCCGCGCCCGTGATGATCGAAACCTTGTCCTTGAGTCGCATGCCCTCGTCTCCCTACCGGGCTCAGTCGTTCGGCCCAGGCCATCGATTCGTCGGACGCTTCGGCCCTGCGAACCACCGTGTGAGGCTAGCTTACCTGCCCATTGAGACGCAGGCGCATCCGGGCTAGGCTGGGCCCATCCCTGGCGCCAGGCCACCCATCCCGGAGGCGACGTGGAGACTTTGAGCAAGTCCATTGTGGCGGTCGCCGGGGGAACCGGCTTCGTCGGGCATGCGATCGTGCGCGAGCTCGCGGCCCGCGACAACCGCGTCATCGTGCTGTCACACCGTCCGCCGGGGACTGCCGCCGGCCAGACGGGCATGACCGATCGATCGATCGAATTCCGCCAGGCGGACGTCACCGCGCCCGGTGGGCTGGCCGAAGCCCTCGCCGGCGTCGACACGCTGGTCATCTGCCTGGCCTTTCGGAACTCGCCGATCGAGGCTCCCCGTCGCGGCCAGACCTTCGAACGCGTAGATGCCGGCGGGACCGAGGCGCTCGTGGCCGCTGCCCGAACGGCCGGCATCCGCCGCCTCGTCTACATCTCCGGCGCGGGCGCGGCGCCGGACGCTCCCCGCCACTGGTTCCGGGCCAAATGGCGCGCGGAGGAGGCCATCCGCGGCAGCGGCATCGATTACACCATCTTCCGACCGAGCTGGATCTATGGGCCGGGTGACCGCTCGCTGAACCGCTTCCTGGGATTCACGCGGTGGCTGCCGTTCGTGCCGCAGATCGGCAACGGCCGCCAGATCCTGGC
>PMXQ01000054.1 GCA_003171065.1 Chloroflexota bacterium
GTCGTGTCGTCTTCCTGGATGTCAATGTACGGATACGTGTCGGAGCGGCTGCCCTCGTCGAGCAGCAGCGCATCGCAGCGGACGCTCGCCACGACGCCCGTGGCGCCGGGCACGACCTTGAGCTGGCCGCGGTACGTGGTCCGGCCGCCGTCCTTGGAGATCGACTTGCTGATGATGCGGCTGCGCGTGTTCGGCGCGAGGTGGATCGCCTTTGCGCCTGTGTCCTGGTGCTGGCCGCGGCCGGCCACGGCGACCGAAATGACCTCCGCCGTCGCGCCCTCGCCGCGCAAATAAATACTGGGATACTTCATAGTTAGTTTCGAGCCCGTATTCGCGTCAATCCACTCGACGGTGGAGTGGGCGTGGGCGTGGGCCCGCTTGGTCACGAGGTTGTAGACGTCGTTCGACCAGTTCTGGATGGTGGTGTAGCGGACCTTCGAGTGCGGCAGTGCGATGACCTCGACGACCGCCGCATGGAGCGCGTCTGTGGTGTAGATGGGCGCCGTGCAGTTGTGGACGGCGAAGCCTCGCGCGAGGTAGGCGTTGGGGGCAGTTGCCATCTCCAGGTTGTAGACCCAACCCTCATACGGGCGGGTATCGATCCTGCGGATCGGCACCCAGAAGCAGTTGCGGCCCGCGTCGAACCAGGCCTGGTGCGTGGTCAGCCCTTCCTCGAAGTGGATGACGTACTGCTCTCGATGGGCGATTGCGCGGCCGTCGCGCATCGTTTCCCCGTACGGCTTGCGAACCTGGATGCCCGCATACACGCCGGTGCGTGCGAGGATCTCCTGCAGCTGGAAGGCGAGCGTCCGCGACACGGTCCCGGCTCGAACGAGAGTTCGGCCATTCGTGCGAACGTGGCGGCTGCCGTCCCCGAGAAGGTAGGCGTCGACGAGAAGCTTCTGCCGCGACGGCGGTAGCTCCATGAGGTGCGGGTGGAGTTTCTTGTCCGCGGCTCCGTGACCGACGTACTTCCAGCACAGGTCGACGAGCTCGCGCGAGTACAGGTACACGCGGGCTTCGTGCTTGGCACGATTTTCGAAGACGCTGGCCGGCTTGCCTGCCAGGGCGCTCATCAGGCGCCGGGTATCGGCAATCTCCTCCCGCTCGTCGATGTGGAACGAGACGGTGACCGTGGGGACATTGGACACGCCGTTGAAGAAGGCGCTGCCCTCGGCCGTGTAGTAGCCCAGGAAGCGGAGGAGGTCGTCGGAGACCTCCGGGTGGTCCACCTGCTTTGTCGCGACCGGGAAGCAGAGCAGGTCGCCGACTTCGAGCTCGCCGGCCGGCACCCACTCCGGCTCGGTTGTGGGAAGCGCCGTCGCCTTGACGTCCCACCGGGACTTCGGCCGGTTCGGACGCGGGCGGGCGATGCGGCCGCGTGTGATCGACCAGACGGGATGCTCCGGGGTCAGCTCGAAGCTGTTGCCGGCCGAGACGGGCACGATCTTGAGCATCTCGCCCGAGTAGCTGCGCCGCCTTACGGACGAAACCTCGGCCTCGACGCCGGCGCTGTTCATCACCTTGGCGCCTGCCGTCACTTCGGTGATCGGGACCATCGAATCCCCGAGGCTCACGAGCTCGGCTCCGGGCAGGCACCCCTCTATGTAGTGGACCTTGGCGCCTTCGTCGACGATGATCAGNNAGCGGCAGCGGGACCTCGACGCCCTTGGGCACGTACACGAACGACCCACCGGACCAGACCGCGCTGTTGAGAGCCGCGAACTTGTTGTCCTCGGGCGGAACCACCGTGGCGAAGTACTTCCTGAAGAGCTCCGGGTATTCCTTCAAACCTTGATCGGTGCCCATGAAGACGACGCCGATCTTCGAGAGCTCCTCACGGACGCTGTGGTAGACGACCTCTGAGTCGTACTGCGCGCCGACGCCGGCCAGGAACTTGCGTTCGGCCTCCGGGATGCCGAGGCGCTCGAAGGTCTTCTTGATCTTGTCTGGGACGTCGTCCCAGGACTTTTCTTCGCCCTGCGACGGCTTGCGGTAGTAGACGATCTTGCTCAGGTCGATCTGATTGAGATCGCCGCCCCACTGCGGCATCGGCCGTGACAGGTAGTGCTCGTAGGCGCGCAGGCGGAAGTCGAGCATCCATTGCGGCTCGCCCTTGAAGCGGCTGATCGCCTCGACGGTCTCTCGGGTCAGGCCGGCTTTGGTTTCCTCGAGATAGTCGACCTCGTCGTGGAAGCCGAACTTGTACTCGCTGGAGACGATCTCCCGGCTGGTCGCCATCGCGCTCCTTGGGTGGCCGTTGGTTCGAGCAGCGGGGTGCGCCGAATCTCGACCGCAGTTCGTGCTGAATTCCGACCCCTATTATCGGGATTAGCCGGCGAGCCGTCAAACGCGACCGGGCGGCAGCCGGAACGCCGGCCGAGCGCTCAGGGCGGGCGCCCGTCACGGCACGTAGAGCCACGCCGAGCGATCACTGCTGCTGGCGTTACCACCAATCAGGATGTGTCCGTCGCCCAAAGGTGTGGCCGTGCCGGGACCCAATTCGTCGGGCACCCTGGCGGCTGCCGGACTCACCTTGCCGGCCGGAGGAGGCGTGCCATTTCGCCGAAGGTATCCGGCGCCAGCGCCTACCGTGGGTTCGTCTGCATAGCCCATCTGGCGGGATCGTCTCGCAAATGGAACCGTGCTATCCTGCCGGCCGCTGGCGGTCCGACTCTCCGCCATCCCGACAGCAAGTCCGCCACCACAGCGTCACTCCGCCGGTGACCGCCACTTTCTCCACCGGCGCTGGACACGGACTCCAAGGAGCCTCTTGAGACTCACCCCGAGAGCGGCAGGAATTGCAGCGCTTGTGACGGCCGTCGTTTTCGTCGGGACCGCCGCCTCTGTCCTGCCCGCGTTCTCGGACTCGCCGGCGGGTCCGATCCTTGCGAGCGGCTCGCCGGTGGAGGCCGGGGCGCTCGCTCAGAACAGCTGGCTGGACCAGTTGCCCGCATGGACGTCCCCACCGGCCACAGCCACCCCTTCGGCGACGGCGACGCCGATCGCGCCTGCGATCGCGACTCCAACCCCCACGGCCGCGCCGGCGACGAAACCCAAGCCCAAGACGAAGCCGAAGCCGGTGACTTACGCGAACACGGTCGCGGGCGCCCGGGCATACGTCAAGGCTCGCATCGGGACTCGGCAGTACAACTGCATCAACGCGATCTTCACGCGCGAATCCAGGTGGAACCCGCGGGCCGGCACGGTCGCTTCAGCCTACGGGATCCCGCAGGCTTTCCCTGGGTCGAAGATGGCCACGTTCGGATCCAACTGGCGCACCAGCCCGATCACACAAGTGAAATGGGGAATCTGGTACGTCGACAACCGCTACGGCTCGGCCTGCGCCGCCTGGGACTTCCGGCAGGCGCACGGCTGGTATTAGCGCCGGTTGGTAGCGCGGACGGCACCCAGGCGAAACCGGCTCGGGTGGGATCGTGACCGGTTTCTACAGGCGTGCGGGCGACCCCCCCAAACGCCGTAGGACAAATAGGTTATTCGTGAGGTGGTGCGTCGGGGCGATCCTTTCCAGGTGACCAGACGGCTCCAAATGCCTTCGTCCGTCGGGGACTGGCTGTGGGCGGCCTATCTCTCCGCCGCTGTGGCGCTGTTCGTCGTTTCCGCGACCATCGCCACAGCCTGGCAAACCCCACTCGGCCTGATCCTTTCGGCATGCTCGGTCCTGGCCGTGGCGGTGGGCATCCACCTCCACGACCCCGAGCCCCGGGGTCCCTGGTTGCTGCTCGCCGCAGGGCAGCTGTTCTTCGCCATGGGCGATCTGGCTGGCGACTCGGTCTACCATGCGCTGGGCACCGCGCCGTACCCGGGCGTCGCCGACCTCTTCTACCTGATCGCGTACCCGATCATCACGCTCGGCTTCGCCAGGCTGGTCCTGCGCCGAAACCCGGGCCCCGGATTCGGCGTGCTGCTCGACGGCGGAATCCTGACGGTCGGTTTGGTTCTCGTCGTCTGGGTGGCCTTCGCCGACCCACTGCTCTCCGCGACCAGTCTCAGCCCTCTGGGCCGTGCGACCTCGATCGTCTATCTAGTCGCCGACACCGCGCTCGTCGGTGTTGTGGCATGCCTGGTCCTCGATTCCGACGCAGGAACGCCGGCGATGCGCCTGTTCGCAGCCAGCGTCGTGGCGCTTCTGGTTGCCGACGGATTCTCAGGTTCGGGATCGGGCTGGCTCAAGCTCCCGCTGGCAGACACGGCCTATTTCGCCCAGTACGCGCTGTGGGCCGCGGCGGCTCTCCATCCGTCGATCGCCATCTCGTCGCGCCCGAGCGAGAACAAGGAACAGCGCATCACGCCGCGCCGGCTGGCCGCCTTGATGGCGGCGGCGCTGGTCGCCCCGGCGGTCCTGGCGGTCCAGGGCGTCGAAGGCACGATCGACTTCCCAGCGATCAGCCTCGGCAGCGTTGCCATCGTGGCCCTGGTCATCGCCACGATGGCGGACCTGATCGGCGAGCAGACGGCCGCGATGCAGAAGCGCCTGACCCTCGAGGCCGCGCTGCGTGAGACATCGGAGACCCTGCGGGCGATCCTCGACTCCTCGCCTCTGCCGATCGTCGTTGTCGACCGCCAGCGCCGCGTCCTGTTCTGGAGCCGCGCCGCGGAGCTGCTCTTCGGCTTCACCGCCGACGAGATTCAGGGCAAGCGGCTGCCCATCCTCACAGCCGAGGAATCCAGCCGCATGCTGGTGCCACGAGTCCTGGCCGGCGAATCCATGGCGGTCCAGGAGCTGCCATGTCAGACGAAGGACGGCCAGATCATCAGGGTCCGCGCCCACTTCGCCCCGATTCGGGACGACCTCGGCAAGGTTCGCGGCGCCATCTCGCTGATGGAGGACACGAGCGAGGTCGAGCTCCTTGAGGCCCAGCTCTTCGAGGCTCGCAAGCTCGAATCCGTGGGCCGCCTGGCCGGCGGCATCGCTCACGATTTCAACAACATCCTGACGGCGGTGATCGGCTATGCCGATCTCTCGCTCGACGAATCGCCCGGGACCGACATCAGCGAGTACGTCGTTGGCATTCGGGACGCGGCCGAGCGTGCGGCCGGCTTGACCCAGCAGCTCCTTGCCTTCAGCCGCCGCCAGATCCTCCAACCGCAGGTTCTGGACGTGAACGAGGTCGTGGGCGGGCTCGAGTCGATGCTCCGCCGTCTGATCGGCGAGCAGATCGTGCTCAAGATCGCCCCCGACCCGGCGGCAGGCTGCCTCCGGGCGGACCGGACGCAGCTCGAGCAGGTCCTCCTCAACCTGGCCCTGAACAGCCGGGATGCGATGCCATCCGGCGGACAGCTCGTGATTGGCACGGGTCACCAGAGGTACACGTCCGGGAATCGCTCGCGACCGCGGGAGATCGGTCCGGGCGAATACGCCGTCATCTCGGTCACCGACACCGGCCTGGGAATGGACGCCCAGACGCGCGACCACATCTTCGAGCCGTTCTTCACGACCAAGGGCCAGGGCCGCGGAACCGGCCTCGGCCTGGCCACGACCTACGGCATCATCAAGCAGTCCGAGGGCTCGGT
>PMXQ01000032.1 GCA_003171065.1 Chloroflexota bacterium
GGGGCGGCAGGGGGGGGGGGGGCGACGACGTGAAGTGGCCCGGGTCGGGAGGCGGGGGCGCGCTCGCGGCCCGGTCGATCAGCCGCGTCCGTGACCGAAGAGCCGGCCCTTCTTGACCCTGGCGGCTGGCTCGGTAGCCGGGACCTCCCTCTGTCGGGAGAGCCAGTCGATCGACGTCTCGCGATAGAACTGGGCGATGGCGTGCTCCGGCCCGAACTCGAACCGCTTGGACACCCTATCCATTGGGTAGGCGACCTGCCCGTTGAGCTCGACGCCGTAGCCTTCCTGAGGGTCGCGGGTCCAGTGTGCCCCGGTGTTCATGATCAGCACTTCGCCGACGTATGCACCCATGGCCGGGACCATCGACTCGTAGGAGTCCTTCGACGGCGCGGCGGGCCACCATTCGTCGATCAGCTTGTCCAGGCGAATCGCGCTCTCGGGTGAGTAGTCGAGCCAGGTCACCCCGTTGGAGCCGGCCGACTTCACGAACGCGTCGGCGGCCAGTCGCATCATCGCTCCCGGCCCATCCACGTTCGCGGTCGGACCGACGACGCCACTCTCGACGGCCCAGGCTCGACTCTGCTCGAACACCTGATGCTGAAGGGCCTCGCCTGCGGTCAGCCGCTTCTCGACCATGCGCGTGGGCTGCGCTGACTCCGGCTTCGCCTTCCCTTTCTTGGGGGTGGTGTCCGGGGGCAGCACTTCGCCGTAGTGTTCGCCGGTCGCCCACCGGCCCCCGAACTGCCGGACGAGCACCTCGCCGACATACGCGGCCAGCTCCATCCGGGTCTTGAGTGTGATGGGGCTCTCGCAAGCGGCGAGCACGTCGACAAAGAGGTCGACCTCGCTCAGGCTGCGCCAGGTGAAGTCCATCTTGACGGCCCGTGCAGGTGGAGCCCCGGCCACCAAACGCTCGGCGGCCGCGACCCAGCTGGCCGTCTCGTCGGCCTGCGCTGAGTCCGCTGTCGGGTTGTCGGTCTTGCTCGCCATCGGTCGCCCGGATGGGGTCGCCGCGCCCGCAGTCGGACACCCCCAGCGACCACTTCCCAAAGTCTGCAATCTGCACGAGACGACTGCAAGAGCCGATTTCGAGCTATGCGCCCGCCGGCTTGCCGTGACCGAGAGTCGGAGTTCTACGTGGCCGCGTCCCATTCGCCGCGGTATCGGGCCACGCCCGAGACGCCGCGCATGGCGGCCCCGTCCATGACCAGGACCATGAAGGCCTCGTCCGGAACGTCCCACTGGCACCGGATCCCGTGCCTGGAGGCCTTCTCGAACCCAAAACGCGGATAGTAGCCGTGATGCCCGAGCACGACGACAAAGGGGCACGGTGTCTGCCGAATGACGGCCAGGCCGACGGTGGCAAGCTCGGTCCCGATACCACGACCCTGCCACTCGGGCAGGACCGCGAGGGGTGCAAGCCCCATACCCCGGACCCTCCGGCCGTCATCGGCCTCGAGCCCGACCGGGCTGAAGAGGATGTGCCCGACCACATGGCCCTCGGCCACCGCCACGAGCGACACGAGCCCCGGGCAGGCACCGCGCAGCTGTTCGATCACCGCGCCCTCGTTGGGTCGCCCGAATGCCCGATCGTTGACGTTGCGGACGTCGAGAACATCTTCGGGTTTCTCTCGCCGGATCTCGGCCACGCTTCGCTTACTCCTGCCTTTCCCACTCCCGAGCCGGCCGGCTCCCTTCAGGTTTGCCAGCGACCGCCGGTGCATTATGGCCGCCGGCCCGTGCGACTGGAGAAGCCGACCGCCGCGTCCGGCCGGCTCACTGTACGGAACCGTTGCCACATATAGGGTCCTCACCTACGCAATACACTTGACAACGCCATTGTCAAGGTTCTATGGTCCGGATGCGTCGTTCGGTCGGTCGGTCAGGCCCACCGTGGGCCGCCAGATAATCAGGACCCGGCCGGTTGGAGGTGCAACATGACGCTCATTCGCCGCACTTCGGCCCCCTTCGGCGACCTGCTCTCGCTGCGGCAGGCGATGGATCGCCTCTTCGAGGAGAGCTTCGTCAACCCGCGGACGTGGACCTGGGGCGAGCATCAGCTCGTCGCGCTGGATGTTTACGCCACGGACGAAGACCTCCTCGTCGAGGCCAACCTGCCCGGCGTCAAGCCCGAAGAGGTCGACATCACCGTCGAGGGCAGCACCCTGACGATCGCCGGGGAGACCCGCTCCGCCCGCAAAGACGAGGAGGGCTCAACGCTGATCCAGGAAATCCGGCGCGGCACGTTCAGCAGGACGCTGACCCTTCCCGACGGCCTCGAGGCAGACAAGGCTACGGCCACGTTCGAGGACGGCGTGCTCACCCTTCGCATCCCCAAGGCCGAGCAGGTCAAACTGCGACAGATCAAGATCACTTCCGGTGATGGCCAGCATGCGCAGCCGGCCGCGGCCGGGACGAAGTAGGCAGACGGTGTCCGAGCGACGTTTCCAGCGGGATCCCGAGCGCCCGTGCTTCGTGATCAGCGTCGCGGCAGGCCTGGTCCAGGCTCACCCGCGAACATTGCGGATCTACGAAGACGAGGGCCTGCTGTCGCCCGCTCGCACGCCGACGAACATCCGCCTCTACTCCGAGAACGACATCCGGCGCATCCTCTGGATCCGGCGCCTCACTCAAGAGAGAGGCGTCAACCTCGCCGGGGTGAAACTGCTCTTCGAGCTCGAGGAGAGACTGCAGACGCGAATCCTGGAAGCTCTCTTCGACGACAACCAGGCTCGGGAAGCCGGCGCGGCCGCTGCGGCGCGTCAGCCCCAGTCGGGTGAATCCACCGACACTCAGAACCGCCGCGCAGCCGAAACCTCTCCCGACGGAGATGGCTCCGGCGCCTCGGAGGACGGCCGGACCGCCGGCCAGGCCCAATGGCCGGCGTCACCGACCCGGCTGCCCATCACACGTATAGTGGCCACCCGCGCAACCACGACTCGATCAGGAGAATCCAATGACTGACCGGCCGGCCGAACGGGACGACGAGCTCGTCCAGGACGGCGAGGACCCCAAGAACGACGAGCAGCAGGTCCACGTGCCGGGTGTTCGGGAGCTCCCACTCGTTGCCTTGCGAGAGACGGTCATCTTTCCCGAGATGATCGTGCCGCTCCAGGTGGGGCGGGACAAGAGCGTGGCCGCGCTGAACGCGGCGACGGCCGCGAGCGGCCCGATCGCGCTCGTGACCCAGCGTGAGGCTGAGCGCGAGGAGATCGAGGATCCGGCAGAGCTCTACTCCGTCGGAACGCTGGCCAAGATCGCCCAGGTCGTGCAACTCCAGGACGGGACCGTCCGGGCCATCGTCCAGGGCCAGAGCCGGCTGAAGGTCCTGGAGTTCGTCCAGACCAGTCCGTACATCATCGTGCGCGTCGAAGAGCTGCCGGACGTGACTCCCGAAGGCATCGAGGTCCAGGCCCTGATGCGCACTGTCCAGGCCCAGATCGAGCAGTACGTCGCCAACGGCGCGCCTGTGCCGCCGGAGGCGGCGGTGGCCGCGCGCAACATCACCGAGCCCGGCCTCCTGGCCGACATGGTCGCCTACAGCCCCGACCTCTCGACGGAGCAGCGGATGCAGCTTCTCGAGACGACGGACGTGCTGGAGCGGCTCAAGATCGTCTCGACCTTCCTGGGCCGCCAGATCGAGATCCTCGAGCTAAAGGGCAAGATCCAGTCCGAGGTCAAGTCCGAGATGGACAAGACCCAGCGGGAGTACATCCTGCGCGAGCAGCTGAAGGCCATTCAGCGAGAGCTCGGCGAGGACGACCCGCAGCAGGCCGAGATCAACGAGCTGCGCGAGAAGGTCGAAGCCGCCGGCATGCCCGAGGAGGTCAAGGGTCGCGCGCTCAAGGAGATCGACCGGATGAGCCGGATCCCCTCGGCTTCACCCGAGGTCGGCGTCATCCGGACCTATGTCGACTGGCTGATTGCCCTGCCGTGGAACATCTCTACGACTGACAACCTGGACATCAAGGCCGCGGCCATAATCCTCGATGAGGACCACTACGGCCTGGAGAAGATCAAGGACCGCATCCTCGAGTACCTGGCCGTTCGAAGTCTGGCCGAGACGCTGCGCAGTCCGATCCTCGCCTTCGTCGGGCCTCCTGGCGTCGGCAAGACCTCCCTCGGCAAGTCGATCGCGCGGGCAATGGGCCGCAAGTTCGTGCGCATGAGTCTGGGCGGCATCCACGACGAGGCGGAGATCCGCGGTCACAGGCGAACCTACATCGGGGCGCTACCCGGCCGGATCATCCAGAACGTAAAACAGGGCGGCTCGAACAACCCGGTCTTCATGCTCGACGAGGTCGACAAGATCGGCATGGACTTCCGGGGCGACCCGAGCTCGGCGCTGCTGGAGGTCCTCGACCCGGAGCAGAACAACACGTTCCAGGACAACTACCTCGAGGTGCCCTTCGACCTCACGAAGGTGCTCTTCATCACTACAGCCAACCTGCTCGACCCGATCCCGGCGCCGCTGCGCGACCGCATGGAGATCATTCAGCTGCCGGGCTACACCGAGACCGAGAAGATCGGGATTGGGAAGCGGTTCCTCATCCCCAAGCAGATGAAGAACCACGGCCTGACCGAGAAGACGATCGCCATCACGGACGAGGCGATGGTCGAGCTGGTCCGCTCGTACACCCATGAGGCGGGCGTCCGCAACCTCGAGCGCGAGATCGCGAACGTCATGCGCAAGGTGGCCCGGGCAGTGGCCGAGGGTCGCAAGCGCAAGACCGTCGTCGACTGCAAGAAGCTCGTCGAGTACCTGGGGCCGCAGCGCTTCGAGTACGGCGAGCTGGAGGCCGAGGATCAGATCGGCTCCGCGACCGGCCTGGTCGTGACCGAGGTCGGCGGCGACGTGATCGCCATCGAAGTCACGCTCATGGAAGGCAAGGAGGACTTCATCCTCACCGGCCAGCTCGGCGAGGTCATGCGAGAGTCCGCCCGAGCAGGTCTGTCGTGGATCCGCGCCCATGCCGCGCAGCTCGGCATCAAGCGCGAAGTCTTCGAGAGGAACACGCTGCACATCCACGTTCCGGCCGGCGGCATCCCCAAGGACGGCCCGTCGGCGGGGATCACGATGACCCTGGCCATGGTCAGCGCCTTCACGGGCATCCCAGTCCGCAAGGACGTGGCGATGACCGGCGAGATCACGCTCCGCGGCAGGGTCCTGCCGATCGGCGGCCTGAAGAGCAAGATCCTGGCCGCCCACCTGTCCGGCGCCAAGATGATCATCCTGCCGCGCAAGAATGAGAAGGACCTGCGGGACATCCCCGAGGAGATCCGCAAGCAGATCAAGCTCGTTCTCGTCGACAGCATGGAGCAGGTTCTCGACGCGGCCCTCCGGGGCAAGCCGATGCCGCTGAGCGCCGAACCGGGCAAGCGCGCCGGGGGCGGCAAGGAGCCCGAGACGGAGACCGGTCCCGAAGGCCGGATCCGGGCCGGCTTCCCGCCACCTCCGGTCGATCAGCCACCGGCCATGGCGAATTCACGGTGATCGCGAACCGAACTAGTGGCGCCTTCGGGCAGTCTCATTCATAGCGTCGTGTCGCCGGCGATAGCCGGCGAGGATTGCACAGACAAGGGAGGGAGACATGGATCACCAGGACGCCGACCACGGGTCGGTCGATCCCAAGGCGCCGCACGCGTTCCTGGAACGGATGAATCTGCCGTACAACATGCCCAGGCCCCAGGGCCTGGGCGTGAGCATGGGACCCGAGATCCCCTTCAGGAAAACCAGCGCCTCCGGCGATTGCGAACTCTGTGGCAAGCGGCTCTCGGATCCGATCCACGCCGCGAGCGAGCAGGCCGCCGACAACGAGAACTGGCCAGTCTGACGGTCGAACGGGCAGGGGAGAAGCGATGGACAAGATCCGCGACGTTCCCAAATCGGTGGATCCCAACGCTCCGCACGCGTTCCTGGAGCGGACGAATCAGCCGTACAACATCCCCATGGCGTACGCCCCCGGCCACGGCAGCTACAGCCCCGAGATCGCGTTCAGAAGACGAAGCGTCCCCGACGATTGCGAACTCTGTGGCAAGCGGCTCTCGGATCCGATCCACGCCGCGAGCGAGCAGGCCGCCGACAACGAGAACTGGCCAGTCTGACGGTCGGCTGAGACACCGCCGGCCCGCGGACCGACAATCGAATAGCGACAGGTTGCTCCGGCACCCGATTTTCGGCCGGCCGTGGGCGACGACGGCGGTGGCCAATGGAATACAAGGACTACTACCAGACGCTGGGAGTGCCGAGGACGGCCACTCCGGCGGAGATCAGGAAGGCGTATCGGCGGCTGGCCCGCGAGCTTCACCCTGACCGCAATCCCGGCGACAAGACCGCCGAACGAAGGTTCAAGGACGTCAACGAGGCGCACGAAGTCCTGGCCGATCCCAAGAAGCGCCAGCAGTACGACATGCTCGGCTCCAACTGGGACCAGTACGCCAGGGCCGGCGGCGCGGGGGCCGGGGCGACCGGCAGTCCTTTCGGGGCCGGCGGTGGAGATCCATTTGGGCCGGGCGGTCCGTTCGCCGGCTACGCCGCGCAAAGGGGCGGCGGCAACGTCCGCTACGAATTCCACTCGACGGGGTCGGAGGACTTCTCCGACTTCTTCCGGATGTTCTTCGGGGGCGCCGATGCCGCGGCCGCGGCGGGCGGCGCGCGGGCCGCAACGAGCACGGCCGAACCCACCAGGCCCGCAGCCGAGCGGCCCGTTCGCGGCAGGACAGCCGGCGGGACAGCCGGCGGGACACGGCGGGGCAACCCGCTCGACGACCTGCTGGGGCGGCTCCACGGCGACGGGGCCGGGGCCACGGCCACGCAGGCGGGCACGCGGCCGGGCTCGCGCGGGCAGGAGGGCGACGGCCGGGCGGCGGGGCACGGCGTGCGCCACGGCGACGACGTCGACGTAGAGATCGACCTGAGCCTTGAGGAGGCCTTCCACGGTTCGGCGCGGCTCGTCCAGGTCGGCGATCGACGCCTGGAAGTCAAGGTGCCACGCGGCGTGGAGACGGGTAGCAAGATCCGTCTCCGGGGCAAGGCGGGCTTGGGCCAGGACTCCGGAGACCTGTACCTGGTCACCAAGATACGGCCCCACCCGGTCTTCACGCGAACCGGCGCGGACCTGACTCGCGAGCTGCCGATCACCCTCGGCGAGGCCGTGCTCGGTGGCGAGGCGGAGGTGGAGACCCTTGGCGGCCGCGTCGTGCTGAAGATCCCGCCCGGCACCCAGCAGGGCCAGACCTTCCGGCTGGCCGGCAAGGGAATGCCGCGCCTCAAGGCCGAGGGCTCGGGCGACCTCTACGCCAGGGTCAAAGTCGTCCTGCCGGGCAAGCTGGAGGGCAAGCAGCGTCAGGCCGCCGAGGATTTCCTTCGGCAGATCGTCCAACCCAACCCAAGAGCCAGGACATGACCTACCGCGTGTCGCCGTTCCGCCGTGTCGAGGCCAAGGCGACGACGAGGACGCGAAGCGAGCGCACCTGAAGGTGCGTGAGCGAGGATCGCAGAAGCCAACGCCGGCATCGGCCGGCCGAGCGGCGACCGAACTAAGGGACACGCAATGAATCTCGATCGCTTCACCCAGAAAGCCCAGGAATCCATCGTCGCGGCCCAGCGCCTGGCCGAGGAGCTCCAGAGCCCCGTGCTCGATTCGGAGCATCTCCTCGCCGCCCTCGTCGAGCCTGACGACGGCATCCCGGCCGAGACGCTGCGGCGCCTTGGCGTGGACATGCCCGCCTTCCGCGGAGAGCTGGCCGCGGGGCTGAACAAGCGGGCCAAGATCCAGGGGGGTTCTCTCAGCGCCGACCCGCGAGTCCGCCACACCATCGAGCGGGCATCGGACGAGGCCAAACGGCTCAAGGACGACTACGTCTCCACGGAGCACCTGCTCCTCGCCATCGCCGAGGGTGGCGGAGAGGCTCAGGCGCTGCTCGACCGCCACGGGGCGAACAGGGAAGCGATCCTCCAGGCCCTTGTCAGCGTCCGGGGCAGCCAGCGGGTGACAAGCCCGAACCCCGAGTCCACCTACCAGGCCCTCGAGAAGTACGGCCGCGACCTCACGGCCGAGGCCCGGGCCGGCAAGCTGGATCCGGTCATCGGCCGTGACGAGGAGATCCGCCGCGTCATCCAGGTGCTGTCGCGCCGCACCAAGAACAACCCGGTCTTGATCGGCGAGCCGGGCGTCGGCAAGACCGCCGTCGTGGAGGGCCTGGCCCAGCGCATCGTCCGCGGCGACGTTCCCGAGACCCTCAAGGACAAGAAGGTCATCTCGTTGGACCTGGGCGCGCTGATCGCCGGGGCCAAGTTCCGCGGTGAGTTCGAGGAACGCCTCAAGGCCGTGCTGCGGGAGATCAAGGAGTCCGAGGGCCGGATCATCCTCTTCATCGACGAGCTGCACACAGTGGTGGGCGCCGGCGCGGCCGAAGGCGCGATGGACGCCTCCAACCTGCTCAAGCCGATGCTGGCCCGCGGCGAGCTGCACACCATCGGCGCCACGACGCTGGACGAATACCGCAAGCACATTGAAAAGGACGCCGCCCTGGAGCGGCGCTTCCAGCCCGTGGTCGTGGACGAGCCGACGGTCGAGGAGACGATTTCGATCCTGCGCGGCCTGCGCGAGAAGTACGAAGTCCACCACGGCGTCCGCATCACCGACGCCGCGCTGGTCGCAGCGGCCACGCTTTCGAACCGCTACATCACCGAGCGCTTCCTGCCGGACAAGGCGATCGACCTGGTCGACGAGGCGGCCAGCCGGCTGCGGATGGAGATCGATTCGATGCCGATCGAGCTGGACGAGCTCGAACGTCGGCGCATCCAGCTCGAGATCGAACGCGAGGCACTCCGAAAGGAGACCGACGAAGGCTCGAAGGCTCGGCTGGAGGTCCTCGAGCGCGAGCTGGCGGAGATCGGCGAGCAGGCCGCGGCGATGAAGCAGCGCTGGTCGACCGAGAAGGCCGCCATCTCGGCCATCCGGGCCACCAAATCGGAGATCGAGGGGCTACAGGTTCGAATCGACCAGGCCGAACGGGAGGCCGACTTCGGCACCGCCGCTCAGCTCAAGTACGGCAGGCTGCCCGAGCTGCAGGCGCAGATGAAGGAGCGGGAAGCGGCGATCGCCGCCCTTTCGGGCCCCGACCGGCTGCTCAAGGAAGAGGTCACGTCAGACGATATCGCCGAGATCGTCGCCGCCTGGACGGGCGTGCCGGTGACCAGGCTGCTCGAAGCCGAGACGGCCAAGCTGGTCCACATGGAAGAGCGGCTGCACCGGCGCGTCGTCGGCCAGGAGGAGGCCATCCAGGCCGTCTCGGACGCCGTTCGTCGCGCCCGAGCCGGGCTCAAGGATCCGCGCCGGCCCATCGGCTCGTTCCTGTTCCTCGGACCCACCGGCGTCGGCAAGACGGAGCTGGCGCGCGCGCTCGCAGAGTTTCTCTTCGACGACGACTCGGCCATGGTCCGGATCGACATGAGCGAGTACATGGAGAAGTTCTCCGTGTCGCGCATGGTCGGCGCACCTCCCGGCTATGTCGGCTACGACGAGGGCGGCCAGCTGACCGAAGCGGTTCGGCGGCGGCCGTACCAGGTCGTGCTGCTCGACGAGATCGAGAAGGCGCATCCCGACGTCTTCAACATCCTCCTCCAGGTGCTCGACGACGGACGGCTGACCGACGGCCAGGGCCGGACGGTCGACTTCCGGAACACCGTCCTCATCATGACCAGCAACGTCGGGTCGCAGTTCATCTCAGCCTTCACGGAGCGCGGCAACGCCGGCGACGCGAAGGCCTACGACCAGATGAAGAACCAGATCACCGAGGCGCTGCGTGTCCAGTTCCGCCCGGAGTTCCTCAACCGGATCGACGAGGTGATCGTCTTCCACGCCCTCAACGACGCGGACCTGGCGGC
>PMXQ01000025.1 GCA_003171065.1 Chloroflexota bacterium
CTGTCGGAGCTGGCCGCAGGGCTCGACGCACTCGAGAGCGGCGAGGTTGCCCGGACCGTGATCCTCTTTGAGTAAGCCCCGTGGTGGCGATGGACTGCTCATCGCCATCGACCAGGGAACAAGCAGCGTAAAGGTGCTCGCCTTCGACCTTTCGGGCCGCCCGGTGAAGACGGTCGTCGCTCCGACGGAAGTGCGCCTCTCAGGCGAGGACACAATGGAGGCGTACCCCGAACGGTGGTGGTCGCAGACTGTCCAATGTCTCCGAGAATTGCTCTTGGACCCACACTTCCGGCCAAACAACATCCGAGCCATCGGACTGTGCGGCGTTATGCACACCGTGATACCAGTCGACGCCACCGGCCGTGCTCTGGCCGCCGCACCGCTCTGGGCAGACCAGCGATATCGCAACAACCCAAGCCCCGCTTATCAGGCCGTCTCCGACCGGATTCGCGAGCCCAGCTCCAATTCGTGCATTGGCCGCCTTACCTGGCTGCTCGACAAGGACCCCACTCTAAAGACACGCGCTCGGTACCTGCTCCCGGTCAAGGACTTCCTGCGCTACAAGCTCAGCGGTGTGGCGGCGACCGACTGCTACGAAGCTGGAGGGACCGGTCTCTGCGGCAACCACGGCACGCAATGGTCGCCGGAGTTGCTTGACCTCCTCGAGATCCCTGTCGATTCGCTTCCTGCGATCCTCCGGCCCGACAGCCAGGCGGGCGGTGTCACGGCGGCAGCGGCCGAGGCTACCGGACTCCCAGCGGGCACGCCCGTGATCGTAGGGACCAGCGACTGGCACGCTGCGCTGCTCGGCTCGAATGCCTTCCTCCCGGCGCGAGCCTCTCTTTACCTCGGTACAGCCGGCGTGCTCGGCGCATTTCGGTCTCATCGAGACCTGGGCGACTTCGGAGAAGCCGTTTGCTTTGGAGCGGTGACGTCGACTGGTTCTGCCCTGGACTGGCTCGCGCACGTTATCGAACCCGGGACTTCGGGTCGACCTGACGTCGGGGCGGAGTCGGTTTCGCAATTGGCAGGGCGAAGCGATGTCGGCGCTCACGGCCTCGTATTCCTGCCGCATCTCATGGGCGAGCGGGGCGGTTCTATCCGTCCGAATGCGACGGGCACGCTTACGGGGCTACGGCTCAATCACGATCGATGCGACCTCGCTCGCGCGGTGATCGAAGGGACCGCAATGTGGCTCCGCATGGTCACGACCAAGGCGGTCCTCTCCGAACGGATCGACGCTCTTGTCGCTACCGGAGGCGGCGCCCGCGATCCGCTCAACGCCACCATTGCCGCCGCAATTTACCAGAAGCCCGTGATCGTCCCAGAGGTCACCGAGGCCGGGGCACTCGGCGTGGCCATTCTTGCCGCCAAGGGTGTCGGGATAATTGAAGATCAGGCCGATGCTGCGGCCAACTGGGTGCGCACCAGGGTGATCGAACAGCCCACACCTGAGCTTGTCGACAGGTACGCGGAGGTGTTCGAACGCTTTATCCGCACCGAGCAGGTCCTTCGGGCGCTCGAGCAGATGGCATCGTCCTCATCGGTGGCGGTGGCCTAACCAAGAGGCCGGCAGCCGAGCTTTCGTCCGCACATCGCGCCGCCACGATGGTTTCATCGTGAAGAGTAGAGTGCCGCCTCGGTCGGCGGTGACTAGCCGGCCGTCGGGACGCCGATCCAGAAGCGCGAGCCGTCTCCGGTGGCGAGAAGCCCGGTAGGGCCAAGGGCAAGCTGCGGGCGATCCCACCACGGCAGGTCACCGGTTTGCTTCAGAACGACCACCAGGTCGAGCTTGTCGTTGATGACGCACAGGAGGGAGTCCTGCGCGGTCGTGGGTGACCACATATCGAGGAGGCCGTGGTCTCGCCCGGAGATTATCGGGGGCTGTGGCTCGGGGTAGCCCCTGAGGCGCGTCCACGTCTTGCCGTCCTTGGACAACCATGCCTTTTCGGAAGTCAACGATCTGTCGGATCCATAGGTGTACTCGTCGGCGACGAGGGTGTGGTCGTCTATCCGGTTGACGGTCATCTCAACGCTATAGCCCACTGTCCCGCTGAGGGTGTCAGGGGTCCAGGTCGTGCCGTCGGGTGACCACCACAGCACGCCCTCGTACTTGCTCTGGTCGTAATAGGCGATGGAGCCACCGCCACACACGTCGTCGGATTCGGGACTCTTGTGGCCGTTCTGCACATGGACTATGCCTGGGAGGACGAAGCCGCCCGCGTAGGCGACCGGGTCGGAGACGCTCACGGCGTTCGTGGGCAGCGCGTCTTGGGTCCAGGTCTGTCCATCTGAAGACACCCAGGCGATCGTCTTGCCGGCTGCGGACCCAAGGGCGATGTATCCGCTCGAGCCGCCAGAAATCCAGCCCACTCCACCTGAGCCGAAAGTCTTCGTCATGTCGACTGGAGTCCATGAGGCTCCGTCAGGGGACACCCACATCGCATCGCTGCTGACGTATTGGAAAGCGAGGCAGCCAGAGACACAATCGAAGCGAGCGCGGAGCAGGAGAGTTGCCGGACCTTCTTGGAACCTGCGTACCTCGAGCCAGCAGCTGTCGTGATCCCCAGAGTCGCTGTCCTCGGCGTCGAAGGCCTTGAAGTCTGCGGTCCAGGCGCTGAGGTCGAGGTTGGTGCCAGACTGCCAGGTGAGCCCATTGGCCGACAGCCACGGGGTGACGTTGCGCAGATGCGGATCCCATAGGAACTCGACGTAGCCCTTGCTCCAACCCTCCAGCGTGGCGTTCGCATTGCCCGCCTCGTCGTTTCTCATGGCTGGAACGGCGGGGTAATGGCCAGCCGGAATGGCGATCCAGTTGAGGCCGGTCCAGGTGCTGGTCGGGACTGGGCCGAGACTCGGCAGCGGACCCTTGGGGAGCGGAGGCGTTGGTGAGCCCGTTGGGTTTTCTTCGGGCGTGTCGGTCGGCGCCGGCGTGGCGGTCGGCGTGGCCAGATCCGGCGTCAGTAGGGCGGCCAGGCTTGGGACGGAAGTCGCGCCCGAACCGCTCGGGATCGCCGATGGCGTCGCCCAAGCCGATGGCGACGCCGACGCGCTTGGCGAAGGACTGGCCGCCGCGGTGCACGCCGCGGCGGCGAGAGCGATCAGAACCACCGCCGCCAGACAGAACGAAGCCCGCCTGCTGCCCTCACTCGGACTAGATCCCCGCTCCATGTGATCCCCTTACGCTGCCTTGGCCCCATCGAACAGGGTTGGGACGCCGTCACGGACTGCGCCGTGACGGAGCAGTCGATCGCGGCGACCCTATCGTTCCATAGTAAGGAGCCTCGCTGGCCCTCCCAGTCGCTCAGGTCTTCTGCGGCGGCGGTCGTCTGCGTATCGACAGGCGGATCGCTCCCGCCACGCTCACGTGAGCTCTGTCGCTGGGTGAGACAGTTTTTACGGAAGACCCCGACACATCGCGGGCGCGGATAGAGCGTGACGGAGGGAGCATGTTCGGCAGAATTTTCGGCAACAAGAAGAAGCTCGAACAGCAACTGTCGCAGGAGGGCGGGATCGTCGCGTGGGCGACGATCACCGATGTCGGCGCCGACTTCGCGACTGCGCGCGTAGACGGCTTCAACCAGGTCACTTCGCAGACCGACCACGTGAAGGTCACCGTCACTGTGCAGCCGGACAACGGCGAGCCGTTCGAGGCGTCGTTCCGTCAGGCTTTCACGGGCCTGCGCCCCTTCAAGGGCTGGCAGTGCAAGGTCATCTACGACCCTAACGATCGGTCGCGAATCGCGGTGCTGGAGGACTCGATCACGCCGCCCGGGATCGATCACGCGAAGGCCGAGCGCGCGTCGGAGATGCGGAGCGAGGCGATGGCCGCGGCTTCCAGCGGCCATATGGCGGAATACGTCGAATCTCTCAAGGCGCGTGCCCAGAGCGGCGAACTGGGCGGCGTGACGATCGTCGACGGCCGCGTGATCTCGCCGGGGGCTCCCGCCTCGAAGCCGGACGTCGCCGACCAGCTGACGAAGCTCGCCGAGCTTCGCGCCAGGGGCGTGCTGACGGACGCCGAGTTCGCGGCGCAGAAGGCGAAGCTGCTCGCCGAGGGCTGAGCGCCGCGGGTCCTTCGCGGTCGAGCCTTGACGGTGAGCCACGAGCTCCGCCGAATACTCGATCAGGAAGGCACAACATCGGCACCCACGCTGCAGCCACCACGGCCCTGGTCGCCAACCAGCCGATGTGCTTCGACATGAGCGCAACTCCGGCCTGACTGCCAACCGGCGCCACGGCCGTCGTCGGCAACGTCACCGTCACCGGCGCCACATCTGGCTGGGCTCTCGCCCTCGGCCCGAGCTCCAACTCTGCCCCTGCCTCCTCCTCGATCAACTTCACAGGCGGCCAGACCCTGGCTAGCGGCGTGACGGTTCCTCTTTCGGCCGACTCGACGAACCACCACCCCATGATGTGCCCGGGCAGAGCGCCTGCTTCGAGCTGAGCGCCTGCTCCCGCCGCTCGGGCCCAGTGCTAACATGCCCCGCGGTTGGGGAGACTCGGAAAGGGGAGTGACCCTGAACGGTCCTACCGAGCGCACTATCGCGCTCGTCCGCCGACGCGTTCCAGCCGCCTACCTCCTCGGGCTGATCGGCGCTGCGGTCGCCTGGCTTCTCATCGTCGCCTGGTGCATGCCATACGGTCGATGGCCCGGTACGGCCATGGACGCCCACGCCTACTGGGTGGCACTGGGGGGCTCCGACCCGTATGCCATCGCGGCCGTTGGCCACCCCAACGCGTACCTGTACTCGCCGGTCTTTCTGCAGCTGCTGTGGCCGCTGCGGCTCCTGTCGTGGCAGGGCTTCGTGGCCGTGTGGACCATCTTCCCGCTCACCGCTCTCGCCTATCTGACCGGGCCGCGCCTCTTCCTCCTCGGGCTCGCGCTGGCGTTTATCGAAGTGGCGGGCGGCAACATCGAGCTGCTGATCGGAGTGGCTATCGTCGTCGGGTTCCGCTGGCCCGCGGCCTGGTCCTTCGTCCTGCTGACCAAGATCACGCCAGGACTGGGGTTGCTCTGGTTCGTCGTCCGCCGGGAGTGGGGCTCGCTGGTCGTCGCTATGGCCGCGACGGTGGTGGTGGTTGGGCTCTCGGCTGCCATCCAGCCCGAGGCTTGGCTCCGCTGGGGACAGGTCCTCACCTCGAACACGGGCGCGACCAATGGCACCTGGGCGGCCGTGCCGGTTCCGTTCATCGTCCGCTGCCCGATTGCCGTTGTCCTGGTCGTCTGGGGTGCCAGAACGAACCGCCGCTGGACGGTTCCGATCTCGGCCATGTTGGCCCTGCCCGTGCTGTGGTTCGGCGGTCTCAGCATCATCATCGCCACGTTGCCGCTTCTGGGCGCCCGCACGTGGGACGACCTGAGGCGCATTGCCGCCCAGGCCCGCTCGGAGGTCGAGGCCGGCCTCTCCGCCGAGTCGCTCGCGCGTCTGTCCGCAAAGGCGCTGTGGCGACGCCGTCGCCAGTCCGCAGTGCCGACGTCGCAGGCAGACTGAATTGCGCGCTCCGCGGTTCGGCCATGTGCCATTCCGCAGCTGGACCAGTCGGGGGATTGCGATCCGTCCGGGACCACGACGATGCGGATCGGTGGTCGAGGCTGTCGTTGGCGCACTTCTCGTTGGGCCTCGCCGGCAGCCCGCCTGACACGGGGGGGAAGACAGCTGGTCCGCCCGCGGGGGTGGCAGGTCGAACGGTATGATCGCGTCCGTCGTCGTGAGGTTCGAGATGCACCGCCGTTGCTTCGTGTCTGGATCGGCCTCGGTCGGCCGTGGCGGGTCGTCTGCCGAAGCCGCCGGCGCGGACGCCCCTGACGAGGCGACGCGGCGGATCGAGAGGGCGACTGCGGCGGCGATGGCGATGCAGCGCCGTGACTGGGAGCAAGGGATCATCGCTCAGGCTCTGCTCGAGGCCGGCGACCGGGAGCGAGTGATCCTGTTGACCAAGGGAGCCATCGTCCAGAGCGCTCCGGACGGTCGCCTCGCCGTAGTCGTGGCCGGCGGACCGACAGACCCCGCAATGGGCGGCGAAGCCTACTGGCGCGCGGCGGAGTGGGCGGGCGACTCGGGCATGAAGGAGGCCGTTCTCGGCCTCCTGGAGTACCTCCGGCATCGGGCGCCGCGTAGCTCGGACGGCATTCTCTACCACACCTTCGAGGGGCCCGAGATGTGGTCGGACGGCTTCAACTGCGCCCCGCCCTTCCTCGCAGTGATGGGCCACTACGACGAAGCGCTCGCCCAGATCGACGGCTACCGGAAGCGCCTCTGGAATCCCGAGAAGCGACTGCTCTCGCACATATGGGACGACGGCGCCCGGCAGCTCAAGCGCGCCGACTTCTGGGGCGTCGGGAATGGCTGGGCGGCGGCGGGCCTGACGCGCGTCATTCGCTCCCTGCCGCCGGGTCGCGACGAAGACCGCGCCCGCCTGGCTGCGTTCGTCGAGGAGATCGTGGATGGCTGCCTGGCCTGGCAGCGGGCAGATGGACTGTTCCACGACGTGGTCGACCGGCCCGAGACTTTCGTGGAGACGAACCTCGCCCAGATGCTGGCATTTGCCATCTATGAAGGGATCGCCGGCGGCTGGCTCCCGGAAGGCCATCGAGCCGAGGCGGATCGGATGCGTGCGGCCGCCAGAGCCAGGATGGACGTCTTCGGCTACGTACAGGGCGTGTGCGGCGCGCCGAACTTCGATCGACCCGGCATCGCCACTGAAGGTCAAGCGTTCTGCATTCTTATGGAATCGGCCGGACGCAAGGTCGCCTGAGAGCCCGCTCGGCGACACCCGCGCCAATGGCATCACCGTGCCTCTCAGCGCCGGGGGCAAGCTCGACTTCATGTACTGGTCGTCGAGCCTGTCCGGCACGGTCAACCTCGTCTTCGATGTGACCGGCTACTTCAGCAACCGAGATAGTCAGGAGCGCGCTCCCGCGAACAGCAGCAGGAGGCCCCCGCTCGCGCCGTGGCTCACGACTATCAGTCATAGCGAGGCCTGCCGTCCAGCGCCGTACAACGATCTGGCACATTCGGTCGGAGATTTCGGTCGCCGGAACGGCGGCGCCGCGAATCCGGCCAACGCATGCTCCAAGTGCGTATGCTTGGCCGTGGATGACTGTCAGGGACCAACAATGACAACCTCGGCTGCCGCGCACCCATCCAGCCGCCGCTTCTCGTTCGCCGTTCCCTGGCCCGTGCTCGCAGTTGCCGGCGTCATGTTCGCCGGGCTGATGACCTTGTCGGGTGCCTATGGCTTCCACGGCGACGAGATGTACTACATCGTCGCGGGCCAGCATCCGGCCTTCGGGTACGTGGACCAGCCGCCCCTTACGCCGCTGCTCTCGGCCGCGTCGGTAGCGCTCTTTGGGGTTTCTCCGACGGCCATCCGGCTGCTGCCCGCGCTCGAGATGGCGCTCGTCGTGATCCTCGTCGCGCTGATCGCGCGTGACCTCGGCGGCTCGCGGCGGGCGCAGGTCCTCGCGGCGATCACGGCCGCCCTGTCCGGCTATCTCGGCGCCGGCCATCTCGACACCACGACCGAGCCCGACCTGCTTGTCTGGGCGATCGTCCTCTGGCTGCTCGTGAAGCTGCTCGCCGGCGGCGACCGGCGCCTCTGGTTGGCCGTTGGCGTGGCGACCGGGATCGGCTTGCAGAACAAGGACACGATCCTGTTCCTGGGAGCGGGTCTGGCAGTGGGACTGATCCTCGCCCGACGCTGGGACGTCGTGCGCTCGCGCTGGGCGTGGGCGGCCATCGGGATCGCGCTCCTGATCTGGGCTCCGAACCTCGCCTGGCAGGCGGCCAACGGCTGGCCGCAGCTCACGATGGCCAGCGCCATCTCCCAATACGCCGCCGACAACCGCGGCCAGATCGTGCCGCTGCTCTGGCTCTTCACCGGCCCGCTCCTCTTTCCTGTGAGCGCGGCGGGTCTGCTGTGGGTCCTGCGGTCGAAGGCAGGGGAGCCGTGGCGCGCAATCGGGATCGCCGCCCTCGTTGGACTCGCCCTCGTCGTGATCAGTGGCGGCAAGGCCTACTACGCGATCGGCAGCGCGCCTCTCTTCATGGCCGCCGGAGCGGTGCGCCTGGACGGCTGGCTGGCCCAAGGCCACTTCCGCCTCAAAGCCGCGAGCTTCACGACGGCCGCGGTGCTCTCCGGTGCCCTCATCGCCTACCTGACCCTGCCGATCCTGCCGCTCGCCACGTACGCCACGACGTCGCTTCCCGCTACCGTCCCCGATGTTGCGAACACCGTCGGCTGGCCGCAGTTCGTCGCGACGGTGGAAAAGGCGGTGGCCGCGCTTCCCGCGGACGAGCGAGCCCACGCGGTGATCCTGACCAACGACTACAGCGAGGCCAGCCCGCTAGAGCTGCTGGGCACCGGGCTGCCCCCGATCTACTCGGGCCACAACTCGTTCTGGTCCTGGGGACCCCCGCCGGCCGACCGCACGATCGTAGTGCACGTGGGTGACTGGAGGCCAGCGGACTGGAGTCAGTTCTTCGTCGGCTGTCACGTCGTCGCGCAGATCGACAACGGGCTCGGGATCCCGAACGGCGAGCAGGGAAAGGCTGTCTCGGTGTGCACCGGCCTGCGGGCGCCTTGGTCCACGATGTGGCCGACGCTCCGGACCATCAGCTAGGGGGGCGACCCGCAGGTTTGCCTCAGTTACTTGCGGTCGAACGGCTGTGCTCGACCGGCACGACGCTGCCATGGCGTTGCCGAGACCCTGCAACCGCTCTGACCGATCCTGTCACGCTGCGCCAGGCCGGGCGTCAAGAGACGATGGCCGAGACATCCGTGCCCGTGTACCCAAGCGTGACGTGCTTCACCCGCCGGCCTCGGCGTGGTCGCGCCAACTGTGCTCGGGCGCATAGCCGAGCATCCGCCTGGCTTTGTCAATGGACAGCAAGGTCTCTCGCTCACCGACCTCTTTGACGAGTTCGACGCCGGGGAAGACCTCCGCGACGAGCTCGGCACTGGATCTGCTCATCACCGTGTCCGCAGCCGCGATGATGAACGTCTCAAAACCCGGCTTAGCGTTTTCCAACGCCCGCAAGACGGCCTGGGCCCCATCCCGGCCGTCGATGTAACCCCACAGGTTCCACTTGCGCAGCGCGGCGTCATGGTCGAAGGCGGGAAAGGCTGCATAGTCTTCCGGATCCATCACGTTGGAGAAGCGCAGAGCGGTGATGCTGAGCTGCGGGTCCCAGCGGGTGAGCTGGATCGCCATCTGCTCCTCCAGATGCTTCACCAGCGAGTACGTGCTTTCGGGCCGGGCGGGGTATTCCTCATCTACAGGAATATAGGGTGGGTCGATGTCGAAAGGCAGGCCGAGGACCGTCTCGCTGGAGGCATACACCAGCTTCTTGATGCCAGCGCGCCGGGCGGCCTGGAACACGTTGTACGTGGAGAGCATGTTGTTGTGGAACGTCGCGACATCCGGGACGATGCCGGGGGCCGGAATGGCGCCCAGATGCACGACGGCGTCAAACCCAGTGTGCCGATCATCAATGCCGAGGAGTGCATCAACAACCTGTCCATAATCCTTCAGGTCCACTAACACCAGACCGGGGCTTCTTTCGCCCGCGCGGTCAAGGTTAAGCACCTCGTGCCCTTCGTCGTTGAGCCGTCGCACGACGCTCCTGCCGAGCTTTCCGCTTCCGCCTGTCACAGCAATCTTCATTGGGGACTCTTCCGTGCTTCTCGTGTCTCGGGGGATTTGGTCAATGCAGTATCACGCTCGGCAAGCGAACCGATGGCATCGGTTCTGGAGCACCCAGGCGATGGCCAGTTGTGCCATTGTCAGTCCGAGCGTGCCGGCGATGGGCTGCAGCTTCTGTACGCCCGTGTCAGCCGTGGCGAACGTACTGATCCCCGCGTCCAGGGCTGCGCGCACGCACTGGGTCGCCACGTCGTTCTCCACCTGAGAACCGTGGGTGAGCCAGTTACCGTAGGAGATCTCCGAGCGCTGTTGCCGAGGTATCGATATTCCACACTGCAATGCTACCTGGGGCCTCGTCCGCAGTCGCCTCAACGCGGTCGGCGAGGCCAACGTGATGGCTCAGCCGTCGCCCTCGCCGGATCCCACGCCGACCCAGACCCCTCAGTCGCTGCAACCCCAAGATTGACGAGGGCGGGAGGCTCTGCGAGACTCGCCCGGCTGGGCGACGGCCACTGGAAGGAGGAGCCGGGGCGTGAGCGAGCGACACCGCGACGGACCTGAGGTGGTCGTTATCTGCCTGCCCGACGTGCCCGAGCGGCACCAAGTGGGCGAGCTTCCGGCGAACGTCGAGGTTGTCCTCCTGCCCCGCCAGCCCGGCCCGCTGCCCGACCTGAGCCGGGTGGAGCTGCCCGACCTGAGCCGGGTGGAGCTGCTCGTCCCAGCCGACGGAGCGAGACAGCTCGTGCTGGCCGAGCTCGGCGCGATGACCCGCCTGCGGGTCGTCCAGACGCTCAGCGCCGGTGTCGATTGGCTGCGCGGGCGGGTGCCCGCGAGGGTCGTGGTCTGCAACGCTCGGGGCGTCTACGACGGCCCGGTGGCGGAGTGGGTAGTAGGGGCGATCCTGGCTATGCAGCGAGGCCTGATGACAACCCGTGACGCCCAGCTGGCGGCAGATTGGCGCCCGTTCGTGGCCGACGAGCTGGCAGGCTTGCGCGCCGTGATCCTCGGTTACGGGTCGATCGGCTCCGCGGTGGCGGAGCGCCTGCGGCCCTTCGGAGTCGAGGTCGTCGGAGTGGCCAGGACGCGGCGGGAAGGAGCCCTCGGGCTCGATGACCTGGACGAGGCGCTCCCCGCTGCCGACATCCTGATCGACCTGCTGCCGCTCGCTGCGGAGACGACCGGGCTGCTGGACGCTCGCCGCCTCGGGCTCCTACGGCCCGGCGCCCTCCTGGTGAACGCCGGGCGGGGTGCGACGGTCGATACGCCGGCCCTTGTGGATGCCCTGCGGGACGGTCGCTTGCGCGCGGCGCTGGACGTGACCGATCCAGAGCCGCTGCCTCCAGATCACCCGCTGTGGCGGTTGCCGGGCGTCCTTATCAGCCCGCACATGGCCGGCGACTCGCGGCGGTCGCTCGCCCGCGCGTACGCCCTCGCCGGCGACCAGATCCGGCGGTTCGCGGCCGGCGAGCGGCTGGAGAACCAGGTGCCTCCCCACCTGCTTGCCTGACCGCGTTGCCGGGCCAATGAACCCGGCGATAGACCCGTGTTGCGCCCCTCGACAGCCGCAGCGGGCAAGATTGCTCAGGTTCGGGTCCTGCTGGCTGCGGTCGCCATTCATTCAAGCCATAGCGAGAGCCAGGCCGCCGGATAAAGGGTCAGCGTGACACGGGAGGAGATTGAGGGCGCCGGCTCGCCGCGGTCGCCCATAGCCGAATTGGCAGCCATAGGCAACCCCTGGTAGGGTAAGTGGCGACCCGGCCCGTCACACACGCGGCCGCCGCCCCTACAGGATCGGCCGGTCGCCCCAATTGCCGGCCTCGACACGGAGTGGGTATTGCCGTCAGCCAAGAGCAGCGCAACGCATCGTTTCCTCGTCCGTCTTCGCGGCGAAAAGGCCGCCGGGACGGCCGGATTGCGCTATACGCGGCGAGCTCGACCGAAGGGGGAGACCGGGCCAATTGCCGGCCCGGCCGTCGACCGGGCCGCCGGGCTCCTCGGCGAGGGGCCACGATTCGCACGACCGCGATCGGGCGTAATCGGGCGGAAGGGCGTGGTCGCACTGGCGGTCTGCCTGGTGCTCGTGGCGACGGCCGTAATGGCCTCGCTGCCGATCGCGCGGCTCGGGACTGCGGCGAACGACGAGACCGCGACGAACGACGCGACCACGGTCACCGCCATCGGCGCCAGCCAGAGCCCCTCCGACGCTCCGTCGGATAGCCCGTCCCCCAGCCCGCAGGCCAGCTCCTCGGCGCCGGCCACGGCTCAGCCGCGGGTCGGGACGGCGATCCCGGGCTCTGCATTCCTGGCATACACGGTCCGGGCCGGGGACACGCTCAGCCGGATCGCCAACGCCTTCGGACTGTCTGTCACGACGCTCTATTGGGCCAACAGCATCAGCGTTCCGGACCCGCAGCTGGTGAAGATCGGTCAGATCATGAAGATCCCGCCGATGGACGGCCTGGCGATCGCGGTCCAACCGGGCGCGACGGTCAAATCGATCGCCGACAAGTACGGCATCGCCACGCAAGAGTTGATCGATGCCAACAACCTGTCCGATACGACGCTCGTTGCCGGAGAGCTGCTCCTCGTCCCGGGCGCCGACACTCCGCCACTGCCGGTCAAGCAGGCCCCCGCGCCGCCCGCGCCGAACTGGCTCGGCAAGCTGCTCTGGCCGGCGTATAAGCACTACAGGATCACTCAGGTCTTCGGCTGCACCGGATGGCCAGGTGAGCCTCGGTGGGGCACATGCCGCCACTACCACGACGGCCTCGACATCGGTGGGCCGACCGGGGTCCCCATACTTGCCGCCGCTTCGGGCACGGTCATTTACGCGGGCTGGAGAAAGGCCGGGACAGACGGCGCAGCCGGCGGCATCGTGGTGTGGATTTCGCACGGCGGCGGCACGTTGTACACCACCTACAACCATCTTTCGGCCGTCACCGTGAAGATCGGCCAGCACGTCACTGCCGGTCAGCGTGTCGGCAGCATGGGCGAAACGGGTGCGGCAGCCGGTACGCATCTGCATTTCGAAGTGTGGGTCTGCTACCCGTGGTCGGGCGGGAATATCAGCTGCGCTCGCAACCCGCTCCTCTACGTTAGTCCGAGCCGTCACTAACGCCGCGGTCGCCTGCGCCATCGGCGACATCCTGATACCGGCATGCTGTTGCACGCCGCGGCCTCTCGGTCGGTCGGCGATAGGTTCAGGGCTCGGGCTCGTTGTTGTTCCCACGCGCCCGATTCCCTCCGGACGCGCCAGATCCCCATCGAATTCGGCTCCGAGCCAAACCCGGCCGAAATTGCCCCGGATCAAGGTTCTTGGACACTCTCAGGCCCAAGTAGGCTAGATCCGTCTTGGCCCGGCGCTCCGCCGGTCTTGACTTCCACCAGAGCGACCCAGCGCTTCCTGCCCCACTCGACGATCACGGCGCCATCTGGACGCGGAATCTTGCCTGTCTTGCCCGTATCGTCGGGAAACTGAACCTCGATGTAGGTTCGGATCCGGCCCGCCGGGGCGCCTGTCGGCGCGAGAACTGCACGCCCAAATTCCGGGACGGCGCGCAAGACAGCGAGAAGGGCCGATGTCGCTCGCTGCTCCTGGTCAGCTTGCCCGCCGATGCCGGTAGTTGGGATGAGGCGTGCCTCGCTCCAGAGGTCCTCTGGCTTCGTCGGCGCCGTGGCCGCCGGCGCCTTCGGCTTGACCTGGGCCATGCTGTCGCTCCCTCGTCAGCGCGAGCCTCCGGGCGGTTCGGCGAGCCGCCCTCACCCGTGGTGCGAGTATCGACGGGAACTGCACCCACGGCAACATGTTGCTGTGGCGCTCCGACGGCCAAGTGCTTGTCACCATTGCCCGATCGTGGTCGGGAATGGTGGGGGCGAGACGACTTAAGGCCGAGATAACAAGCGAGCCTGAAGGGGTTTGAACCCGCCGGTCCCGCCACTCGGAGAGTGGTGCCGAGCTGGATCGATGAAGCCCTGGTCGCGACCGGAAGCCAGAACGAATGCGCAAGGGCGCCGCGTTGAGAGCGCGCAGTCTATGCGTTACACAGAGGTTGTACGCCCGCTTGCTGCAGGCAAAGTCCACAGGAAACGTTACGGCTCTGGACGAGTACACGGGTTGGTCAATTCCAAGTGGACGGAGTAAGCTGACGGGGCCACGTCGACCGGCCGGCAAGTTCGGAACCCCCGGAAGGGCGCGCTCACGGGATCGGGTCATGAGAGACTCGGGGCCCAAGGGCGTTCCGCATAGCGACCCGGATGCGCCGCGCGACCGGACACCCAGGCCCGGACCGCCACGCCCGGCGCAGGACCAGGCGCCGTCCTATGAAGCGGCGGTTCCGATCCTCTCCGGACCGATCCCTGCGCGCTTCCGCGACTTCGCCGACCGCCAGCACGCCGCTGGTGTGGATCTGACTCCCGCGGACTCGCGCGGCGAGGGAGGCCGGGCGCTCGATGCGCGCGCAGCCGTCGGCGAGGATGCCACCGGGGATTGGATGTGCTGAAGCGACCCAAGAGGGAAACGAGCAGGGAATCTGAGGCGAAGTACCGCGGGCTGCTTGAAGCGG
>PMXQ01000018.1 GCA_003171065.1 Chloroflexota bacterium
GTGCTCGAAGGCAAGAACAAGCCAATGTACAGCCCCACGATGGACTCGGGCGACCATGTCGTCGTCGTGAACGCCGGCAAGATCGCCGTCAGTTCGGACAAGCGCGAGACCAAGCTGTACATGCGTCACAGCGGCTATCCCCACGGCCTCAAGGCAGAGACTCTGGGCCATCTTCTGGATCGTCGGCCGGAGGAAGTGATCCGCCGTGCCGTCAAGGGGATGCTGCCGCACAATCGACTGGGCGCCCAGCAGCTGACCAAGCTCAAGATCTACGCCGGCCCCGAGCACCCGCACCAGGCTCAGCGACCTGAGCCGCTGGCCTGACGAGGAGCGCAATGACAACCGCACCTTTCTTCTACGGGACCGGCCGCCGCAAGACCGCGGTGGCGCGAGTCCGGCTCGTCCCCGGCTCGGGCGAGATCGTCGTCAACGATCGAACCCTCGAGGCGCACTTTGGCAATGCCATCGACGAGGCCGACGTCCGCATGCCGTTCCGGGTGACCGGAACGGAAGGCACGTACAACGCCCAGATCAAAGTCGAGGGCGGCGGGGTCACCGGCCAGGCCGGCGCCATTCGCCACGGCATCGCCCGTGCCCTTCTTCAGATGGACCCCGAGGGAAACCGTCTGCCGCTTCGCCAGGCTGGCCTCCTGACCCGCGATCCGCGGATGAAGGAGCGCAAGAAGTACGGTCTCAAGCGGGCACGCAAGGCGCCGCAGTATACGAAGCGATAGTCGCCGCTGGGCGGCGCATCGCGTTGTTGGAACCTGCGCTTCTCGCTCACGCGCGTTGATTGCGGGTGTTCGGCTCCGCCTGGCGCTTCGCTCGCCGCAGCGGCGATGGCAGGCTCGGGGGCGGCGGACTGCGTTGGTCGGGCTTCCGGGCGCTCACTCACGCACGCTGAGTGCGTTCGTTCGCGTCCTCGGCTCCGCCTCGCACTGAGCTCGCCGGGCCGGCGACGCAGGAGCAACTTGTGCTCGCCGCAGCGCCGACGGGCAGGCTCGGGGGCGGCGCATCGCGTTGTTGGAACCTGCGCTTCTCGCTGATATGCGCACCTCTACGCGGGCTCGCTCCGATGCTCGGCTCCGCCGCAGCCTGAACCACCGGCTTGGCGGTGTCGGGTTCAGGCGATGCTTCGAGAGCCGAATCGGACACTTGGCGTAGGACCAAGTGTGGACTCCGTCCAACGCAGGTACTTTCGACACCGGGGCGTCCGGAAGTCATCATGTGCGCCATGACGGACGAGCTCTATGAGCGCTACAAGGAAGCGCTTCGGACCGGCCATGTAGCGGTGTTGCGGGGTTCCCTTGAGGAGGCCCTGGCGGCTTACCGGGTTGCGGCCGAGATCGCCCCGTCGCGCGCCCTTCCGCACACGAGCCTGGGCGGTGTGTACATGCGGCTGGGGCATCTCGAGGACGCCTTGACGGAGTTCGCGGCGGCCGTGGCGCGGTCTCCTCACGACGAGGGAGCCCTCCTGGGGCAGGCCGAAGCCCTGACCGCCGCCGGCATGCGCAGCGACGCAGCTGGTGCCCTGGACCACGTAGCCGAGATCCAGGAGGCGGGCGGACGGCTGCCCGAGGCCGCGGACACTCTCCGGCGGGCGGTCGAGCTCGAAGAGGCGCCCGACCGAATTCGGCGCCAGCGGGCTCTGCTGCGTGAGATCCGCTTCTCGGCCGGCGATCATGCCGCTGAGCAACTGCTGGCACGGGCGTTGCGCCTGCGGGACGAGCCACGGGCCGACGCGCTTCGTCCGGCCCCCGGGCTGGACTCCGTCGCCGGCCAGGGGGCCGTCGGGGCGCCGACAAGAGCGTCCGTCTCGGAGCGCAGCTATTCGGCAGCCGCGCCCGCTTTCCACGAGATGCCTGTTCTGAAGCCAGAGCCCGAACCGCTGGCGGCCGAGGCGATCGCGCTCGCGATCGAGCCCGAGCCACAGCCGATGGCAGCCGAGCCGCTGACGGCCGAGGCGATCGCGCTCGCGATCGAGCCCGAGCCAGAGCCCGAACCGCTGACGGCCGAGCCCGTGCCTGTGGTCGCCGTCGCATCGGCAGAGCCGCCCGTCGTCCTTTCCGACGAGCGTCCGTCGGTTGGCGTCATGGACGGCGTCGACGTTCCTCCGTTGCCGGGGCTGCTCAACGAGAGCGACCATCAGCCCAGCGGGGACGAGCTGTTGGAGGCGGCCGAAGCCGCCGACCTGGCGGGCGACCTCACCGCTCTTCGGTCGCTTCTGCTGTGGACGGCCCGCGCATATGCGCGCGAAGGCCGGTTTGAGGCCGCGCTGGACGCCACCCATCGGCTGCTGCAGCGCGCCCCCGGCGACGTCGACGCCCATCTCGTCCTGGTGGAGCTCTACGTCGCCCGAAGCTGGGACGGCCTTGCTGCGGAGAAGCTCCGACTGCTCGGCCGGCTCGCGGAACTCAACAACGATGAGGAGACTCGCCAGCGGCTTTGCGCCGCGGCGACCCGCGCTTTCCCCGAGGATCACTCCCTGGAGCATCTCTGCGCGTAGGCCCGGATCCACCGGTCACGCGCCACAGATCGCCGGGCCGACGAGGGCAGGCCAAGGCGGCGACGAGCATCAGAGCGAGCGCATCTGCAGGTACATGAGCGAGAAGCGCAGGAGCCAACGCCGGAATGCGCCGACTGACCGGATCAGATGCAAGCGGCGATCCGGTGGGCCCGCGGCTAGCGGTCACGGCTCTGTGTCCGGACTGAATCGGCGGTACGGCGCGCCCAGGAGCGGCCACGCGTGCGCTCCGCACAGCCGGTCGGGGGGGCTCGGCGGTATACACTAGCCGTCCGATGCCACTGTTGCAGTCGGCCCTGGGCCAGGTCAGTCCCAACGTCGTGGCTGACATCGCCATCACGGCTCTCCTGATCTACTGGTTGTTCAGCCTGATCAGGGGGACCCGTGCTGTCCGGCTCGTCGTCGGCGTTTGCCTGCTGTTCCTCGTCTACGGGGCCGCGCTCGCCTTCGATCTGCGCCTTCTGACACTCATCCTTCAGACCGGGGCGTACGTCGGCCTCTTCGCCCTGGTGGTCGTCTTCCAGCCCGAGCTGCGGCGAGCGCTCGACCGGATCGGCCGCCTGGGCTCGCTCGGCTGGCTGATCTCGCCCGCGGAGCAGTCGAGAGCGACCCATATCGCTGCCGAAGTCGCGAGCGCCGCCTCGCGCCTGTCACACGAAGGCCACGGCGCGCTCATCGTCATCGAGCGCGAGTCCGGTCTGCAGGAGATCGCCGAAACGGGCGTGATGCTCCATGCGGACATTTCGGCCGACCTGCTCGTCACCGTCTTCTCGCCCAAGACGCCCCTCCACGACGGCGCGGTCGTGATCCGGGGCGACACGATCCTGGCAGCGGGGGCGCTGCTGCCGTCGGCCGAGACTACGATCCCGTTGGAGCGCTTCGGAACTCGCCACAAGGCCGCTCTGGGCATGACCGAGCAGACCGATGCCATCGTCGTCGTCGTGTCCGAGGAGAGCGGCCAGATCAGCCTGGTCGAACGCGCGAGGATCGTGCGGAATCTCGATGAGCCCAAGCTGGCCCGGGCGCTGATGGCGCATCTCCACCCGCAGGTCGCGGGCGGCCGGCTGCTCCGCGATACCGGGCGGTCGAGGCGCGTTGCGCCGTCCTTCCGGGCGCTGGCCCGGAGGGCCCGCTTCGGCGGCCGCGGTCAGGCGTCGGAGGCGCCTCGAAAGGAGCGCTCGGACCGACGCCCGCCGCCGCGGGTCGACTCGCCCCGCGCTGACCAGCCTCGGGCCGATGATGACTCGAGTGAGACCAGGGCGGCCTCGTGAGAATCGTTCGATTCATCTTCCGAAACTGGGCGCTGAAGATCGGCGCTCTGCTTCTTGCCGTCATCCTGTACGTGGGCATGGTCGCTCTCCAGAGCACCCAGGTTTGGCCCGGCCAGGTCCCCATTACGCTGGTCAATCAGCCCGCGAATGCGGTCCTGATCAAGCCCGAGACAATGCCCACGGTCGGGAGCATCCGCTACATCGCCCCAGCAGATGTGCCGGTCTCCAAAGACAGCTTCAGCGCTACCATCGACCTCAATGGGGCGAAGGTCGACGCAACTGCAGGCACGCTGGTCAAGGTCCAGCTGACCGCCGAGGACCGGCGCATCCAGATCATCGACTACCAGCCTCAGCAGGTGTCTATCACCCTCGACCCGATCGTGACCAGGACGATCCCGGTCAAGGTCGAGACCGGCGAACCGCCAGCCGGGCTGAGCCTTGGTACTCAGACCCAGAGCGTCAGTTTGGTCGTGGCCAAGGGGGCTTCCACGCGCGTGGCGCAGGTGGTCCAGGCCGACGCCTCGGTTCCCATCGACACCTCCGGCCTCGATGTCAACAGAGAATTCCCTCTCGTGCCCGTTGACGCCAACGGCGACCCCGTTCAGGACATCACCCTCGATCCTGCCACGGTCCAGGTTTCCATTCAGATCGGCAGCCAGCTGCGATCCCAGACCGTCGCCGTCAAGCCGGTAATTCAGGGCTCGCAGGCGGCCGGCTACTACGTCACCTCCATCGACGTGAATCCCCTTGTCGTCTCCGTCAGCGGCGAGGCCGACGCGCTGGCAGCCCTCGACGGAGCAGTCACCACGCAGGCCATCTCAATCTCGGGTGCAACGGGAGACGTGTCGGTCAATATCGCCCTCAACCTTCCCTCTGGCGTGGAGGCCCCGGACGTATCGACCGTTGCCGTAGTCGTTCACATGTCATCTCCGGCCACGACACGGACGGTGACGATCGGCATCGTTCCGGACGGTGCCCGGTCTGATCGCATCTACACGCTCTCCATACCCAGTGTGACGGTTACGCTCGGCGGTGCCGCGGCCGCGTTGAATGCCTTCGACACTTCCACGCTCGTGGGCGTCGTCTCGGTCGGCACACTCTTGCCCGGCACGTACACCGTCCAGGTCTCCGTCGGCGTTCCGTCGGGGATCAAGATCGTCGCCGAGAGCCCGCCGGAGATCACCGTCATCGTGACCATTCCGCCCTCCCCGTCGCCCTCCCCGTCACTCTCGCCCTCTGCCTCATCGTCGCCCCCACCCTCCGCCTCACCTGGGCCCTAGGAGCACGATCTTGCCCCGACTGTTCGGCACGGATGGAATCCGTGGCATCGCCAACATCGACCTCAAGCCGACTCTCGCGTACGCGCTCGGCCGCGCCACGGCACATCGCCTGGCCGGGCAAGGCGGCTGCATCGTCGTCGGTCAGGACACCCGCCGCTCGGGCGACATGTTCGTGGCCGCGATCGTGGCTGGCGCCACAAGCCTTGGAGCGGACGTTCACATCGTGGGCGTGGTGCCGACCCCGGCCCTGGCCCACATCACCGGAGCGGGCCATTTCGCCGCGGGGATCATGGTCTCGGCCTCGCACAACCCGGCCCGCGACAACGGTCTGAAGGTGCTCGACGAGCACGGTCTCAAGCTCGATGACGAAATCGAGGACGAGCTGGAGCAGTTCATCTGGCGGGCCGAGGAGTTGCAGGGGGCGCCGGCCGATGCCCTCGGGCGCATGGTGGATGCCCACGATCTGATCGACCTCTACCTCGATCATCGTCTGGGGCTGGCACGCCGGGTGAAGAGCGAGCTGCATCTAGTCGTGGATTGCGCGAACGGCTCGGGCTGCGCGGTCGCGGAACGCATCCTGTCGGCGACCGGCGCGCGCGTCGACGTCATCTTCAACGAGCCGGATGGCACGAACATCAACTGCGGCTGCGGAGCCACGGCGCCGACGGCCCTGGCCGCGGAAGTCGTGAAGCGCGGAGCGGACGTCGGCTTTGCTCTGGACGGCGACGCAGACCGCCTCATCGCCGTAGATGCCAGTGGTTGCGTGGTCGACGGAGACGCGGTGCTCGGCATCCTGGCCCTCGATCGGATCGCCCGCGACAGGCTGCCGAACGGCGCTCTCGTCGTCTCGGTGCTATCGAACGGCGGGCTGCAGCGGACGGTCGAGGCGGCCGGCGGGCAGATCATTCGGACGCCGGTTGGAGACAAGAACATCCTCGAAGCGATGCTCGTAAACGGCGCCGGGCTCGGGGGCGAGAAGAGCGGCCACGTCATCGTCCTGGAGCACGCCACGAGCGGCGACGGCATCGTCACCGCGCTCGAAGTGATGGCGGTCATGAGCAGAACCGGCCGCTCGCTGGCGGAACTCGCCACTCAGATCCCGATGCTGCCCCAGCAGCAACGCACCATCCCGGCCCGCCACAAGGACCAGTGGGAGGGCGACCCGGTCCTCCATCGGGCCATCGCAACGGCGGAATCCCGCCTCGGTTCGTCCGGCCGCGTCCTCGTCCGACCCTCCGGCACGGAGACGGCGATTCGAGTCATGGTGGAGGGCTCGGACACAGCCCTCGTGGCCGAGCTGGCCGACGAACTCGCTGTGCTGGCCGAAGAGCGACTAAACTAGCCCCCTTCGCAGGAGTCCCGTCGCCGGCGTCGGGGAGGTCAGGGCCACGGTCGAGGAGACCGGGAGAGAAGTCATCACATGTGCGGAATCGTCGGATACACCGGGCCCCGAGAAGCAGGCCCCGTCCTGATGGATGGGCTTCGGCGTCTCGAGTACCGAGGCTACGACTCGGCTGGCATCGCCCTGGTCACCAAGAGCGGCGAGCTTTTCGTGGAGAAGAGGGCCGGCAAGGTCGCGGTGCTCCAGGACGCTCTCGGCGGCGAGCCGCCTCGGGCCGGATTGGGACTTGGCCACACCCGCTGGGCCACTCATGGGCGCCCCAGCGACCTCAACGCCCACCCGCACCGCGACTGCACGGGTCGCATCACCGTCGTCCACAACGGCATCGTCGAGAACTTCCGCGAGCTGCGTGACGAGCTGGCGGCCGGCGGCCACGTCCTGGCCTCCGAGACGGATACCGAAGTCGTCGCTCACCTGGTCGAGGATGCCTACAGAGGCGACCTGGCCGACGCCGTGCGAGCCGCGTTGGGCCGGCTCGAGGGCGCGTACGCCCTGGTCGTGATGCACGGCGACGAGCCCGACCGGCTTGTCGGCGCCCGCCTCAACGTGCCACTGATCGTGGGCATTGGCGACGGCGAGAGCTTCCTCGCCTCCGACGCCTCCGCCCTCGTCGCGTACACCAAGCGGGTCATCTTCCTGGCAGACGGCGACGTCGCCGACCTGCGGCCCGGGCAGGTCGTCATAACGGACATCGCCGGAAGGCCGGTCGATCGGCCGATCGACGAGATCCCCTGGTCGGCCGAGGCGGCCGAAAAGGGTGGCTACGCCCACTTCATGCTCAAGGAGATCCACGAGCAGCCCGCGGCACTGCGATCGGCATTGGCCGGTCGCGTGCGCGGCGACGCCGTTCGCCTCGAAGAGATAGATGCGATCCGCGACCGGCTGGTCAACGTCGGGCGCGTCGAGCTGATCGCCTGCGGAAGCGCCTACTACGCCTCGCTGGTCGGCGCGCAGCTCTTCCAGGAGTGGCTGGGCGTCCCCGCACGGGCCAACGTGGCCTCCGAGTTCCGCTACAACCCGCCGCCGCTCGATGCCCGAACGCTGGTCGTGGCCGTGACGCAGTCGGGTGAGACCGCCGACACAATCGCCGCCGCCCGCCTGGCCCGCGACCGCGGGTCCACGGTCATAGCCGTCACGAACACGGTGGGCTCCGCGATCACTCGCGAGGCACACGCAGCGGTGTTCCTGCAGGCCGGCCCGGAAGTGGCGGTCGCTGCGACAAAGACGTTCGTTACCCAGGTCGTGACGCTCGTGATGCTGGCCGCCGACATCGCCCAGCAGCTGGGCCGGCGCACCAAGGCCGAGGAGGACGATCTCGTCACTGCCCTGCGAGCGCTGCCCGCGGCGGCGGAGCGGGCGATCGAGCTGGCGGCCGGGACGGAACAGATGGCCGCCCGGTACGCCGGGGCGGCCGGCTTCATGTACATCGGGCGGGCCTTCGGCTATCCGGCGGCCCTCGAAGGCGCGCTCAAGATCAAGGAGATCAGCTACCTCCACGCCGAGGGCTACGCCGCGGGCGAGCTCAAGCACGGCCCGATCTCCCTGCTGGACGCCGACGTGCCGCTCGTTGCGATCGCGACTCGCTCGGCCGTCTACGACAAGCTGATCAGCAACCTGATGGAAGGCCGAGCCCGAGACGCGCGCGTCATCGCCGTGGCCACCGAGGGCGACGGGCAGATCGAACGCCTGGCCACGGACGTGTGCTGGGTCCCCGACACGCTCGATCCTCTCAGCACCATCCTGGCGGTCATCCCGCTGCAACTCTTCGCCTACCACGTCGCCGTGGCCAGAGGCCGCGACGTCGACCAGCCGCGCAACCTGGCCAAGTCGGTGACGGTGGAGTAGATGGCGCGCGCGCGGCAGCGACCGGAGCCGGGTGACGGGCGCGAGGCCCGGCCCGTGAGCGGCGTTGCCGAAGGCGCGGGCGATGTGGCGCCCCAGGCGGATATCCCGGCATCCGCCGCGCGAGCCACCGCGCCCACCGAGACCACCGAGCTCGGCATCGACATCATCCGCGTGCAACGCATCGCCGACGCCCTGAAGCGTTTCGGGGATCGGTTTGCGGCTCGCGTCCTGACGCCGACCGAAGCTGCCTACGTCCGAAATCGACCCGAGACGCTGGCCGGTCGGTGGGCGGCCAAGGAGGCGGTTTCGAAGGTGCTGGGGCTGGGCGTTCGGGGAATCGGCTGGCGCGACATCGAGATCGAGCGACTGCCGACCGGACAGCCGGCGGTTCGGCTGCACGGTCGAGCTGCCCGACGGGCGACTCAGCTCGGCATGGGCCGCATCGCCGTCTCCATCAGCCACGAGTCGGAGTTCGCCGTCGCCACCGCATACGGCGTGAGGACGGCGGGCGGCCGGTTCCTTTTCCCGCCCGACATCGACGAGCGACTCGACGAGCGTGAACGGCTCCTGCTCGGGCGCCTGGAGCGTCTGCGAGCGATGCACCGCGAGGCGGCGGGGCTCGAGGGCGGTCGCGATGCCCGCTAAGACCATCCCCGAAACGATCTTGCTCGACGACGCGATCGCCGCCGCCCTCGTTCCGACGCGCCCGGCTCGAGGCCACAAGGGAACTTTCGGCAAGCTGCTGGTCATCGCCGGATCGGTCGATTACGCCGGCGCGGCGCTGCTGGTCTGCAACGCGGCCGGCCGGGCCGGGGCGGGGCTCGTGACGCTCGCCTCGGTCGAGTCGCTGCAGCCGCTCTTCGCGGCCAAAGTCGTCGAGGCGACCACGCTCTCGCTGCCCGAGGACGACGTCGAGGAAGTCGATCCCGAGGAAGCGCTGGCGCGTATCCTCGACCACGACCACGACGCCCTTGTGATCGGTCCGGGCCTCAAGCCGAGCCTCTCGATGACGGATCTGATCCGCGGTCTTCTTGCCGGCGACGAAGACGGCGAGCCCGTGCCGGCGGTCCTGGACGCGGAGGCCCTCCGATCGCTGGCCACGGTGGACGGCTGGGCTTCGGAGGTCGCGGCCCGCTGCGTCCTGACGCCGCACGTCGGCGAGTTCCTGCGGCTGCGGGCCGCGGACGGCCACGATCCCGAGAAGATGGGCAATCTCGTCTTCGACGACGCCCGGCGGGTCGGAGCGGCCCGCGACGCCGCCAGAGAGTGGGGCCAGGTGGTGGTGCTCAAGGGCGCGCGAACGGTGATCGCCGAGCCCGGCGGCCGGACCGCGGTATCTCCCTTCGAGAACCCGGCGCTGGCCACGGCCGGTACGGGCGACGTGCTTGCCGGCACGATAGGGGCGCTTCTGGCGCAGGGCCTCGGCACGTTCGAGGCGGCGCAGCTGGGCGTTTACCTGCACGGCATGGCCGGCGAAGCGGTCCGTGCCCGCCTCGGGGACGCGGGGCTGCTGGCGTCGGACCTGTGCCCGGAGCTGCCACTCGCGCGGAAGCGGCTCGCGGCGCTCGCACCGGCCTCGGGAACCGCACCGGCCTCGGGATCGGTCCGCTGAGCGCGCGCGAGGCGGCGCCAGCCGCAGACAAAGCCACGCCCCGAGTCGGCGCCAGGATCGTCGCCACACGGCTGCCTCTCATCGAGGCCGCGCCCGGGCAATCGCTCCCGCCGTTGCCGCGCAGCGCCTGGATCGAGATCGACCTGGACGCCCTCGTTTCCAACGCCCACCTTCTCCAGCGCTCGCTGCCGGCGGGCATCCGTTTAGAAGCGGTCGTCAAGGGCGACGCTTACGGCCACGGGGCGGTGCCGGTTGCCCGCACCCTCGTCGCGGCGGGAGTCCAGAGCCTGAGCGTCGCCACCTTCGACGAGGGGCTGGAGCTTCGCCAGGCCGGCATCGCGGTCCCGATCCTCATCCTGTTCCCGATCCCGCCCGAGCTGGTGGCCGACGCGATGCGCCTGTGCCTCTCGGTCACGGCCGGCGACCAGACGCTCCTGGAGCGGACACTGGCGGTATTGGATCGCCTGGGCGCCGATGCCACCCCGGCCGATGCCACCCCGGCCGATGCCGCCCCGACCGATGCCGCCCCGGCCGATGCCGCCCCGGCCGCTGCCACCCCGGCCGATGCCGCCCCGGCCGCTGCCACCCCGGCTGATGCCGCCGCCGTCTCAGGGGACCGCAAGCTGCCGATCCACCTCGAGGTCGAGACCGGTCTTGGTCGCGGCGGCCTCCACTCGACGGACGTCCCGGCCGCGGCCGCCGCCATCGAGGCTTCGCCGCGGGCTCGATTCGCCGGCCTCTGGTCGCACCTCCAGGCGGCCGGCGACTCGGATCGGACTGCCGATCAGGCGGACCGCCTGGGCATCGCGTCGAGCCTCCTCGAGGAAGTGGGCATTACCATGCCCGACCGCCATCTGGCCGCCAGCGGCGGCCTGCTCGCCGCCAGCGCACCTGGCTACGACGTCGTCCGCATCGGGCTTGCCATGTACGGCATCGTGCCCGACGGGCTGGCGGTAGACGGGCGCCACGCGGCCACGGCAGCCGGCCTCAAGCCCATCCTCTCGCTGCGTGCTCGCCCGGTTCGAGTGACGGAGCTCGCCGCCGGCACCGGCGTCAGCTACGGCCCCACGTTCGTCACGTCGCGTCGCAGCCGCATCGCCACGTTGCCCCTTGGCTACGCCGATGGGCTGCCCCGGAGCCTGTCCAACAAGGCCCAGGTCCTAGTACGAGGGAGGCGGGTCCCGGCCGTCGGCACCGTGGCCATGGACGCCGTGATGATCGACGTCACGGACGTTCCGGGGGCTCCCGTGAGCGTGGATGACGAGTTCACGCTCATCGGAACACAGGGCGACGAGACCATCGATGCGATCGAGATGGCGCGGTGGGGCAACACCATCTCGTACGAGGTCGTGACCGCGATGTCCGGGCGGTTACCCCGGGTGTACTATGCGGCAGCCAAGGCCGTCCAAATGCGCGCCGTCGCCTGGGATCTCGGTTGGGGCGGAGAAGAGATCGGCAGGCCGGACGCGCTGACGAGCGAGGAAGAACCCGGTCCTCTCGGTTGCGAGTAAAGGTCACGAGCCGCCGATCTGTCGGAGACGGCTGTGCATGGCCGCCATGATGGCCAAACAGGAGTGAGCAGGTTGCCGACATGATGGACCTGACGGGCCGATCGGAAGAGCAGCGCGACGATCTCGTCGAGCAGGCAGCGCGCGAGATCCAGCTGCGCGGCCTGGCCGTTCCGGCCGTCCTCTTCCTGCAGGCGAGCCGCCCGTACCGCCAGCTGGGCAGCGGAGCGATGGTCTTCTTCGACCCCACGCTTCGGCTCGTCTTCGGTGGCGAAGTGCAGGTGGCCAGCGAAATCCTCGCCGACGATCTCGGCATCGAGCAGCTCATCGAGCGGCTCCAGGATCCGGACGAAGAGACCGCCTGGGACGCGTGAGGCGATCTGCCGCGCGTGACCAGCGGAGCCGAGCTACTTCACGATGCCGGCGACAGGTGTTTGCGAGCGGGTTAGCATAGCCGTGTGAGCCGTCAACCCCGAGCATTCTTCGCCCTCGACTTCGGCGCGGCCACGACCTCAGCGGCTCTCGTCGGCCACGCCGGCGGTCGCTGGCGTCTGCTCGCCCATGCCGCCGCACCCTCGACGACGGATCTCGACGCGCTGCTCTTCGGCATCCTGGACCGCGTCGAGCAGGCGGACCGGGAGCTTCTCGAGTTCGTCAGCGCCCGGGAGCGGCCCAGGGCCGCTGCGCTGGTCACCGATCTGGCGCGCCTGGAGAGTCGAAGCTCTCCCCCTCGTCGTATCGCCGTGCTCGCCGGCTCCAAGCGTCAAAGGCGGCGGCTGGAGGAAATCGCGGCTCGTGCGGGTTGGCTCGTCGTCGGTGGCAGTGCCGACGTGGACGATCCGCTGGAACTCAGCCGCCTGGTGCTCGCCTGGGACACCCACGCGGTTCTGCTGGGCGCCGATTCGACGCCCGCCGGGGACGAGAAGCGCCACCTGCCGATGCTCGGGGCGCTCGTGGCGGCCGCCGCACGTCGCCGGCCGGAACTGGCGGTGGTTCTGGCGGGCGGGGCCGCAATCCAGGAGTCGGACTTCTCCGGGGCGGGCGAGCACGACCGCATCCCTGACGCAGTGAAGGTCTCCGCCACGGCCGGGCCGGCCGAGGAGGACCCGAGCGCGGTCGCCGTGGGAACGAGCGCCGGCGCGCCCGAGGCGGCTGGCGCCACGCCTGTGATGACACCCGTCGGGGCCCCCTCCGCGGCCCCCGCCGTCGAGCCTGCGCCGGAGGGCCCGCCGTCGAAGGAGGCGGCCGAGGGCACGACGGCTGGCGGTCCATCGGCATCGGCCGCTACCGCCACGACTGCCGCCGTCGCCGCAGCGGCTGCGCACGCCTCCGACCTCGAGGCACCAGCCCATGCTGCTCCCGTCGAGATGCCCGCCCCGGCCGGTGACCGTCACGACAGCGTGCTGCTGGCGCCCGATGCGGAATCCGGGCAGCCGGCCGGCTCGGCGCTCCAGCAGGTGCTCGAAGGCCTGCGTGCCCGTTCGGACGAGAGCAGGCTCGGCATCGCCCGGTCCGTTCGATCGCTGGCCCTGCTGCTCGACAAGTCGATCGAGGTGCTCGAAGTCGGTGTCGACGGCGGCTTGCGGTGTCGCGCCGAGGCAGTCGGGCCAGGACATCGAACCATCGTGTCCTCCCATGTCGCGATGGCGAGCGGGTCGTTCGCGCCGGAGGACCTGTCCGACGAGATGATCGACGCCGTGTCGTCCTGGTCTACGATCGCCTTCGATCGCTACCGCCTCAGCGACAGATTGCGCGACCTGCGCTCCTCGCCCTGGGGCGAAGCCGACGGCGAAGGGGCGCTGCTCCGGCTCGCGGCCGCCAAGGCGGCGGTGCAGCGGCTCGTCGCCGCCACGCCGGAGATCTCACAGCGCGAGATGCCGGATATCCTGATCGCCGCCGGCGGCGTCTGGGCTTCGACGCCGCCATCGGTCGTGGCGCTGGCGATGGCGGACCTGGTTCGACGGCCCGGCGTCGGGCGCCTCGCGTGCGACCAGGCCCGGCTCCTCGGACCGATGGGCGCAATCGCCGACGAAGAGGAACGGCGCAAGATGCTCAAGGACCTGGTGGATGACGTGCTCCTGCCACTGGGCAGCCTGGTCCTGCCGGCGGGCATCCGCCAGGGCCGGAGCGCCGGCCGGATGCGCGTCATCGGCGGAACTGCCAACTCCGACATCGACCTCCAGCCCGGGGGCATCTGGGCGGTCGAGCTGCCGCCCGGCCAGACCGCCACGGCCGACATGGACTTCAGGGACGCAGTCAGGCTGGGGGCGCGCGGGCGCCACTTCAGCGTCGAAGTCTCGGGCGGGCTCGGCGGGCTGTTCGTCGACCTGCGCGACATCCCATTGCGGCTGCCCGACAGAGCCGATCAGAAGCGCGCCACCTGGGAATCGTGGCAGCGGGCGATGTGGTCGGAGATCGACGAATGAGCGCCAAAGCGCGCGTCCATGGGCGTGCCGCGACGCCCGTCACTCCGCCCGAGCTCACGCGCATCCCGGGCCGCCGGATCCTGGTCGTGTCGCCGGTGGTCCAGATCCGCATTGGGCCCGGCGATCGAGTGCTGGTGAGTCCGGGCCAGAAGGTGACCGCGGGCATGCCGATAGCGGAGCGGACGGTCGATGCAGAGTTCGTCGATCTCGGCCGGCTGAGCGGGTCCGCGAACGGCAACGGCAAAGGAGACGGCAACGGAGGCTGGAAGGACCCACAACAGGAACGCCGCCGCCCGCCGACGCCGGGCAAGTGGTGGGTCGGCGGGGACGATCGTCGCGGCAAGAACGCGCGCCGCGAAGGCCCGAGGCGCATCGCCGGAACGCTCCTGTATGAGATCAACGGGCGCTGGAGCGCCGCCGCCGGCGAGCGCCACGAGAAGATCGAGTCGCCCACGACGGGCGTCATCATGGAAGCGGCCAACTGCATCGGCATCGCCATGAAGGTGACCGGGGTCGCGATCCCCGCGGCCGTCGCCGGCGGGCAGCCGACACGTGGCTACCTCGATGTTCCGCGCCTCGTCGACGGGGAGTTGCGCGATACCGCCCTCGACATGGGCCGCTCCGGCGCGATCGTCGTGGCCGGCGGCCGCGTCTCGGCCGAGGCGCTCACACGGGCGCGGGCGATGTCGATCCGGGGCATGGTCGCGGGCTCGCTCGGTCAGGCGGAGCTCCGCGACCTCGCCGCTTCCGAAGCCCGCCAGCGCGCCGGGCTGCATTCGATGCCACCGTTCGGGGTCCTGGGGCTCGATGGCCACCAGCGGCGCCCGATCGCTTCCCCGATCCTCGCGCTGCTGGCCGCGCTGGCCGGCCGCGAGGTCGCCATCATCACCGAGCCACCGCTGCTGGTCCTGGATGTCGTCGACGTGCCGCTGCCTGAGATCCCGCCAGACTGGGTGCGAGTCAGAAGCGGCATCCACGCCGGTCGCGAGGGTCGCTGGCTGAGCTCAGCCGGCTTGCACCGTTTCCGCGCGGGCATCCACCTCGAGGCCGCGAACGTCCGCCTCGGCGACGACCTCGGGCCAACAATCATCGCCCTATCGGACCTGGAGCGGTTCATACTCTGAGGGGCGAAAGGGGGTGCGAAGTGGCCGAACACCTCTTCGCGATATCGAACTGGTGGCCCAGCCAGCTGATGGCAGGCGGGTTTCTCCGCTCCGTTCAAGGCTACGTGCGGGCACTGCGGGAAGTGGCGCCCGAGTTCGCCGACGTCAGACTCGTCACACCGACGGCCGGCCCTGCCCGACTGGAGGTCGACGATCCCGAGTTCCTCATCCAGATGCTTCAGCTCGCGCTCGATCCGAGGAATCGGTACTCGGCCACCGATAGCCGGGGCCGGCCGACGATGGCGAGCGTGGCCGCGGATGGGTTTTCGGCTGCGTTCCTCTGCGGGCCGCAGGGGGACGAGCGCTTCAGCGTCCGGGTTTGCGACGGCGGCAGGTCGGCCGCCGCACCGATCGCCAGCGCGACCGTGAAGTCGATCCGTGAAGGCGACTGGGCGGCGGAAACCCTGCTCGAAGACGTGCTCTGCGCCTCGATCGCCTTCTGGCGGCCGGGCACGGCCTGGATCACCACCAACTCCTTCAAGGCCGCCGTCCGGAACGATTCGAGGGACCATCTCGTCGTCGGCTGGCGAACCTACCTGGGACGACGCAGCCGGTCGCTGCCGACGTTACAGCTCGTGACACGCTCGGCGCTGCCACGGGGCACCCTGGCGAGGATCGTCCCACCCGGTGGCGTTCTCGTCGGACTCCAGGGCGAATCCTTCGATCCATCCGACCCGTGGCAGACGGACGAGGCTCTCGCCATCCGTGCCGGGCTCCGACCCCACGGCCTGCTCGACCTCCCCAAGGACGCCGAAACGATCGGCCGCGGCGAGCTGGTCCGCGCGTAGGGCGCAAGGTCCGCGCCGGGGCGGTCGGCGGCCGCCGCCGCTGTAGTTGGCGAAGGTGCCTATCGGGCGGCCGGCGGCATTGTAGTCAGTATGGGTCACGGTCCCGTCGAGCGCGGTGACGTCGATCGGGCCGTTGGAGAAGGCGCAGGTGGTCGTAGTGACGTTGTGCGCCGGGTCGGTCGTGGAGAGCGCGATCGATCATCCGGTCGGCCGATCATGTGCTGGGGAGAATGCGCGGACTTGGCGAGGCCATGGTCCATGCCCGCCGGGACATCGCCGAGAAGAAGCCTCCGCTGGCAATGAGCGATGGTCTTGCCTTTGCCTGGGCAATCGCCACATGCGCCCGGGGACTACATCCGGCCAGCCGGGCGAGCGCTCAGACCACGACTCGAGAACTTGCGGTGGCGGCCGAGGGCGGCTGGCTCGTGGCAACGGGCGACAGGCGAGGTCGCTACTACGTGCTCGGTCCGAAGCTGCTCGCCACGCCGGCCGACGGCGAAGTCGTCTCTCCCGCCACTTGAGTTCCGTTCCGGGACTGGGATTGGCCGGGCCGCGGCGCACGCGCCGGCATGCGGGGCGGTTCGGAAGCGCCACCGGCCCGCTTTCGGGTAACCTCCCTGCGTGATCGAGCGTCGCACTCTGGAACGGGTTGTCGAAATCGACGATCCCGCGGGCACGCGTGCCCTGGCAGGGGCGCTGGCGGTCGCCGCGCGCCCGGGCGACCTGGTCAGCCTGGTCGGTGAGCTGGGGGCGGGCAAGACGCAGTTCGCCAAGGGCTTCGGGGCGGGGCTGGGCGTGACCGACACGATCGTCTCGCCGAGCTTCGTGCTAATGGCCGAGTATCGAGGGCGGCTGCCGCTCTTCCACATCGACCTGTACCGGCTGGCCGGCGCGGCCGAGGCGCTGGCGGGCGGCCTCATCGACGAGCGCCAGGGCGGGGGCGTCACGCTGATCGAATGGGCCGAACGGCTGGAGGACGCGATGCCCGCCGGACGTCTCGACGTCCTGATCGAGGGCACGGGCGACGAACCCCGCCGGATCGTGCTGCGTGCCGGGGACCCTGGCTACGCGCGCTACATCGAAGCCGTGCCGGCGGAATTCGCCGCGCTGGCCGCGGAGGCCGCGGAGGCCGCGGCCGAACGGTCTGGCCGATGACCGGCCGCCCTCTGCTCGCGCTCGATACTTCCGGCACCCGGGCGCTCGTGGCGCTGGGCTCGCCCGACGGCGCTCTCATCGACGAGCGGCGTTGGCTGGCCGGCTATCGCCACGGCGAGGAGCTGCTGACCCGAACCGACGAGCTGCTGACGACGAACCATGTCGCGCTGGCGCAGCTGGGCGGGATCGTCGTCGGGACAGGGCCCGGGGCGTTCACCGGCCTGCGCGTGGGCATCGCGACCGCCAAGGCGCTCGCTCGCGGGCTGGACGTTCCGATCGCCGGCGTCGCCACTTCCGAGGCATTGCTGGCCGCGGCGCGCGAAGTGGCGGGTGTGGCGGAGTCGGCGGCGGTGGCCCTGCTGCTCCCCGCCGGGCCCTCGGACCGCGTTCTGGTTCTCGGGGGAGTGGCGACTCTGCTCCGCGGCGGCGAGGAGCCGGATCTGGACGCAGCGACGCTGCTCGTGGCCGTGGATCTCCCGGACCGCGCCCCAGCCGAGGCGATGGCGCTGGGCGTCGGGGCAGAGGAGCGGCTCTCGACCGCGCTGCTTGCGCTCGGGGCCGCCCGCGTCGCCGCCGGCGGCGACGACGTTGCCCGCCTCGTGCCCGAGTACGTGACGTTGCCGCGTGGAATCGGCGCGGTGAAGGGAGAGGTGCGATGGTCGCACGACCGCCAGTAGCGGTCGTCATGGATCGCATGACGGTCGACGACCTGGCCGCGGTCCAAGAGATCGAGCGCGAGAGCTTCTCCACGCCCTGGCCGCCGCATGCCTACCGCTCCGAGCTCGAAACCAACCGCATGGCCCACTACATCGTGGCCCGCCACGGCGACCGGATCGTCGGCTTTGCCGGGACCTGGCTGATGGTGGACGAGGCCCACATCACGACCTTCGCGGTGCGCAAGGCATGGCGCCGCCAGGGAGTGGGGGAGCGGCTGCTTCTCGCCCTGCTGGCTCTGGCGGTGGCGCGCGGGGCGCGCGAGGCGACCCTGGAGGTTCGGCCCTCGAATCACCCCGCGAGGCGCCTGTACGAGAAGTACGGTTTCGCCGTGGTCGGCCTGCGACCGCGCTACTACAGCGACGACAACGAGGACGCCCTGATCATGACCACCGATCAGCTCGACGGCCGGCAGATGCGCGATCGATTGGCCAGGCTACGAGCCGAAGTGGCGAAGCGTCCGGACATCGAGCTAGGGGAAGACGGCCTGCCGATCGAGCGGTCGGAGGAAGCCGGGGGCGAGGCGGCCGAAGGCGAAGGGGCCGAAGGCGGCCATGCCATCGCGCCCGACGTGCTCCGACCCAGCAACGTGAGGAAGTCGTCGTGACGCGCGGCGGGCTGATCCTGGCGGTCGAATCGAGCTGCGACGAGACCGGCATCGCGCTGGTGGAGGACGGCCGGCGGATCCACTCCAACGTCGTGGCCAGCCAGGTGGCGATGCACGCGGCGGCGGGCGGGATCGTGCCGGAGGTCGCGGCGCGGGCCCACCTGCGCTGGATCGTGCCCGTCCTGGACGAGGCCTGGGCCGCGGCCGGGGTTACGTGGGACGACGTCTCCGCCGTGGCCGTCACCGAGGGGCCCGGGCTGGCCGGATCGCTGCTCGTGGGCATCAACTTCGCCAAGACGCTGGCCTACGTCCACGGCAAGCCGCTCGTCCCGGTGAACCACCTCGAGGGCCATCTCTACGCGGCGTGGCTGGCGGACGAAGCGCGAGAGGTCCCGGAGCCGCTCTTCCCGGTGGTCGCGCTGATCGTTTCGGGCGGGCACACGTTCCTGGTCGAGATGCGCGACCACCTGGCGTACAGGTTGCTCGGCGAGACAGTCGACGATGCGGCCGGCGAGGCGTTCGACAAAGTCGGCCGGCTCCTGGGCCTGCCGTATCCGGGCGGGCCCGAGATCATGCGGGCCGCGGCAGGGGCGACCCGCCACGACGTCGTCTTCCCGCGGGCCTGGCTGGGCGACTCGTTCGACTTCAGCTTCAGCGGCCTGAAGACGGCGGCGCGGCGAACGATCGCTGCCGAGACCGGCGGAACGGGAACCTCTGCCGGCGATTCACCGCTTGCGAACGATCGCGTGGCCGAGCTGGCGGACGGTTTCCAGGAATCGGTAGTAGACGTCCTCGTGACCAAGACGATCCGGGCCGCTCGTGCGGCGGGGGCGCGGTCGGTGGTGCTGGGCGGGGGCGTGGCCGCCAACCGCGTGCTGCGCGATCGGCTGGCGGCTGCGGCCCAGGCGGCGGGGATGCCGCTGGTCGTGCCCCGGCCGGCGCTCTGCACGGACAATGGGGCGATGATCGGGGCCGCCGCCGCGTGGCGGTTCGAGGCGGGGACGCGGGCCGGGCTCGACCTGGACGCCAAGCCGTCGCTGCCGCTGGCACGCCGGTGAGCGAGTCGCCCGATCCGAAACCAGTGGCCGCGCCGAGGGCGCCGCGGCTCGACCCGCTGGCGGTTCGGCGGCAGCTGCGCGGGGAGGGCATCACGGCCCGCCATTCGCTCTCGCAGAACTTCCTGGCCGATCCGGACGTGCTGCAGTCGATCCTCGATCTGGCGGCGCCCGAGCCGGGACGGCGAATCCTCGAGGTCGGGCCGGGGCTCGGGATCCTGACCGGAGGCCTGCTGGCCGGCGGAGCGTCGGTCACCGCGGTCGAGCTCGACCGAAGGCTGGCCGAGCGTCTGGGTCGAGTTCAGGAGGCCGCCGTGGCGTCGGGGGCGCTGAGGCTCGTCCAGGGCGACATCCTCGACCAGACGATCGCCGAGCTCATTGCGCCGCCCTTCGAGGTCGTGGCCAACGTCCCGTACCACATCACGAGCCCGATCCTGCACCGCCTCCTGGGCTCGGCGCCGAGGCCGGCGCGCCTGGTTCTGATGGTCCAGAGGGAAGTGGCGGAGCGGATCTCGGCCGCGCCCGGCGAGATGAGCTACCTCTCCGTCTTCGTGCAGTTCCACGCCGCGGTTCGCATCGCCTTCGTGGTTCCGCCCGAGGCGTTCGAGCCGGCGCCCGAGGTCGCGTCGGCGGTGGTCGTGATCGAGCCGTTCGACCCGCTGGGCGAGCGTCCGCGCCTCGCGGCCGCGGAGGAGGGGGATCTCTGGCGGGTGGTGCAGGCCGGCTTCCGCGAGCGGCGCAAGATGCTCCGCAACGTGCTGGTGCGCCAGCTGGCGATACCGGGTGCCCGAATCGACACCGCTCTGGAGGCGTGCGGCATCGGCGGGGAGCGGCGGCCACAGACGCTTTCAGTGGGGGAGTGGCTCGCGCTGCGGGCGGCGCTGGAGCCGCTGCCCGAGGCGATGTCACCCGCCGAAGCCGCCGCGAAGGCCCGGTCGGCACAGAGCCGCGCCGCCTCCGTCGGGGCGAAGAAGGGGCGGCGGTGAGCGCCGCGGGGGCTCCGGGCCCCGTTCGCGTCGTGCGTCTCGCGCCGGCGAAGCTGAACCTGACGCTGGCCGTGGTAGGCCGGCGCGAGGACGGCTACCACGCCTTGCATTCGGTGATGGTGCCGCTGGCGCTCGGTGACGTCGTGGCGTTGTCGCCGGCACGGGTCGGGGCTCGCGGCGACACGTTGCGCATCGCCGGGCTGCCCGTGTCGCCCACGCCCGACAACCTGGTCCTGAAGGCGATAGCCGCGACCCGTGACGCCGTCCGCGCCACGTGGCGCGGCGCCCCGAACGACCCGCCACCTCTCGCCGCGCGGTTGACCAAGCGCATCCCCGTCGCCGCGGGCCTGGGCGGCGGCAGCAGCGACGCGGCGGCGACGGTAGCCGCGGCACTCGAGGCGTGGGGCGCATCACTCCCCGCGGCGGCGGTTCGCGACCTGGCTGCGTCGCTCGGCTCGGACGTGCCGTTCTTCCTCGCCGGGGGAGCGGCCCTCGTCACCGGCCGTGGCGAGGTCGTCGAGCCGTTGCCGGATCTGGAGGGAGAGCCTCCGGCCGTGCTGCTCGTCACGCCGCGCCTGCCCATCTCGACGCCGGCCGTCTTCGCCGCGTACGCCGGCCGCGCCCGCCCCGCAACCCCGGCCGCCCTGGCCGCCTCCGAGCGTCTCGTCGCCGACCTTCGGGCGGGGCTGTCCGTCTCCGCGCTCCTGGCGAGAGCCGAGGAGCTCTCCGCCGCCAACGACCTCCTTGCGGCGGCTCTCGAGGTGGCCCCGGCGCTCGCCGGCTTCCGGGCCGCCCTGGGCCGCCTTCTCGGCCGTCCCGTCGGCCAGTCGGGCTCGGGGTCGTCGACCTGGGCTCTCTACGCCTCGCTCGCGGACGCGCGCCGGGCCGCTCGCTTGGTGCGGGTCGGAATCTGCAACGGCACGATGCCGGCGATCGGCGACGGCGAGCCCTTCGTCGCGGCGACGACGATTCTCGCGTCCGGGCGCCACATTGCGCTCGCCGGCGCTCACAATGGTGGCCGCGCCATCTCGAAAGGTAGGTAGCCACGATGCCTCGCCAGGAGATCTCCGCCCCCGGGGCGCCGGCCGCCATCGGCCCGTACAGTCAGGCCATCGCCATCGACGGCTTCGTCTTCTGCTCCGGCCAGCTCGGGATGGACCCGGCCACCGGCAAGCTGCTCGATGGCATCGCCAATCAGGCGGAGCGGGCGATGGTGAACCTGGAGTCGGTCCTCGCGGCCGCCGGCGTTTCGCTGGCCGACGTCGTCAAGACCACGATCTTCCTGGCCGACCTGGCCGACTTCTCGACCGTCAACGAGATCTACTCCAAGCACGTCATCGAGCCTGCGCCGGCCCGAAGCACCGTGCAGGTGGCCGCCCTGCCGCGCGGCGCCCTGGTCGAGATCGAGGCGATCGCACGCCGCGCCAGCTGATTCGCCGCGGTTGCCGGCCCCGCGCCACCTCGCGCGGTGGCGTGGTTCCGTGCTACCGTCCGATGCCATGAGCCAGACTCCGCAAAGCGCTCTGCCGGTAGTGCTCGCCGCCGGTCTCGGGACGCGCATGAAGTCGAGCAAGCCCAAGGTCCTCCACGAGCTGTGCGGCCGCCCGATGCTGGCTTACGTGCTGGACGCGGCGGAGGACGCGGGCCATCGCCGGCCGCTGGTCGTCTACTCCCCGCCGACCGCGGCGATCACCGAAGTCTTCGCCGATCGCGCCGACTTCGCCCTCCAGGAGACGCCACGGGGCACGGCGGACGCGGTCAGGGCCGCGCTCCGGGTGGCGCCGACGGACGTGGCCGAAGTGCTGGTCCTTTCCGGCGACGTGCCCCTGGTGGACCCGGATCTGCTGGCGGAGCTGGTCGACCTGCGGCGGGCCCGAGGAGCGGTGATGGCCATCATCAGCGTCCACGCTCTCGACCCCGGCGACCTGGGCCGGGTGATTCGCAGCGACGACGGCGGGCAGGTGCTGCGCATCATCGAGCAAAAGGACGCGTCGCCCGAGGAGCTCTCGGTCGACGAGATCAACGCCGGCATCTACGCCTTCGACGCGGCCTGGCTCCGCGGGCGGATCGGCGACGTGCAGCCGTCGCCGGTCTCGGGCGAGTTCTACCTGCCGGCGCTGGTCGAGCTGGCGCGCGAGGATCGCCGGCCGGTCGTCTCTCTGGTTGTCGAGGACGACGGCACCCTCAACGGCATCAACGATCGAGCGCAGCTCGCCGAGGCCGAGTTCGAGCTCCGGATGGCCATCAACGAGGCCCACATGATGTCCGGGGTGACGATGGTCGACCCGAGCAGCGTCTGCATAGACGCCTCGGTCGAGCTGGCGGGAGACGTGACCATCGAGCCAAACGTCATTCTGCGCGGCACCACTCGCATCGGCTCCGGGACGCGCATCGGGGCCGGTAGCCAGATCATCGACACCGTTGTCGGCCGCGACTGCGTCATCTGGGCCAGCATTCTCGAGAGCTCCGAAGTTGAGGACGAGGTCCAGATCGGGCCGTTCTCGCACCTGCGGCCCAAGTCGTCGATCGGGCGCAAGGCGAAGCTCGGCAACTTCGCCGAGGTCAAGGCCAGCCGCCTGGAGCCCGGCGTCCAGCAGCACCACTTCAGCTACATCGGCGATGCGGTCCTGGGCGAGCGGACGAACGTCGGCGCGGGCACGATCACGTGCAACTACGACGGCGTCCGAAAGCACAGGACGAAGATCGGCAAGCGTGTCTTCCTGGGCTCGGACACGATGCTGGTCGCCCCGGTCGAGCTGGGCGACGATGCCCGCACCGGCGCCGGCGCCGTGGTGACCAGGGACGTGCCCGCCGGAATGCTCGCGCTGGGCGTGCCGGCCCGGATCCGAAAGCCTCGCCCATCGGGCGGTGAACCGCCGCCAGACGAGGCCGAATGAGCGATCTCATCCTGCAGCTGCTCGTCGTCCTCGTCCTCATCCTGATCGAGGCCGTCTTCGTTATGGCCGAGATCTCTCTGGTCACGCTTCGGCACAGCCGCATCGAGCAGATGATCGACGAGGGTCATCGCGGCGCACGGCGGGTCCGGCGGCTGGTTGCGGATCCGGCCCGATTCCTCGCCGTGATCCAGATTGGCGTCACGTTCGTCGGCTTCCTCGCCTCGGCATATGCAGCCGTGAGCCTGGCCGACCGCCTGGCGCGCGCCTTCGCCGGCGTTCCCGTGGTCAAGGACAATGCCCTCGGCTTCGCCGTCGTGATCGTCACGATCCTGCTGGCACTGTTCACGATCGTCGTGGGCGAGCTCGTTCCCAAGACGCTGGCCCTTGCCCGCCCGGATCGAGTGGCACTGGCGCTGGCCGGGCCGGTCGACGTTCTCGGCCGGATCCTGGCCCCGCTCGTGAGCCTTCTCACCTGGCTGACCCGCAAGATCGCGGGCCTCTTCGGCGCGGATGTCGCCCGGCAGGCGCAGATCAGCACGCAGGAGCTCAAGCTGATCGTCGAACGCGGCGGGGAACAGGGCATCCTCGAGGCGGAAGAGGAGCAGATGATCAGCGCGGTCATCGAGTTCGGCGAGCGCCGGCTGCACGAGATCATGGTTCCGCGAACGGACATGACCGCGCTGCCGGTCACCGCCAGCATGGACGAGGTCATCGACACGTTCGTCCGCGAAGGTCACAGCCGAATCCCGGTCTACGAGGAGACGATCGACGAGATCGTCGGCATCCTCCTGGCCAAGGACCTGCTGCCCTTCCTGAAGGGCGCCGATCAGAAACCCAATCTGCGCAAGCTGCTGCGGCCGCCGCTCTTCGTGCCGGAGTCGATGTCGATCGACGACCTGCTCCACAAGCTCCAGGGTCGGCGGGTCCACCTGGCGATCGTGCTCGACGAGTACGGCGGCACGGCCGGCATGGTCACGATCGAGGACTTGCTCGAGGAGATCGTCGGCGAGATACAGGACGAGTTCGACGAAGAGGAGCCGCTGACGGTCCGACTCTCGGACGACCAGGCGCGCATCGATGGGCGAGCTTCGGTCGACGACCTGGGCGAGCTGTTCGACCTGGACTTGGCAGGGCTTGAGGATTCGGAGGAGTACGACACGGTCGGCGGGCTGATCTACCACCGCATCGGCGGCGTGCCGCGACCGGGCGACCAGGTCCGCCTCGACGAGCAGGGGCTGACGCTCACTGTCGAGTCGACCGACGGCCACCGCGTCGGCAAGGTTCTGGTCGTTCGGGAGCGCTCGGACGAAAAACCGGCGGCGGAGCTCGACCAATAGCGCTGACGGTCGCAGCCGCAACGAGCGAAACAACGGAGCCGTCGGCGCTACCTTCCGCCTGAGCGCGACTGGTGGGTGGAAGTTTCTGAATTCACATCAGACCGACATTGGGCAAAGTCCTCGTGCCTCCCGCCGGCCGGTCCGACCCTTGAACCCCCGGAATCAGGTCCTCTCGGGCCGATCGCGCTCCTTTTCGCCTCTCGTGCCTGGATCGACGCCTGGACAACCACCACACCCGGGTATTCGCCGCCGATCGGCTTTGCCCAATGTCGTCGTGGTGGGTGCGGAAAGAACGGGCCGCTGGCGGCTCGGCGCTCGAAAAGGGCTCCTCCCTGCGGGCGGCCCGATCAGGCCTTGATCACGCCGACGATGATGCCGCGGAGCGACTCCAGCGCCTCGGCGTCGATCACGCCGGCGGCATCGAGCTCGGCCAGGGCCCGGTCGCGATGCTGGCGGGCCTGGTCGCGGGTATAGTCGCGGCCGCCCAGCCGCTCGATCAGGGCGACCGCTTCGGCAACCTGGCCGTCGTGCGGCACGTCAGTCCGCCAGATCGCCTCCAGCCGTGCCCGATCCTCGGGACCGGCATGCTCGAAGGCGTAGATCACCGGCAGCGTCATCTTGTGCCGGGCGACGTCCGTGGGCTCCTTGCCCGTCTTCGCCTGGTCGCCCCAGATTCCAAGCAGATCGTCGTTGAGCTGGAAGGCGACGCCCAGGGCCCAGCCGAAGGCGTGGTACCGGGCGATGATCTTTTCGTCGTCGGTCGCGAGGATGGCGCCGGCCTCGACCGAGGCAGCGATGAGCGCGGCGGTCTTGCGCCCGATCATGTCGAAGTAGAGCTCGACCGACATCGGCTCCGTGCCCTCGCTGGCCCAGATGTCGAGGTACTGGCCCTCGCACAGCGCCAGGCACGTCATGTCGTAGAGGCGCATGAGACGCAGCACCTTGGCGTCGGAGAAGCCGAGGTCCGACAGGCGGTGCAGGGCGATGCGACTGAGGGTGAAGAGCATGTCGCCGGCGTTGATCGCCTGCGGGATGCCGTGGACCGCCCACAGGGTCGCGCGGTGGCGGCGTTCGCGATCGGCGTCCTCGATGTCGTCGTGGACCAGGCTGAAGTTGTGGCCGAGCTCCACGGCCGCCGCTCCGGGCAGCGCGGCGTGGTAGTCGCCTCTTATCGAGGAGTAGGCGAGCAGCCCGAGGAGGGGCCGCATCCGCTTTCCGGACGAGCCGCTGGCGTCCAGGCCGAGGTGGTAGCGCATCATCTCGTACAGCCCGGCGGTGGGGCCGTCGCGCACGGAGAGCAGGCGCAGGATCTCCTGCTCTGTGTCGGAAATCAGGTCGGTCAGAATGACGTGGCTTTGCACTGGCGGATCATAACAATCCGCTTTCAGCATCCGAGCAGTCGCGGTGCGCGCAACGCTGCGAGCCTGCTAGAAGGTCCGGTCGGGTGGCCGCGCCGGGTGGCCGCGTCGCCCGGCCGCGCCGGGTGGCCGCGTCGCCCGCGCCGAGTGGCCGCGCCGGGTGGCCGCGCGGCCCGCCGCTCGAACCTAGACGGGCCGAACGAAGGCCGAGCCGGGCGCGTCGGCGTCGTCGTCGGTCGGGCCCATCGGGCCGCCGGATCGAGTCTTCGCCTGGGCCTC